>JAOAPO010000008.1 GCA_025462945.1 Bryobacterales bacterium
CCTGACCCGTTTCCCGCAACGCAAGCCGGGTGACATTGTTCGTCTTGACCGTGTAAGCCTTGCCGCCGTCGGCCCGCTGAGCATCCACGTCGGCTCGGTCGTACAGCTTGCCCATGCCATTCACGGACATCCAGTAGTTCTGGTTGTAGCGCGTCGTGTAGGTGACGAAGCGGATATGATCGGGCGAAGTCTGGCCCTTGTCGCCCCACTCCTTCAGGAACGCATCCAGCCGCTGACGTACCAGAGGACTCGTCCCGTGACCAGTATTCTGCGAAATCAGGAAGATGCTGGGCGTGCCCTTCACCTTCAGGAAATCGGGATCGCCCTCTGAGGTGAAGCCTTCTTTCTCCAGCTGTGCGCGAGTGCGCAGGGAACTTTCCAGCTGGCCGCGAGTAGGAACACCGGGCCCGGGGCCCGGCAGCGAGGCAATCTGCGTATCCGCATCGCCATCATGGCCGGCCACAGGAAGATTGAACGCGTTCAGCGCCCATTCCTCCATGTTTTCCCAGATCTTCAGCGCGGCGTACTGATACGGCTGCAGGCCTGGAGTCTGTGCACGGCGCGACCATGTCCCTGCTCCAATCTCAGCGGCGGCGAAGCGGTCCGGGTAATGCAGTGCGATATGCCAGCCGCCTTCTCCACCCATTGAAAAGCCCCGCAGCAGAACGCGCTTGTCGTCGATCTTAAAGCGCCGCTTCACGGCCGCGATCGCTTCGAACACATCCGCCTCGCCAGCCCAGTGCCAGCCAGCCGAGTTGATCCGGCCGAACAAGTCAACCTGAATCTGGCCCTGATCCGCTACCGGCGCGTTGCCCGGCGGACGCGGATTCATGAAGCTGAAGATGAACTCCGATTCGGTGGTGTTGTTCTGGCGGCCGTGCAGCCAGACGTAAAGACGGGTCGGCTTATCGGGGTCGTAATTCGCGGGCAGGCTGACGTGATAGGGCTGTACCGACCCGTCCATCTCGGAGTAATAGGCGTACGTTCGGCTCTTGCCCTCTGTCCAGGCCGGCTTTCCGGTCTGCAGCTGTTTCGCGCGCTCGATACCGGAATCCAGCACCGTCATGGCGTGATCGATCTGTGGCTGCGTATTGATGAGGTCCGGATACTCCAGCAGGAAGCGTCCGGCTTTGGCGAAGACCTCGACATCCCCCAGAAGCGCCGGGTCAGCCCTTTTCGTTTTCAGCTCACTAACGATGGCTTCGATCTGCCCGGACTTCGCACGGATTTGGGCAAGCTCGTCGGGCTTCGGCTGGACAGCCGGACCCCGTCCACGCCCGCCGGCACCTCGTCCCGCCGCGCCTGCCGCCGGCACTGGCACCGGAGCCTGTTGAGCCAATAGAACTACGGTGCCGAGCACCGCCGCAACCGTCAATAAACGCCGTTTCATCCGGCGTCAAGGATATCAGCCCGAACTCACCGGGTCAAACAGAGCGTAAATTCGACGAAAACTCCCCATCCGAATCATGCCTGCTGAGCCAGAGTTTCTTGCAAGTGATGAAGCAATACCGCGGCGATTTTAAAATCGGTGCATCCTCCAACTTATTGGTACCGAACGGAGCGTCTGCTCAATACAAACTATTTGGAAAAGATTTTATGCGGGTCAGCTTGACTTTTATCACTGACATATCCGGTAATATATGCACTATGGATGGGGAGCAAAGTATCCGCGAAAGAAGTAAAGTGGTCAGTATTATCCGGGAGTGCAGGGAGTGCCACGAACTCCTGAACGACTGGAACACTGCGGCCCGAGCGCAGGCTCAGGCCTCGCTCGAGCTTTCAGCGGACGTCGAGCATTTGAGCCGCGAGGCTTATCTGGGGCGTTTCGCTGACGTGGAAACGAAGCAGAGAACCGCGAGCGAAGCCCATCTTAGTTACCGCCTTCATCGGACCAGTTGCTGGCATGTGCTGGAGCGGCAGAGAGCGGCCCGAGCGGAACCCCCGTCGACAGCCAGCGCTTAGCTACCAGCGGTAGCTACCTCCACGCTTTTGTTCTCGAAGTTCGCGGGCGGCACCTTGCTCACTCTTCGGTGCCCGTCTTGACCCCGTGCGGCATCAAAATCGCTCGGTAACGCTCGATGGAATCCCTGCGTCTCGGTTTCCCCGTGAAGGTCTTGCAAGTGCCGGACCTCAAAAGCGCCGACAGCCGCCGCTGGCAGAACAATCCGCACCTGCGGGTCTCGCTGGAATACCTCGAACGCATCTTCGATTACCTCGAGGCGAACGGGATCAACATGTACCGAATGTCATCCGATCTGGCGCCCTACGCCACGCACCCCGACCTCCCGCAGTTCCACAAGATGGTGCGGGAATCCGACCGCGAGCTGCGGCGCATCGGGGAGCGGGCCCGTTCTCTCGGTCTGCGGCTCTCTTTTCATCCTTCTCAATACGTGGTCCTGAATAGTCCCGATGCGGCGCTGGTCGGCAAGAGCGTTTGGGATATCACGACGCAAGCGGAGATCCTGGACCGGATGGAACTCGGGCCGGAGGCCGTCCTGGTGATTCACGTCGGCGGGGTCTACGGCGATCGCCCGGCTGGGTGCGAGCGTTGGGTGCGGACGTGGGAGGCGCTGCCAGCACACGTGCGGGCGCGCCTGGTGCTGGAGAACGATGACGTTCGTTACGGGCCCGCTGACGTGATCTGGATTCACGAGCGGACCGGTGTCCGGCTGATCTTCGATTACCAGCACTGGTGGTGTTTCAATCCGGAGGGTGTGCCTATGGCGGAGGCGCTGGACCGTATGCTGTCGAGTTGGCGCGGTTCGGCGCGACCGAAAATTCATTTCTCCTCGACGCGCACCGAGATGCGCGAGGTCTCGAGGAAAAACGGGAAAACAGGGAAATCGGAGAACGTTTTACAGCCGCCACTGTGCACGCAGCACGGCGACTTCGCGAATGTCTTCGAGTTCTGCACGTTTATGCGGCAGCATGCGGGCCGGACGTTCGACGTGATGCTTGAGAGTAAGGCAAAGGACCTTGCCGTCCTGCGGTTACGCCGTGACATGCTGCGCTTCGCCCCGGACGTGGCGGCACGCTTCGGTATCGTCGACGCCACGTCGAATGACGTCGAGGAACTCTGCATACCGGCCGGAGAATTATCGTGACAAGCGAGCCTGTAACGTTACACGGCTAAAGTGGACCGCGCAACGTGAGCACGTTGCGTGCTCTTCCGGAACGTGTGTGACCGCGTTTTCCGGGAACATATATCTTCCCTTCGTCTGCTGGGCCCGGGAAAACAATCAGCTTCCCGCGCGTGAGACTGGGAGCAAATTCAGCGAGTTCGCGCTCCAGTGCCCGGATTCTCACCCAGATATCGCTTCGTACCACTGGGTCCTCGACGCGGCCGGCGAAGTGGCGGAGGCTCTCAATCGCCGTCGTAGTCCGTCTCAGTCCGCTTTGGCTCGCTGACGGGCTGTCATCGGCGCAAATCTTTGCCGCCCGGAGGAAACTGGCGGCCACCTCCAAGGTAGCGTTCAGCAGATCAATCAGGACTGCCTGACCTGTCCGATGAGCAGTCTGAAGGATTTCGCCGCCAGATTCCGATGACATCTCAAATTGAGGCGAGCAATCAAAACACCACGCCATCGCCTCTGCCTGGATTCTACCGAGAGTCGGGTAAGATCAGTACTAACCTGTACCAGATTTACGGCGAACAGGCTCACTTTGATCTTCGTACTGGATTAGTGCGATGCTGAGTCACCGTTTAGATCAGGTCGCGACTGAAGGAGTATTGAAACTGATGCGAAAGAATCCCTTAACATTCTCGGCACTCGGAGCCGTGGCGGCGGTATTTTTCACCGGAGCGGCAGTAGCCCAGACCAGGCCAGCATTCGAAGTGGCTTCAATCAAGCCATCGGCGCCGCTCGATATGGCGAAGCTCGCCGCCGACATGCAACAGGGCAAAATGCCGAAGATGGGGGCGCACGTCGACGCTTCACGGGCCGAATACAACTATGTCGCGATGCGCGATCTCATCGTACTTGCGTACGGTGTGAAGACTTTCCAGGTGACGGGTCCCGACTGGCTGACCAAAGAGCGCTACGACATCGTGGCGAAACTACCCGCCGGCAGCCGCAAAGAAGACGCGCCGAAGATGCTGCAGTCTCTTCTGGAAGATCGTTTCAAACTCACGTTTCACAAAACGAAGGAAGAGCATCCTGTCCTCGGCCTGGTCGTCGGGAAAAATGGCCCGAAGCTGAAGGAATCGACCGAAAAGCCGCAGGCGCTGGACGAAACCATTCCGCTGAAGCCCGGCGAGATGATGCAGGAAGGTCCCGACGGACCCGTGCGCGTCACCATGGGCAAGATGGGAAGCGCGACCGTCAACATGGGCCTGAAGGGAACGATGTCGTACGGAATGAACCCTGCCACCCAGAGTTTCCACATGGACGGCAGCATGATCACGATGTCTGGTTTCGCCGATATGCTCACCCAGTTTTCGCAAATGGGTGGTGGAGGCGGACGCCAGGTCGTCGACATGACCAACCTGAAGGGGAATTACGAAGTCGCGATTGATTTCGCGCTCGCAGACTTGCTGCAAATGGCACGTGCAAACGGAATGGATATCCCGATGGGCGCTGGTCGCGGACCCGGCGGTCCAGTCGGCGGAGCCCCTTCCGATGCGGCATCGGAGCCCGGCGGCGGTGCGACATCTTCGATTACGCAGGCTGTCTCGGCGCTGGGCCTCAAACTGGAGCCCCGTAAAGCGATGGTCGATCAACTCATCATCGATCACGTGGAAAAGACCGCTACCGACAATTAGCTCGCTGAGGCCGGTGTTCCCAAAGCCTGCTGCGTTTTCTTCGGCAGTTTCGCCACGATGATGTCGTAAGCAGTCCGAACCAGTTCCTTCAACTCGGCGGCGGGCAGAATCCGATTGCTCTCCAGTGCTACCCACTGTGCCTTCGCCAGGTATGGAGCAGGGACAATCCCCTGCCGTTCGATGAGTTCCGCAAATGTGTCCGCGCCGCACTTGAATGACATCCAGTGAGCACTCGGTTCCAGCGCCACCACTGCGTACATCTTGCCGCCGACCTTGAACACAAGATCGTTGCCCCACTGCACTGTCTCTGTCGTACCCGGAAGCGCCAGACAGAATTTCCGCAAAGCGTCAGTCTCCAGCGTTGGCCTCACTTTCGACGGCTTTATTGTTCGCACGCAACATCAGGAATGATCCAGTCACAGCCGCGAGAAGCGAACCGGCAAAGATTCCCAGCTTCGCCTGCAGCAGATAAGTCTCAGATGACAGCGCCAGCGCTGCAATGAACAGCGACATCGTGAAGCCGATGCCGCCCAGCCAACCGGCCGCGTGCACCTGGCTCCAGTTGACGCCATCCGGCAGCGACGCGGCTCTCGCTTTGACCGCCAGCCAAGACGCCAGCGTGATGCCTAGTGGCTTGCCCAGTAACAAACCGACTGCGACCCCGAGCGCAATCGGGCTCGCGACATTCTCGGCGATGTGGCTGCCGAAATTCACCCCGGCATTCGCCAACGCAAACAGCGGCATAATCACGAACGTAACCCAGGGGTGGAGCGCTTCCTGAATGCGGTGCATCGGCGGCTGCAGCTTCTCGCAGGTGTCTTCCAATGCGTCCACTGCAACCTGCTGGCTCTCATCGTTCAGAACGTTCGCTTCACGGTCCACCGTCTGGGCGAAATGGTCGAGAATCGCGCGGCTGTGCGACAGGAACTGCCCCGCATTCAGCTCCGTTCGCGAAGGGATGGTCAGCGCGAGCACAACCCCGGCAATGGTGGCATGTACGCCCGACTGCATCACGAAGTACCAAAGTGCGATGCCGAGAAGCCCGTACGGCAAAGGATGCCGCACACCCAGGCGATTCATGACAATGAGACCCGCAAGGCACAGCCCGGCAATGCCGAGCGCCGTCAACGATATCTCGGAGGTGTAGAAAACCGCAATAACCAATACCGCGGCGATATCGTCCACAATTGCCAGCGCCGTCAGAAACACTTTCAAACCCAGCGGAACCCGGCTGCCCAGCAGCGCCATGATCCCGATGACAAAAGCGATATCCGTCGCCATCGGAATGCCCCAGCCTGACGCACCCGGTCCGGCGCGATTCATCAGCGTATAAATGATGGCCGGGAACATGACCCCGCCCAGTGCGCCGGCGATCGGCAGCGCAGCCTGCCGGACGGACGCCAGCTCCCCCACCAGAAGTTCCCGCTTGATCTCCAGCCCAACCACCAGAAAGAAGATGGCCATCAGGCCGTCGTTCACCCAGAAATGCAGATTGCGGGTGAAGATCTGGCCTGCCGCCCCCACCGTAACGGTGGTGTGCCAGAAGGTTTCGTAACTGTGAGCCCAGAGCGAGTTCGCCCAGATCAACGCCGCCAGCGTACACGCCAGAAGCACGATTCCGCCCGAAGTCTCACGCGCCGCGAACTCCTGAAATGGCCGCACCAGTCTGAAAATGGGGGTATTCGGCGCGGTTCGAAGATGGTTGTCAGTCATCAGAATTGATCGCGGTAACTTTCCAGCGCCACGCGGACTGCCTGGCTTCGCGTTCGAACGCCAATCTTCTCGAACAGGGAACGAAGGGCAGACTTAACGCCGCTCTCCGTCATCTCCAGCCTGGTCGCAATCTCTTTGTTCACCAGGCCCTGAAAGATTAGCCGCAACAGCTTTACATCCCTTTCAGACAGGCTTGGCGGACCAGATTCGGGTTCGGGCCCCAGAGTGCGGAACACGCTGCTCAGGTATTCGCTTTCGAGGTATGGCCCTCCACTGGCAACCTTGCGGATCGTGTCGCACAACGCGGCAGAGCCGTTGTGCTTATGAAAAATGCCGGCAACTCCAGCCCGAATCAACTGCACGGCCTCGGCTTCACTAACCCCCGCCGTCACGATGAGGATCTTGCCCGGAAACTTCTGCTCGGCCAGGGTTCGGACCAGCGGCGTGGCCCGGTCTCTGCCGAGGTCGAAGTCGAGCAGCAGGATATCTACCTGGTTTTCGGCTAGCAGCGAAACCGCCTGCGCGAACGAGCGCACCGAACCGACAACCGTAAAATCGGCCTCGCCGGCCAGCAGGCGTTCCATGCCTTCCAGAAAAAGTGCGTGGTCATCGACCAGCAGCAGCTTAATTGTTTCTGTTGGCGCTATAGGCATTGCCGACTCCATGCAAAGGGACCTCCACGGCGAAGCAGGTCCCGGGCGTGACCACGCCGTCGTAACGGACGTCTCCACCATATTTTCTTAAAAGCGCGCGCGAGATATACAGGCCCAGTCCGACATTACCAAAGCCGGTTCGGAAGGGCTGAAAGAGGCTGTCCGGGTCGGCCACGCCTGCGCCGCTGTCCCAAAACACGACCTCAGCCAGCTGTCCGCGAATCTCAGCCGAGATGCGGAGTGTCTTGTCCTTGCGCCCTGAAACGGCTGACAAACTGTTGTTCGTGATGTTCAGGAAAGCCTGCAGCAGCGTGAACGAATCGGCTGCCGCAAGCACCGGCTGCGGCAGTTGCGGCCATTTAATCTGCGCTCCCGCATCTTCCCAGACAGGCTCAATCAAAATGCGCAACTGATTCAGAACGTCGCGCAGCTCAGCCGTATGCCGCTGCTGCTCTTTCTCGCCCTGCAGTTCCAGGTGAGCCAGTTTCCCGAGGCCGGCGATCAGATCGCCGATCGCCTGATAGTCACGGTTCCCGCCGATGCCTTCAACACGGTTCAGATTGCTGTGGAGCACCGACATAGCCCCGCAGACGTTGCGGACCTCGTGGGCCACGGCACCCGCAATGAGTAGGTTACTCTGCAGGATCTGTTGCTGGTTCTGCTCTTCCCTGTCGCGCGTATCTTCGGTGGAATCGAACGCGATCGCGGCCAGACGAACGCCCCCAGACTGTTCCCTATAGGAAGAGAAACACGCCTGCGCCACGAACGGAGTGCCGTCGAAGCGCTGACCCTGGACCTGTGCCACCGTTCTGAAGCGCTCCTGTCGTGTATCCAGTTTCAGAGCCTCGGCAAGTACCGGCAGGTTCGACTCGATACTTCGACCGATCAGGGGCACTGACGCGTCCAGGCCCAGTAATTCTCTGGTGGCACGATTTGCGGACAGGATTTCGGCGTTTTCATTGAGGGTGAAAATTGCCGCCGGACTGCTTTCCGCCAGCACCCGCAGCTGCTCCTCCGCCGCTGCCCGGAGCGACTGCTGGTGCCGAATCTCCGTCAGATTCTCCATAATTTCCAGTCGATGCCTGATCACGTCCGAGGCAAACAGGCCGATCAGAGCGTAGGCAAGAAGCCCGAACCCCCCTTCGAGGACGAGGCTGGCGAAGGTCGGCGAAGGATTGAATAACTCACGCAGCAGCACGCACAACACGGCCACCGAGATCAGCTGCCACCTGGAGAGAATGCCACTGAGAATCAGGACGGGGAAAACGTAAAATGCACCCAGGCTAACGTCGTCGCCGAGGCGCCAGTCCAGCCATGCCACCACCAAAATTGACAGGCCAGCCAAAGCCAGCAGGGTCCAGCGTGGAGCGGCGGTCAGGCGGTCAAGAAGTTTCCCCGTAGCACCAGTTATTAACACTCTTTCTGAGAGTAGCGGTTCCATCTTAGTCCCATTGATCCGGGTGCCCATTTGGTTCAGTCGAAAGCCAAAAGATCCAACAATGACCCAAAAGACGCCCGTTGCGCGCCTTTGTCGGCTGATACCGTACAAAGAACTCCTTCGGCGGTCGCGTTTACCGTCGCCCAGACACCTCATGACAGCCACTGAACAACCAGCGCGGGTTTCGCCCCAGCTGAAATCCGAAGCCCGATCCGCGATCGCCACCGCCCTCTTACTGGCAGCCCTGCTTTTGGTCGTTTATGCCTGCTTTCCCACCAGGAATCACTACTGGGACGGCATCGGGTTCGCACTAAACATCGAAGGAATCGGGCAAAATGGCTACGGCATAGTGAAAAACGCCGGCGACTTCGCCGGGATCAAAGACATCTACTTCAATCCGAACCACCTGCTCTTCAACCTCAGCGGCTATCTGCTTTATACGCCGCTCAAGGCCCTGTTCCCCACAATTCGAGCCCTCGACGTGCTGCGTTCCGTCAGTATGGTGCTGAGCGCGGCTACAGCATCGCTGTTGTTTCTCGCCCTCTACCGCTGGTCCCGCGACCGGGCTCTGAGTTTCTGGCTGACGCTGCTGATGGCGTTCTCGGCAACCTGGTGGAAGTTCTCGACCGATGCCGATGCCTACGTGCCGGCAACCTTCCTTCTCATGCTCGGTGCTTTCCTGCTGACAGACCCGCATCGCAGGCCCGCTGGGTGGATACTCGGCCTCATCCACGCGCTCAGCATGTTGTGGCACCAGATCGCGCTGTTCTTCCTCCCCGCTGTTGTGGTCGCACTCTGGCTGCATCCGGCAATCAGGGCCAGAGGCGACAAGGCGCGTGTCCAGTCCGTGGCAGCCTACCTCCTCACCGCCGGCCTTGCAGTGGCGGGTGCGTACGCCTGGGTCTGGTTCGATGTGCTGGACGGAACGTGGTCGCGCGCCGCCGTTGCCGCCTGGATGACGGAGAATGGCAGCGACGTCTTCGCGTTCCGGTCCATCGGCGCCAACGCGCTGGAAAGCCTGCGAAGCCAGATGCGGGTGTTTTTCGGTGGCCGGGTCAAGCTGGCTCTGGAGTTTGTCAGCCGCCCTTTTCTGGCTGGCCTGCTGGCGATGCTGCTCGCGAGCCTCGGATGGTTCGTCTTGGCCATCCGAGGGGCGGTAATCGCCGGGCGCACGCAGCTTTTCACACCAACTGCCATCACCCGGCAGCCTGGCCTTCGGTTCGTGGCCGTGTGGTCAGCAACTTTTATCGCTTTCCTGTTCGTCTGGCTGACCGAATATCCTTATTACCGGCTCTTCTACCTTCCCGCCACCGTTTTCCTGATCGGATTTCTGCTGAGGCGCTTCCTTGCAGGGCGGCACGCCCTTCAGCCGCTTCGCGCCTTCGTCGTGCTCATGGCGGTCTTCAACTTCGCCTTCTACATCTACCCCTACTCGAAGCCTGCCGCCACACCTCCCATTCAGGTAGCGCAACAGGCGTCACCTCTGTGGAGAGAAGACTCTCTGATCCTCTACAAAGATTTCACCTGCGACAACTGGATGGTCCGCTACTTCGGCCCGCGCACAACGTGGATGAAGGCGGATATGGCGGATCGTGGCGGGCTGTCCGGGCTGCTGCAAAGCGCGCGCGCCAACCACCGGCAAATCTGGCTCGATACCACGCTGCTGGGCCAACTTGACCGCGATGCCGACATGCGCGACTGGCTGCGCGAACGCGGTACCCTCGCGCAGCCGTGGGGCGTTGTCAGCGCGAAACACCACATTCAGTTCGCTCAGCTGACACTTCAGTAACGGGCTTCTTAACCTGGCGGGCTGGCTCGGTCGCAAACAACCGCAGCCACAGCTGAATCAGCTGACCGAAGGTGATCCCCAGTGACGGCAGCCGGAAAAACTGCGAACGGCCATAGAGCCGCGGAAAGTGGTGGACCGGTACTTCAACCACCGCGGTCCCGCTGCGCTCCAGCCCGGTCACCAGTTCCACGCAGACCGTGCCGCTGGTCGAGGTCAAAGCAAACGTCTCAAGAGCAGCTTTCCGGATCAGTCGAAAATCACAATCGATGTCCTTGAGCCGCACCCGAAACAGGAACCGCGCGAACTGGTTGTAACAGGCCCCGATGAAGATACGGTGCCACGGATCATGCCGCAGAATCTTGTAGCCGTTAACCAGGCCCACCTGGCTGGTAACTTGCGCGAGCAGCAGCGGCAGCTCCCGCACGTCGTACTGTCCGTCGCCATCCGTATAGAAGATGAACTCTTTCGTGGACGATGCGAATCCCGTCCGAAGTGCACCGCCATAGCCCCGGTTCACTTCGTGCCGCACCACCTTCATGCGGGGTCCGAACTCCACAGCCAGAGCCTCTGCTACGGCCTGCGTTTCGTCGGCGCTGCCGTCATTCACCACAATCAATTCGTAGTCGGTAACGTGACGGCGCAGAACTTCCATGGCCGCCCGTACCAGGCCTGGCAATGACAGAGCATCATTATAAGCAGGGAAAAAGACGCTGAGGGAATGCGGAAACCGGGTAGGCCCCGGCCGCTCGAGAACTTTCTTCATGAACTTTGCCTTTGAGGCTGCTCGGCCAGCACCAGCACCGTTTGCCCGATTGGGAAGCGGTGTCCCGCAGCAATCAGACGTGCCTCCAGGGCGAGCGGCAGGCGGAGCAACCGGTTCAGCCATCCCGCCACACGGCCCACGCCGCTGGCTGGTGGACTCGAGAGCAGCGGCTCCCAAACACGGAACTTGAACCACGCTATCGGCAACAGGAAGGCATTCACGTAACTGTCGAACCGGATCCGAAATCCCGCTGTTTGCAGGCCGGAAATGACCTCGGCCCGGGTAAATCGCTGTCGTTCCACGATGAACTCCGAATGGCGGCTCCGCAGGCTGCGCAGTGCAGCTGTCCGCAAAATCATCCGCCCCCCTGGACGGAGCACGCGCGCGAATTCGCGGTAGGCGGCACTCTCAACGCCGGCTTCAAGGTGTGCAATCACGTCCAGCGAGATAACCAGATCGAACTCACCGTTGCGAAACGGCAGCCTGGTGATATCGCCCTGCACCAGGGTGGAGAGCCCGCGGCTGGCAGCATGTCCCAGCCCGACTTCGCTCAGATCCAGGGCCGTGATGCTCCAGCCGTAGCGATCGGTCAGCAGCCTCGCGGTGTGACCCGTGCCGCAGCCGGCTTCCAGAACTTTCCCGATCGAAGCACTGGCCAGTTGCCTGTCAATCAACGTTGTGAGGATCTCGCGCTGCCCCTGGTACCACCACAACTCGTCCTCGGCGTTCGCAATGTTCGAAAACTCAGCTGGGTTCATGCCCTGCTGACTCAGTGCGGGGCCGCTCAATGGGCGACCATCGGCTCGGCAGCGAATGTGCCCACCAGTCGATACCAGGCCAGCGTGTCGCGCAGTCCGTCCTGAAAGCGGACTTGGGCGCGCCAGCCAAGGTCATGCTGAATTTTCGCGGAGTCGGCATAGTAGCCGCCGATATCGATCTGCCGATGGTCCGGCGGAAAGGTTCGCAAACCGGGCTCATTAGTTCCTGCCAGAACTGAGGCCTGTGCGGCAATCTCCAGCAAAGTCAGAATATCGGGGCCGCCCAGATTGTAGACGCGAGCCGGCAAGTGGGGAATAGTACCAGCCAGAAGCATCGCGGCCACGGCATCGTCAACATGCAAAGGGTCCCGTACCTGGCTGCCATCTCCGAAAACGGTAAGCACATCGCCGTCGAGAAGACAGCGTATGAAAGTACCGAGGAAGCCCTGCCCCGGGATGCCGATCGCCATCCTCGGACCGTACACGTTCGTGAGGTGAAGAACGCACGCGTCCAGCGATCCCAGCCGGCTCAGCAGCAGGTGATACGACGCCGCGGCCTGTTTGTGGATGCCGTTGAAATCCACCGGCACTACCGGATGATCTTCGTCCACCGGCAGATATTGAGGAACGCCGTAAACCTGCCTCGATCCCGTATAAACGATACGCACACCGGGATTCCAGCGGGCGCATGCCTGCACGAACAGCAACTGACTGCGCGCATTCAGTTCGAGATCGCGCAGAGGGTCCACCATGCTGTGCTGGTGGCGTATCTCTCCGGCAAGATTGAAGATGATCCGGGCCGAGGAAATGGCATCCTGCAGAAGTTGGACATGTTCGATATCCAGCGGAATCCACTCCACGCGCTCAAGATCGGTGCCGAGGTTGGCCTGGTCGCCGCCGCACCCGGGAACACAGGGGTCGATGACGGTGACACGGGCACCCAAACGCAGCAACTCCAAAACGAGGTTGCTGCCGATGAACCCAAGGCCCCCCGTGACAATGACCCGAATCCCGGGGGAAAAGTGCAGGGCCCCCTTCATCGGGAATAAACTTTTGCCAGGTAACCTTGGCAGGAAAGACAGCGTCTGCTAACAAAACGCCCTTCTTCGGATTGAAAAGTTAGTAAAAATAGATAATTTTGCGGTGCCAAAGGTAGACCTCAACGGCTCGTAAAGATTGAGTCTCTATTTGATATCACGAACTTCCCGTGATACCCATATCCTTTGGTCAGATCCTTCGGGCGTCTTTCTGTATCTTTCGATACTGGCTACCGGAAGTCATGCGACGGGATCGCCAGCATCGTGAACGGCAGCGGCTCTATCTTCCTCGCCCGTACATGGATTACGTTGTCCACGTTCTGAATCGGGCCTTCCACCAGCAGCCATTTACTGCTTAAAATCAGCAGCCGGTGCTCCTCCCAAACATCCGGCATCACCACCGCATTCGAGATCCCCGTCTCGTCTTCGATGCTGAGGAACACGATCCCGTTCGCCGTCCCAGGCCTCTGCCGCACCACCACACACCCCGCAATCCGCACATGTCTGCCAGACCGGATGTGAGCGAGCCCGGTCGCCGGAGTCACGCCCAGTTCCTCCATCTCCGCACGGTGGTGATACATCGGATGGTGGCCGATGTTGATGCCTGTTCCCCCATAATCCGCATTCAGCCTCTCTGCAATGGACATCGGTTCCAGAGGTGCCTCCGGGTCGTTCTCCGGAATCTCCACCAGCAGCGGACCCGCACTCCTCGCCGCCCGGCTCGCCTTCCAAAGCGCATCCCGGCGATGCTCGGCGTTTAAAGGATTCAGCGCACCGGCCGCCGCCAGCTTCGCAATCTCGTCCCGATGCAGCGAAGGCACGCGGCGCGCCAGATCGTCGATATCGGCAAAAGGCAGTGACGCCCGCTCTTCCAGAATTGCGGCTCCCGTATCCGCCCGTAGCCCCTTTACATAACGAAGCCCCAGCCGCAGGTTCATGTTCTCCAGAGTGCAGTCCCACTCCGAAGTGGTGACATCGATGGGCAGCACGCGAAGGCCATGCCGCTGGGCGTCTTTCACCAGAATCGCGGGCGAGTAGAAACCCATCGGCTGGTTGTTCAGCATGGCACAGGTGAACGCCGCCAGAAAATGAACCTTTAAATAAGCGCTCGCATACGCCAGCAAGGCAAATGACGCTGCATGCGACTCCGGAAAGCCATACAGCGCGAAAGCCGTAATCGAGCCCACGATCGTATCCTGCGTTTCTCCCGTAATCCCGTTCTTCGTCATGCCGTCACGCAGCCTCTGCTCGATCGTCTTCATCCGCTCTTTCGAACGCTTGAAGCCCATCGCCCGGCGCAGTTCCTCCGCTTCCCCGCCCGTAAAATTAGCCGCGACCATCGCAATCCGCAGCAACTGCTCCTGAAACAGAGGCACGCCCAGCGTCCTCCGCAGCACCGGCTCCAGACAGGGGTGAATGCAATCCGGCGCCATTTTCCCCTGCCTCCGCATCAGGTACGGATTCATCATCTTGCCCACAATCGGACCCGGCCGGATGATCGCCACCTGCACCACAATGTCGTAAAATCGCACCGGCTTCATGCGCGGCAGCGTCGCCTGCTGCGCCCGGCTTTCCACCTGAAACATCCCGATGGTGTCGCCCGCCTGCAGCACCTTATAAGTCTCCGGATCGTCCGGCGGCAGCTGCCCTAAATCCACCTCACGCTTGTAGTGGCTCCGAATCAGCACCAGCGTATCTTCGAGGACCGACATCATGCCCAGCCCCAGCAGATCTACCTTAATCAGCCCCAGATCCGCGCAGTCTTCCTTGTCCCACTGGACAACCACGCGATCCGGCATACTGGCCGGCTCTAAAGGCACCACCGCATCCAGCTTCCCCTGGCAGACGATCATCCCGCCGCTGTGCTGACCCAAATGCCGCGGCAGATCCTGAATCCCCTCCACCAGTTCCATGAACTTGCGGACTTTTGGATTTTCCAGGTCGAAACCCGCTTCGTTAAACTGCCGCACCCGCGTACTGCCCGGATCTTTCCACTCCCCCATCGAGGCCAGCGTGGAAAGCTGATCCAGAGTGCGGCTTTCATACCCCAGAACCTTGCCCACCTCACGCGCGGCCGAGCGGCCCCGATACGTGATCACATTCGCCGTCATCGCCGCCCCGTGCTTGCCGTAGCGTGTGTAGACATGCTGGATCACGCGCTCCCGCTTCTCGCCCGAAGGCAGATCGAGATCGATATCCGGCCACTCGCCGCGTTCTTCAGAAAGGAAGCGCTCGAACAGCAGTTCCATCCCGATCGGATCCACCGCCGTAATCCCCAGCGAATAACAGACCGCGCTGTTCGCCGCTGACCCCCTGCCCTGCACCAGAATGCCCTCATCGCGGCAGAAATTCACGATGTCCCAGACCACCAGGAAGTAGCCCGCCAGATTCAGCTTCCCAATCACATCCAGCTCTTTTTCGATCTGCGGACGCGCCCTCTTATACCCGCTCTGGTAGCGCATTCGCGCCGATTCACGGGTGCGGTCTCTCAGGTAGTCGATTTCCGACTGCCCGTGCGGCAGGGGATAGCGAGGGAACTCATAGCCCAGATCCGAAAGCTGAAAGGGCGCCTGCGCGGACACCTCCAGCGTGTTCGCCAGCGCATCCGGATAAGCCTTGAACAGCCGCGCCATCTCCTGGCCCGCCTTCAAATGCCGCTCCGCATTCTTCGAAAGCAGCTGCCCCGCCGTCGCCAGGGTGACCTTGTGATGCAGGCAGGTAAAGACATCCAGAACCTCGCGCGACGCAGGCTGCACGTGGCAAACGCCGTTGGTCGCCACCAGCGGCACCTGCAGGCTCCGCGCGAGGCCGATCACCGCCTGATTCCGTGCCTCTTCATCCCGGTCCCGATGCCTCTGGATCTCGGCGTAGACATTGCCCCGCCCGAAAGTGCCCAGCAGCCTCTCCAGGCACTGCCGACCCTCCCCCTTCCGAATCGCCATAGCCAGAGGACCGTCGCCATCGCCCGTCAGACAGATCAGACCCTGCGCAAACTCCGTGAACTCGTCCGCAGTCGCAGCCGCTTCCCGACCCGGCTTCGGATGCTTCTCCGTTCGCAGCTTCGTCCGCGTAATCATCCGGCAGAGATTCTGGTAGCCCTCGCGGTTTTTCGCGATCAGCGGATAGTAGCTGCCATCGGCGCACCGCACCTCCGCCCCGGTATGCCCGTGCAGACCCTGCTTCTTCATCGCCGAGAAGAAGCGCGGCGAACCATAAACGCCGTCCCGATCCAGCAGCGCCATCGCCGGAATATCCAGCTTCGCCGCGGTCTCCGCATACTCTTCCGGCAGCGAAGCCCCCTGCAAAAAGCTAAAGGCCGACCGGGCGTGCAGTTCTATATAACGCATCAGTCGTAGTTCCCTTCCAGAAACCAACGGCCAGTCCGCAGGTCCTCATGTATCCGATAAAGTGCGCCGCCGGTCACCGCGATATCCCACTCCGAGTGATCCCAGGGCTGGTTCTGCCACCAGTCCCCCGAAGACCTCCACGGCCCGGCGACCGCAATAATCCGGCTCTTCAAAACCGCCGTCGAGATGTGCGCCGGGGTCTCCGCATCGAACCGAACCTGCGCAATCTGCGGCGGACGGTAGCGCCGCAGAGTTAGAACTTCGCACGGACAGGGCGCGGAGTCCGTCTTATAAGCTGCCGCCGAGAAACGGGCCATCCGGAAGCTGTCCGGGCGATTCGTGTCGAGCAGCTCGGGCGTCCCAACGTTTTCAGAACCAATAAGATTGGCGATTCTGGATAAAGTGATTTCGAGCTTTTGCGGCTCCGGCGATTGGGCTACAAAAAGCCCGTGCTGCTGGATGCGAGGCTTTACCGGGTTCAATTCGATGCGCAGCTTCAGCACCGGTGCCCCCGGCGATCGCGCAGCCAGTTCCAGTTGCAACAGCTTCAACAGCGTCGCGCCGTCCGCGATCGGCACCGGCAGCCGCAGCGTACACCGATGCTCCGGCGCATTTTCTAAAGTCAAAACCAAACGGATCTCGTCCGTCGCCACAGCTCTGGCAGCCATCCGCGTACAGAGGCCGTTCAGGATTCGGGCCAGCAGAAACGCCAGCGGCTCCAGCAACTCCACCGGATCGTCGAGTTCCAGTTCGTCGCAGAACTGCAGCGGATCTTCCAGCGGGCGCAACTGCCGCCCCGCCCTCCCCTGGGCCAGATGCTGCAGATAAGTTCCCTCCGGCCCCAGCCGCGCCGCTATGCCCAAAGGAGGAAGTGCCGCCAGTTCACCCAGCGTCCGGATCCCCCACGCATCCAGCAATTCAGCCGTATCGGGCGACCCCGGCAGCAGATTCAACGGCAGCCGCCGCAGCACCGCCGCCTCACCACCAGGAGGAATCACGGTAGTCCCACGAATGCCCCGCGAGGCAAAGATGGCAGCGTCGGGGTCTGCCGAGATCGCAATGTTCACCGGAATGCCGGCGCGGTTCTGAATCGCTTCGGCAATGGCTTCGGGACTGCCGATGAGCGAGCTCAGACCCCGCACATCGAACAGCACGGTATCTTCGGACGTTTCCTCAATCCGAGGCGAAAAATGCCGGGCGCATTCGACCAGCAGCGCCGGGTTACCGGTAGCGTGGAGACAGGCGTACATGGCTACTCGCTGTACAGGGGCTTGAGCGCGAAAGTCGCTCGAGCACGGGTTCGCGGCCCCAGCGTTGCATCCACCGTGAGGCCGCGCAGCAGACCGCCGGTGATCTGGAAATCCGTCGCCTTGCCCTCAATCTGCAGGGTGGAGCAGGACGCGGCGTTGCGCTCTTCCTCCACCAAAATCAAAGCGGTAGAGGTCTTTTCCACGGTATGGCGAAGGCGGAACCAGGAGGCGAGCGAAATCCGCCGCGCATCCCGCGAAGGCACGCCGGCAAGGTCAAGTGCCACCACCCCGAACCCGCCGCCCTGAATGATCAGATCCGCCGCTTTGAGCGCATTTTCAGCGCTGCCGCCGCACCGGACCCAAAGCAAATGCCGGAGTTGCACCCCCGCTGCCGCCGCCGACCGTGGGTCGAAATTCCCGCCCGCATCGATCAGCGCACAGAATTCAGGACGATGCGTCGCACGCGCAAGGGTAGCGTTGAGAATACTCGTCCGCCCCGAAGAGGGAGGTCCGCTGATCTCCGTCAGGGTGCCCCGAGGAATCCGGATGCCCGGAATGCCCGTAGCCAAAAGCTCCGCAGCCACCTTTTCCCGGACAGTTGTAAGATCAACGCCAAAGCGCTGAGTGAAAGATCGCTGGACGTCTGCTAGTAATGCCGCCATGGCCGTATTCGCCTTTTATTCGCCTTTTGCAACCCCACTTTAGCAGATCGGAAAAGGCGCTGGCGACCGAAGATCTCCCTCATCCTGGAACGCAAAGATTGCTCATGATTGACAATGCCTGACAGCCAACTAGCCTGTTACAGTGGCCGCTACAACCACGAGTGAAGTGGAACGCGAAGCCTTAGGACGAGATGAATTGTTGGAACTCAGAAAGCCAGAGCTCCGCGAAAAGATATCTCAAGGCCTCAGTTCCCAAGCGCAATGAAGGAGTCGACGGCGAAGATTTCGTTCCAGCAACTGGAACGCGAAGAGAACAGCCGTCTGGGATGAAGCCGTTCAGCTGCCGCTCAGCTTCAACTCTGTGGAGCCTTCCAGCCGTCGCCCAAATCCCGTACCGGCCTGCAGAGTAATTTCGTCTCAGCCGGAATTTCCTGCGGAGTCACGCACGCTCAACGGTTCCCGATAAACCCCTCTACAGCATTCCGTTTTGGACCATCGTTACTTTCTGAGCTCCAGGTGCACTCTCACGCCAGGATGCCATCTCCGTTTCGGTGCGTCTTTTCCCGTCGGCACGCTAAATGCAAAGCTTGGCGCGGGAAAGCCCTTTCCTTAAAGAGGTCCAGCACCTTTCCCGTCGGATTGTCCGAACAGTCCAAACAACCGCAAGACGAAGACAAGGAGCATTTCCAATGGATTCATTAACAGAGCTTCTGCAGGACCAGTTGAAAGATCTCTACAGCGCAGAGAAACAGCTGACCAAAGCACTGCCCGCGCTGGCGAAGAAGTCATCCACCCCGGCTTTGAAAGAAGCCATGACGCTGCATCTGGAGGAAACGAAGAATCAGGTTACCCGCCTGGAACAGGTGGCCGAAACTCTCGGCATCAGCCTCAAAGGCAAGACCTGCAAAGCCATGCAGGGCCTGATCGAAGAAGGTAAAGAAGTCATTGCCGAAAAGGGCGAAAAGCTGATCATGGACGCCGGCATCATCGCGGCCTCACAGCGCGTCGAACACTACGAAATCTCAGCCTATGGCAGCGCGCGGGCGCTGGCCGAGCAACTCGGACATTCCGAAGTCGTCGATCTGTTGCAGGAAACCCTCGACGAAGAGAAGGCGACGGATGCCAAACTGAACACCATCTCGCTGGAGCAAGTCCTCCCCAGCGCTCCCACCGGGGTCGAGGAAGAAGAGGAAGAAGAGGAAGAAGAAACAGCCACCGTTTCTGCCCGTCCGACCAGAGCCGCTGCCCGCCGCAGCAAGTAACCCCATCTCACTAAGAATCTTCAGGAGGGCGCAGTTCGCTGCGCCCTCTTGCTGTCTCTGCCCCCATGAACGCCAGAATCCATGTCGGGACTTCGGGCTGGCACTATGCCCACTGGCGGGGGCCTTACTACCCACCCTCCCTGCCACCTTCGGAAATGCTGGCGTGGTACGCCCGCGAGTTCCAAACCGTGGAACTCAACAACACCTTCTATCGCCTGCCTCCCGAAAATGCCGTCAGCGCCTGGCGCGACACCGTGCCGCCCGATTTCCGCTTCGCCGTCAAAGGCAGCCGCTTCATCACCCACATGAAAAAGCTGAAAGACCCCGTGCCTGCCCTCGACCGCTTCTTCCAGCGCGCCGATCTGCTGGCCGAGAAAATGGGGCCGATTCTGTTCCAGCTGCCGCCGCACTGGGGCTGCGACCCCGTCCGCTTCGAGGCGTTCCTCGAGGCCCTGCCGAAAGGCAACGCCTATGCCTTCGAGTTCCGCGATCCCGACTGGCACCAGCCCGTAGTCTGTGACCTGCTGCGCCGGTTCAATGCCGCCTGGTGCATCTACGATCTGGCTGGATTCCAGTCGCCGCGCCACGTCACCGCCGACTTCACGTATGTCCGGCTGCACGGGCCCGGCAACGCCTATCAGGGCAGCTATCCCGTGCAGGATCTCGAAAAGTGGCTCCGGCAGATTCAGGACTGGAACCTCTCGGAAGCCTGGGTCTTTTTCGATAACGACCAGGCGGCGTACGCGGTGGAGAATGCGCGTCAGATGCAGGAACTGCTGCGTTAGGGTTGCTCGTTTTTCTTAATCCCGCGGACGTTCATGAAGGCGAGACCTACCTGTAATCCGATGACTGCCCAGGCATGCTCAGCGGCACCCCAGATCGTCCAGATCAGATTGCTGAGCAGGGATAACCAGAAGCCCCAGCGGCGGCGTCTTGCCCCGCGCGAAGCGATCAGCCAGGTGGACGCGAGCGTCACCGCCATCGCCGGCCACTGAAGCGTATTCCAAAAGGAAGAATTCATATCGGACGTTTTTTAGGCGCTGCACGCAGAAGGCCCCGATTTGCCTTCTTCGCCCATATGTCAAAATGTAACTTGCAACGCATTCTGGGCCTGCTTCCGCTGTTTCTGCTGGCGGCATGTGGTGGCGGACCGAAACCAACCGAAACGCAAGTCAGCCTTCCCGCAGCCCACGTGGACCCGGCAACCGCCGGAACCATCAGCGGCCGCATTCTGTTTCAGGGCGAAGCTCCTGCCATGCCCGTCATCGACATGTCGTCGAATCCCAAGTGCGACGCAGCTCATCCCGCGAAGTTCAGGGCCGAGACGGTCATCGTCAACGCAAACCACACGCTGCGCAACGTCTTCATCCACATCAAAGACGGTCTGGCACCCGCCCGCTGGACGCCACCATCGCAGCCGGCGAAGCTGAATCAGGACGGCTGCGTCTATACGCCGCACGTCCAGGGCATGATGGCCGATCAGGATCTGGAGATTCTCAACAGCGATCCCGTAAATCATAATGTCCATGCCGAGTGCCAGAAAAACCAAGCCTGGAACGAGTCGCAGCCGCCGCGCGCGGAGCACAAGTTCAAGAAGTTCGGGACCGAAGAGATCCTGTTTCCGGTCACCTGCAGCGTCCACCCCTGGATGCGGGCGTGGATCGGCGTCTCTTCCCACCCCTTCTTTGCAGTCAGCGGTGAGGACGGCAGTTTCAAGATTGAAGGCGTGCCGCCCGGTAGTTACACGGTGGAAGCGATTCACGAAAAGCTTGGGCGCAAGGAGGGCAAATTGACCCTGGCTCCCAGTGGCGCTGCCACCCTGGAATTCACCTATGGCAGCTAACACCTACCGGCGCGGTCTCCATATCTGGTCAATCATGC
>JAOAPO010000011.1 GCA_025462945.1 Bryobacterales bacterium
AATGACGTTGCCGCCGCCGATCTCCAGCTTGCCGTACTCCAGCACCGTCTTCCCGTTGATCCGGTGCACGACTTTGTCAGCGCCATCCACTTCGATCTCCACTCGCACCCACTCTCCGTCACGATATGTCTGTGAGCTCGAAGTGATGCAGTGGCTCGGGACCTTAACGCCGTTCTGGTACACCTCCGTGCCCGGAGAGCACATGTTTGCCGTAGTCCGCTCGCCCGTGGGACCGCCGCCGAGCAGTTGCGCCTCCACGGAGATCGGGAAGTCCTGATCCTTGCCCATTGTCTCCGGCGCCTGACAGTGCAGCATCACGCCGTTGTTGCGCAGCGCCCATCCTGGACCGCCCTTTACCTGCTCGCCAACAAAGCGATACTCCACCGCGACGACGTAATGAGAGAACTTTTTGTTCTTGTAGAACAGGTGTCCGAAATGCGGCGGATCCCCAAAATCCGCCCACTTGTCATAGGACACGAGCAGAAGGCCGTTCTCTACCCGGAACGTGTCGTTGTAGTTCACCCCGAGGTCGAAACCACTGAACTTCGGAACCCAGCCGTCCAGACTTTTTCCGTTGAACAACTGGACCCACTTCTTGTTCTGTGCCGGGGCCGTTTGGGGTACGAGCAACGCCCCGGAAATTACGAACGAAATCGCCGCCGCGCGGCCGAGTATGCGGTGCCACATGCGTCCCAGCTTACCGCCGCACACTTCGTCGAGCCCAGGCGCGTCATCCGGCGGGGACAGAACAACTTCAGCAGGAGTCATTCACGACCGGCGGCAGCGCAGTCCATAGCACCTCCGTGCAGGGGTTTGCGCACCGTGAATGATAGTACCTTGTGAAGCGCACAATCACGGATGGGTGATCGTCCCGCCTATCGGGCCAAAGCACTGGCCCAGTAGCAGGGCCGTCGTGGTTAGAAAGGAAAGATTACCCGGGCAATCGTTCGCGAGTTCATGTGTGAGATCCACGCTCAGGTCCTTTTTTCGGCCAGGCGCTCTCAACCGTCGCCTGTCAGAGTTACGACCTGAGCTTTTGGGTAAACAAAAAACAGCGGACCGACCAGCGAGTTCAATATATTCTGGGATGGGGTACTGGCCGGCGATGTCTGAATCGTTGGCGAAATTGAAGGTGGGTGCCAGCAAGCAGACAGCTCCGGAGCCAGCGACGTTCGGGTTGATTGCAGTCGCGGTGTTAGTCGCCGGAATCCGCGCCGCGCTTCCCGCACCTGGTATCGTCTTCTGTACGTGAGGTCCGGCGATCTGCCGGACGAAAAGAGTTCATGAAGCCCAGCGCTCCAGTTTGGGCTCCGATGGACATGTTACCCGACCAGCCTGTGGCTCCGGCCTCAAAATCTCCATTACTGACGATAAGCCAGCGCTACAGCTCCCGGCCAACAAGCTCAGGAACAGCGCGATCTCTACTTCTCCGTTGCTCAATTGTAGTAACTGATATACCAGAGACAACATGATGAATCCGGGCCGGAACCGGTGACGACGGGCGCACGGGGACCGTGGCTTCGAGGCAGCCGCGCGAGCGTTCCGGATGTAGCATTTGCCACAGCAATATGCCATTCATGAGCAGAAGTTTACACACGCCCTGTGTCACGCTTGCGAGACCACCCTAAGAACGGGGTGATCAGATCAGGGCCGCGCTACACGACGGGGCAAGTAAAGGGGACCGCGACCCGGTTCGCTCGGAATTCCTCGCTCGGAATTCAGGGATCTGGGCATCGTTCACTAGCGCCCGCAGAGCACGAATGGTCGGGAGGAGAATCCGAGGTTACTTCGACCTTCCGCATGCGTCATTCGGAGATGACGAGATCCGGATGAGCATCCCGCACGAGAGATCCGATGCTCTTAAAAGGCCGGGTGTTTGGTCCTGAGGTCCTTGATGCAGGTGATTGCACCAAATCGAAGGGTCCGTTACGGAACGTGCCTCCCAGTTCGGTAAGCTACGTTCACATGCGAATCTCTTCGACACCGATCCGGCGGGTTGCTCTCGCTCTGGCATTGGTTAGCTCTGCGGTCGCCCAGTCCAGCGCCTTCCGCCCGCCCGCCGTCCCGCTCGTGACGCACGACCCTTACTTCAGCATCTGGTCCATGGCCGACCGCCTGACAGATGAGAACACAAAGCACTGGACCGGGACCGAGCAACCGCTCACGTCACTGGTTCGGGTGGACGGACATACCTTTCGCCTGATGGGGCGGGATCCCCGGGACCTTCCCGCTCTCGCCCAGAAGAGCGTGGAAGTTCTGCCGACGCGCACGATTTACGATTTCGAGGGTTCAGGGGTGAACGTAACTCTGACGTTCCTGACGCCAGCCCTGCCGCAGGACCTGGATATACTTTCCCGGCCGCTCTCCTACGTGGTCTGGAAAGTGACCTCGACTGACGGCGCGCAGCACAACGTCTCCTTCTATTTCGACGCCTCAGCCGCCCTCGCGGTGAATACAGCCGATCAGCCCGTGTCGTGGGCGCGCTTTCATCTGCCGAACGGGATGAGTGCCGTCCGGATCGGCAGCCAGCAGCAGCCCGTTCTGGAGAAGGACGGCGACAATCTCCGCATCGATTGGGGCTATCTCTATCTCGCTGGCTCCCCCGCGGAGCACCCCGTCACCACGATGGGCAGCCTGACGGCCGCGCGTACCGAGTTCGCCGCTTCCGGCACGCTCAACGAGCACGACGAAACCGAAACCAATGCACCTCCCACCGGCCGCGGAGCGCAGGGCCTCTCACTGGCGATCACGGCGGGTATGGTCGGTGCCACCCCCGTCTCGCGGCACGTTTTGCTCGCGTATGACGATATCTGGTCTCTGACCTTTCTCGAACGCCGGGTCCGGCCTTACTGGCGACGCAATGGAGCTACCGCCGCCGATCTCCTGGCTAGCGGTGAGCGCGACTTCATCTCATTAAGCAAGCGAGCCGAAGCCTTCGATCGTGATTTGATGGCGGACCTCCGCAAAGCCGGCGGTGACCACTTCGCCCTGATGTCGGCATTGTCTTACCGGCAGTCCATCGCAGCGCATAAGCTGGCAGTCGACGTCGACGGGTCCGTTCTGTTCTTCTCCAAAGAGAACTTTTCGAACGGCTGCATTGACACTGTGGACGTCTTCTATCCCAGCTCGCCGCTCTTCGCACTCATGAATCCAAAGCTGCTGGAGGGCTCGGTCGTGCCGGTTCTGCAATACGCCTCGCTGCCGCGCTGGAACTTTTCCTTCGCACCTCACGATCTGGGGCGCTATCCACATGCGAATGGCCAGGTCTACGGTGGACGTGAGAAGACCGAAGAGAATCAGATGCCGGTAGAAGAGACCAGCAACATGCTGATTTTGGTGGCCGCGATTGAGAAGGCGGAAGGCAGCACGGCTTTGGCTGAACGTTACTGGCCCCTGCTCACAAAATGGGCGGCCTACCTGAAGGACAAGGGTCTCGACCCGGAGAATCAGCTCTCGACCGACGACTTTGCGGGCCACCTGGCCCATAATGCAAACCTTTCAATCAAGGCGATCGTGGCGCTGGGAGCCTACGCTCAGCTTGCGGGCAAGCTCGGCCATAAAGCGGAAGCGGACAGCTACCAGAAGACGGCAGTTGACTTCGCGAAACGCTGGGTGACGATGGCAGCGGATGGCGACCACTACGTCCTCGCATTCGACAAGCCCGGCACCTGGAGCCAAAAATACAACCTCGTTTGGGACAAGGTTCTCGGCCTGAAACTGTTCCCCGATGAAGTGGCGCGCAAGGAGATCACCTACTACCAGAAGCAACAAAATCAGTTCGGGCTGCCCCTCGACAATCGCTCGCAATACACGAAGCTCGACTGGATCTATTGGACAGCATCTCTCACGGAATCGCAGAAAGACTTCGACTCGCTGATTGACCCGACGTACAAATTCGCAAATGAGTCACCGACGCGCGTCCCCCTGACCGACTGGTATTGGACGCAGGATGCCAAACAGCGTGGCTTTCAGGCAAGATCCGTTGTCGGTGGCCTTTTCATGAAGATGCTGGTCGATGACACGTTGTGGAAGAAGTGGGCTGCAGCTAAGTACTAGTGGAAGGTTCCGCTGAAAGAGAGCGGGCGACGTAGGATATCGTATCGTTGCTGGCAAAGACAGTATTCTTCGCCGGCAAAAACAGAGGACCGATCCATAATGAACGGAATATCGCCTGAATCGCATTCGCTCTCGACGGTCAAATGCAGGTTTGGCTTCGCAATTAGAACAGTGGCAATCCTTCAACATCGACTCCTTCGCTTACCCCGACTCGTACACTTTAGGGTCACTCGGTGCAAGAGTGCTCGAGGCGCCGGCCATTCTGTGGATGCAGTTCTTCGTCACCAAGAGCTGGATGCCTAAGGGTGAGCGGCTAAAGCTCAGCCTTCGCTTCGACGGGCATAACCTGCCGTGGAAGCGTCCGCAACTCGCGGCACCGAATACCACATACAATCTGAACAGCCCGGCCACATGGGCCCGGTTTACCGGCACGGTTGGGGACTTTTCCAATTTCGGCACTGCCCAGGCAAATATGCAGTTGTCTTTCCGGGCGGAGTTTTAAGCGAGGCATGAATATGAACTCTCCAGATTCGAACAATAACGACTTGAACCGACCCGCGCGGCGGGATTTCGCAAAGATGGCAGTCGGCGGAGCGGCCTTGATGGCAGCTGCGGCTCCGGCTTCGGCGAAGATGATACCCATACCGCCCGGCATCAAGATCGGCGTCAGCGCCGGTCAACCGACGCCCGAGAACATGCTGTTCCTGAAGCAGTTGGGCGTCAAGTGGGTGAGCCTCGCGCCAAACGCGCAAAACGCCACCGCCGAGGCATTCATCCAGATGCGCGAGCAGTGGGAGGCTGCCGGATTCAAGGTTTACAACATCGGCAGCGGAGCGGGTCCCAGCGGCAGCCTCCACAACATGTCGGAGGTGACGCTGAATCTGCCCGGCCGCGACCAGAAGATCGAAGAGTACCTCAACTACATCCGCTATCTGGGCAAGGCGGGTATCCCCTACAGTACGTATGCGCATATGGGGAACGGCATCTGGCGCAGTGGACGGGAAGTGTTACCACGCGGCTACTCCGGTGCCACGCTGGATCTGTCCAGCCCGAACGCGCGTGGGACGTGGGCCGGGAAAACGTTCTCGGAACCGCTTTCACACGGCCGGGTTTACACCAAAGAAGAGATCTGGGAGAACTACACGTACTTCATCAAGAAGGTCGTGCCGGTTGCGGAGGAAGCGGGGGTACGTATCGGTATACACCCGGACGATCCGCCACAGCCGATGCTTGCGGGCGTGCCACGCTGCATCTTCTCGAACTTCGAGGGTTATAAGAGAGCCATCGAGATAGCGAATAGCCCGAACATCGGTGTTTGCCTGTGCTGTGGCTCATGGCTTGAGGGCGGAAAGATGACGGGCGCGGATCCCGTCGAAATGATTCGATACTTCGGCCCGAAGAAGAAGCTCTTCAAGATTCACTTCCGTAACGTGAGCGCGCCGTTGCCGCACTTCACAGAAACGATGATCGACGATGGCTACTACGACATGAGCAAGATCATGCGAGCTCTGGTCGAGGTGAAGTTCGAGGGCATTATGATCCCCGACCACATACCTGGGCTGGGCAGCAACCCGGCTACTGAAGGCACTGCCGGACCAGGCAGAGGCGCGCCCGGCGAGTACCGGCCCAACCCATCTCTCGCGTATCTGCTTGGGTGTATGAACTCAATGCTGATTTCTGCGCAGGGCAAGCAGGGTTAGGGCGAGAAGGCGCGGACCTCATTCATGAGAGTTCCGCGCCGTCTATGTTCACTGACGTTTCAGTATCTGATCGGCCTTCGCATCGACTTTCTTCTTATCCGCAGCAGTGAGTTTCCCCTGATGTTCCATTTGCGCTGCCCGAGCTTTCGCGTTCCGCGCATGGCTCGCATCCGGCATAGGGTACTTCCGCTCCTCGGGCAATCCAAACTCCTTGCTCGGCTCGGCATTCTTCTTGGAAGCAGTTAATTTCGCCATTTAAGATGTCTCCTGTTCTGGCTTAAGCACGCGAAGTTCCCCGGGCGACTGCGCACAGTGAGACTTCATGGCTAACCCGGTGCGGGTGCAGACGTGGGCCGAGGCGTTGGCGCTCCCGTGCGCTCCAATCTTTGGTCTGCGTCCCGCAATACTCCATTGAGGCAGGAAGCGCGCCGTCGAGTCTTGATGGTTCTCCGTATCCCCCGAAAAGCGTGTGGGATCTCGACCGGCCTGACGGCGCCGATCTGCTCAGGGAACCTGGTCCCGGGGAACCTGAACCTCAGGGTTGGCGAACCGCTTGCCGAAAGCACTGTACTCCTGCCGCGCCACGGCCAGCCCGAGCTTGCGGAATTCCGCGTCAAGGTAATCTGCGCACCAGCCCAGTTCCAGGTAGTGCGCCAGAGTGCGCTCGCCGATCACGCCGGCCCAGGCCATTCACTTGTGCGCAACCGCCCCCGCAGTTCAGGACGAGCTTCGGGTACCATCGTTACGCACCGAGCAACTGATCAGCCACAGAAGTCGAGCCTACGGCTCGTCGAAGTAATACTGCTGTCCGCGCATCGGTTGCACGGGAGGCCTTACGCGCATCGGTTCCGGAGATGAGAAGACGACGTGGTAATCCCGGCCTTTTCTCGTTACGCTTTCGACGCGTGCCCGTTGGGTGATTTCAGGCGCGTCGCTGCCCCAGGCGCAACGATGCGCGTAAACGTAGTCGTTCGCCATCTGGGCAACATTGCAGAGCGTCGCGATACCGCTGTTCGTGAGGATGGAATCCACCAGCCGGTGGTCGGGGCGCCACTGATTTTTCGGCGGCTGGCGCGTACGCGGGTGAGGTAAAACCACATACAAGGGCACGTGCTATTGTGCCACGATCGGGAATTTTCTCAGTGCGAGCCGTTGCGCAGCACTAACGCGGTGGCAGCCGCTTCGCTATTCGGTGCGTCGGAGGGCCGTTACGGGAACGAAATCGGCGTCGCTGGGGATGATGATCCACGCGGCGAGGTACACGATGAACCCGACTCCGGTACAGAGGGCGATCGCCAGCCAGAGCACCCTCATCAACACCACGTCCACGTCACAGTATCGGGCGAAACCCGCGCAGACCCCGGCCACCTTCTTACGTTGTTTGTCCAGCATGAGGGGCATGCGCTGTGGAGTGGCGTCCGGTGGGACAGCCTGAAGCGTTTCTCCGCACTGGGAGCAGAAACGCACATTTTCGTTAAGTTGCACACCACATTTCGTGCAATACATTTTAATGGTCTCCAACTACTAAGTACGGAACGCCGCGCAGAATGTTCGGGCCAGATCGTTTACGAATTCCTGAGGCAGGCATCTGTGATTAAACGTCTACTCGGGTTACAATCGCTTAGAGAACTCTTTGGCACCAATCCGGCGACCATCCCGTAACCTGCCCGCTCGGCGTCCCAATCCAATCCGGGACCTGACGCTGGAAAAACACCGGTCGGCCGATGTTATTCGTGAGCGCGTCCGTGCCGAGCAGTTGTCGTCTGACTTACCCGCAATCGTTGAGAGCCAGGTCGGCTCACAGATGCAGATACTGGAAGACAGACTCGTCTCTGAGTTCAAAGAACTCGGTAAGCGAGCCGTGGACCAGAGCACGAACGCCCTGAGCGACCAACTGAATTCCCGTATCGAGACACTGGAAAAGGTGTCGGCGGTGCAGTCAAAGACCCTGATGAATTTGCGTGATTCATCGAAAATTGCACACGATAAGGTCGAGCGGGTGGTGGGTGCCATTGAGCATACGCTGGCTCAGGCGGTGCCCGGTTTTCAACTGGAGCCCATGCCTGAGCGCCACGTCATCGAATCAGCGGGAAGCACATCCTATCTTCACCCGCAATTCCAGCTTGAAGCGCCCAGGAAAGCTATAGAGCGAGTCGAGTCGGACGACACTGAGCCGGCAGATACGGGCCTCGGGCGCCGCTTCTGCCCCGCCTGTACTTCTACAAACATTCGGCGGACGAGCCGGAAGGGCGCCTTCGAGCAGGTGCTCCGTCTGTTTTTTGTGGCACCGTTTCGCTGCCGGGCCTGCAGGCATAAGTTCTATAAGTTCTGACTTTCTGCCCGCTTTTCAGCTACGCGAATCGGGGTTGAGAGGTGGTCAAGAAGCAGGCGCAGAGCGTTGCCGCGGTGGCTCACGGCGAACTTGCGCTCGCCTTCCACCTCGCCGAACGAACAGCCAAACGGCGGATAGTAAAATAGCGGATCGTAGCCAAAGCCGCCGGGCCCACGCGCTTCTCGCAGGATCTCACCTTCAACCGTGCCCCGGAACGTCTTGATGACGTTGCCATTTTGCGCGAGGGCGATGACACAGACAAACCGCCCGGTGCGGCCGGCGTGCGGTTCGAGATTCCTGAGAAGCAGACGGTTGTTGTCCTCGTCGGTGGCTGCCGGTCCGGCATAGCGGGCCGAGAGTACACCGGGTTCCCCGCCAAGCGCATCGACCTCAAGGCCGGAGTCGTCGGCGAACAGCGGACCGGGTGCTAAGCGGCTGTAGTACTCCGCTTTCAGGACGGCGTTCGCTTCAAACGTATCGCCTGTTTCTTCGGGAGCTTCAATCGACTTGAGACCGGGAAGAGGCTCGATGTCGATATTGAGCACTTGACCGGCGAGCCGGAATTCCTTCAGCTTACCGGGGTTGCCTGTGGCGCAATAGAGTTTCATCGCGATCCGGTCTCACGCGAGGGCGGCGCGCTGGATCTCAAGGATCTCCTTGATCCCGGCGCGGGCGAGCGCCCGCATTTTGTCCATCTGAGCGTCGTCGAAAGCTTCGTTTTCGGCGGTCGCCTGGAACTCGACGAAGCGACCGTCAGCCGTCATCACGACGTTTGAATCCACTTCCGCCGTCGAGTCCTCTTCGTAACAAAGGTCGAGCAAAGCCTCACCTTTACGGATGCCGACGCTGACCGCAGCTACCGATCCCGCAAGAGGGTTCCGGGCCAGAACTTTGAACCGCATCAGTTGATTGACTGCGAGGGCCAGTGCCACATACGCGCCGGTGATGGACGCGCACCGGGTACCGCCATCGGCCTGGAGAACGTCGCAATCGACGATGACTGAACGCTCGCCGAGAGCCTGCATATTGACGATGCCGCGCAGGGACCGGCCGATGAGGCGCTGGATTTCATGCGTCCTGCCACCCTGCCTGCCTTTGTTGACTTCACGCGGGGTACGCGTGGATGTTGCACGGGGCAGCATCGAGTACTCCGCGGTGACCCAGCCCTTGCCGGAGTTCCGCAGGAACGGGGGGACCGAGTTCTCGACCGTCGCAGCGCAGAGGACGTGAGTGTTGCCGCACTTGATCAGTACCGAGCCTTCGGCGGTCTTCAGATAGCCGGGAAGGATTTCCATGGGCCGGAGTTCGTCCGGACGACGCCCGTCGCTACGCATTGTGCATCACCAGGATCATCACTACGATGATGAAAATCATGCCGCCGACGATGATGATGAGACACGGAACACCCGGCTTGACCTGCGGCGGGGCATCAGACTTTTTCTTGAATGCTTTGTATTTGCCCATAGTGGGGGAGAGGAGTGCGGCATGGCGAAATCCCTGCGCTGTGAATCCTATAGGATCGCATGAACGAACTTATGGGCAATTTCGGCGGACGTGGAAAGGATTTTCTGAACCGCAACACCGAAAACGCGTAACAGACGGTATGCCTAACGGTCCTGCTTACAAGATGTCAAAATACCTGAGAGGGATTTCTCAATGAGAACGCTTTTGGTTTCGATTGCCGCGCTCGCGTGGTCGTGCAGCGCGCTGTTGGCGCAGAATCTGGTCGGCTCGTGGCAGGGCACACTGGCGCCCCCGGGTGGGAAGCCCCTCAGAACGGTCGTCAAGATCACTCGATCGGATGACGAAAAGCTGAAGGCTGCCTTCTACAGCATTGACCAGGGCGGTCAGGCGTTGAACGCCAGTACGGTTACGCTGCAGGGCTCCACCTTCAAGATGGTGCTGCCTGCGATCGGCGGCGAATACGAAGGCAGGCTGAGCGAAGACGCGAATACCATCACGGGCAACTGGACCCAGGGTGGGCCAGCTTTGCCGCTGGTCCTTGTTCGGGCATCGGCCCAGACCGCATGGGCGATCCCGGAGCCCCCGCCTCCGCCGAAGCTGATGCCCGCCGACGCCAAGCCGGTGTTCGATGTTTCCACCGTGAAGCTCAGCGCTCCGGATGCGCGCGGAAGTTCGATTTTGGTGGGGCGTGGCGGCAGCAACCTGTTCACGACCACCAATACGTCAGTGAAGGACCTCATCATCTTTGCTTACGGCCTGCACGCGAAACAGCTCATTGGCGGACCCGCATGGATGGAGTCAGAGCATTTCGACATCACCGGTAAGCCCGATCTGCCGGGCATGCCGAGTGCCCCGCAGTTGATGTCGATGGTGCAGAAGCTGATTCAGGAGCGGTTCCAGCTCAGCTTCCATCGCGAGAAGAAGGAACTGTCCGTCTACGCGATAACGGTGGCGAAAGGCGGGCCGAAGCTGACCAAAACGGAAGTAGTGGGAGCCAGCCTGCCCGGGTTCGGCGG
>JAOAPO010000017.1 GCA_025462945.1 Bryobacterales bacterium
CGCGACGAGTTCGGCCAGTGGGACCCGAAGAATCAGCGTCCGGAGCTTTGGAGTCTGTATAACCCGAGAGTGGATAAGGGCCAGCAGATCCGGGTCTTCCCGCTTTCGAACTGGACGGAACTCGACGTCTGGCAGTACATCGGCCGGGAGAACATCCCCATCGTCCCGCTGTACTATGCGAAGGAACGGCCGATGGTGGTGCGCGGCGGTTCGCTGATTCCCGTGGAGCAGGATTTCATGCTCATGCCCGGCGAAAAGTCAGAGATGGTGATGTGCCGGATGCGTTCGCTCGGCTGCAGCCCCTGCACGGGCGCCATCCGCTCCGAAGCCGACACGATTGACAAGATCATCGACGAGATGAAGCTGGTCCGCCGTTCTGAACGCGAGAACCGCGTCATTGATCACGATCAGGAAGGCTCCATGGAAATCAAGAAACGCGAGGGTTATTTCTAGATGGGGATGAGCCTTTTGCGCTTCTCTACTGCCGGCAGTGTTGACGACGGTAAGAGTACCCTGATCGGGCGCCTGCTTTACGATTCGAAGGGCGTTTACGAAGACCAGCTTGCCAGCGTGGCCAAGGCTTCGGCGAATTCGAGCGGCGGAGTCATCGACCTTGCCCTGCTGACCGACGGCCTCCGCGCCGAGCGTGAACAGGGCATCACCATCGACGTCGCCTACCGCTACTTTTCTACGCCGAAGCGGAAGTTCATCATCGCCGATACACCGGGTCACGAGCAGTACACCCGGAACATGGCGACGGGTGCCTCCACTGCGCACCTGGCGATCATTCTGATCGATGCGCGTAACGGCGTTCTGCCGCAGTCGCGGCGGCATGCGTTCATCGCCAATCTGCTGGGGATCAAGCACTTCGTAGTGGCGATCAACAAGATGGATCTGGTGGGTTTCGACCGGGGCGTGTACGACGCGATCCGGACCGAGTTCACTGGCTTTCTGCATCAGATTGGCGCGCCCGATGCGGTGTTTATCCCCATCAGCGCGCGCGATGGCGATAACGTTGTGGACCGCAGCTCGAAGACCCCTTGGTTTACGGACAAGCCCCTGCTGGAGTACCTCGAGGACGTCGATACCGACGTCGATTCCGACGTCGCTCCCGCGCGTTTCCCCGTTCAGTATGTGGTGCGGCCTGATCTGAATTTCCGCGGGTATGCGGGCCAGATCGCTTCCGGAACGTTCCATGAAGGCGACGAGATTCTGACTTTGCCGGCTCGCCGCCGTTCGAAGATCACCCGGATCGTCACGTACGACGGCGACCTCAAAAGTGCCTTCTCACAGCAGTCGGTCACGATCTGCCTCGCGGACGAGATCGACATCAGCCGCGGCGACGTGATCGTTCCTGCCGATGCGGCTCCGCATGTGGCTCGGCGCTTCCGTGCCAACTGCGTCTGGATGAACGCGGCCCCGCTCGAACCGGGTCGCAGCTACTTCATTAAGCACACTTCGCATCAGGTGCGCGGCGTCATTCGGTCAGTCAACTACCGGACGGATGTGAACTCGCTGCAGCGCGTTGGGGCGGCCCGGCTGGAGTTGAACGAGATCGGCGAGATCTCCGTCCAGACCCACCATCCCCTCTACTTCGACGAGTACGCGAAGAACCGCATTACTGGCGCGTTCATTATCATCGACCCGCTCTCGAATGAGACGCTCGGCGCGGGCATGATCACCGGCATCGAGGGCAAGGAAGAGATTCGCGGCCAGGTCTCCGAAGGCGAGCGTACGTCGCGGTTCGGGCACGGGTCGGCCGTGGTCAGCGTGGAAGACCAGGAATCGGCTTACCTGCTGGAACGAGAACTGTTCGATCGCGGAGCCAATGTCGCAGTGATGGGTGTGGCTCCGGCCAACTCCACAGCGCTGGCTGCAGCAGGCGGCTTCATCCTCATCGTAACTTCGGGCGCGCCTCCAACGGCTGTCGACCTGAGCAAATCCAGTGCTCACGAAGCCGTGTTGCAGCTGGAGCGGCTCGGGATTCTGACCGGTCACAAGGAACAGTTGACCGAGGGCGAAGGAATCTGACCGCAGCCGCTAAACTTTAAGGTTGCCCCTCGCCCTCGATACCGACCTGACGTACCTCAAAGGCGTGGGACCCGCGCGGGCTGCCATGCTGCGCGGCAAGCAACTGGAGACGATCGAGGATCTCCTCAACTACTTCCCGTTTCGGTACGAAGATCGCAGCAACACCAAGACGATCAAATTGCTTGCTCCGGGCGAACTGGCTACCGTCGTCTGCGAGGTTCGTAAGGCGAAGCTGAGCGGGCTGCGCCGCAACCTGGGGCTGTTCGAGGCAGAGTTCACGGATGCATCCGGGGCGACGCTGCTGGGCAAGTGGTTCCACGGCGGCTACATGGCGGACAAGCTGACGCCGGGCACTCGCGTGGCACTCTTCGGCAAGATCGAGTTCGATACGTATCGGGGCGAACTGCAGATGATGCATCCGGAGACCGAACTGCTCTGTGGGGATGAAGACGAGGGCGACGCGGCACTGCACACGGGCCGGATCGTACCCGTCTACGAAGCGGCCGGTAAGGTCAACTCGCGCGTGATTCGGTCCCTGGTTTACCGGGTGCTGGAGGACATGCCTCACATGGAGGATCACCTTCCCGATTCGATCGTCACGCGATTGAAGTTCCCGACTCGGACAGAAGCCATTCGAGGAGCCCATTTTCCGCCTTCCGGAATCCCGATCCGAATGCTGAACGACTACCGTTCGCAGGCCCAGTTTCGGCTGATCTTCGAGGAGTTCTTCTGGCTGGAATGCGGCCTTCAAATCAAGCGGCGCAAGGCCCGGACGATGCCGGGGATCGCATTCAAACTGACGGACCGCGTTCGCGAGCAGATCAAAAAGCTGCTGCCGTTTAAGCCGACCGGGGCGCAGAAGAGAGTCCTTAAAGAGATCGCGGACGACATGGCGCAGCCGAGTCCGATGCACCGGCTGCTGCAGGGCGATGTGGGCAGCGGCAAGACCATCGTAGCCGCGGAGGCTGCCGTCATTGCGCTGGAGAACGGGTATCAGGTGGCGCTGCTGGCCCCGACCGAGATCCTCGCGGCTCAGCACTTCTACTCGCTGAAGCCGCTGCTGCGGAAGCTGGGCTACGAGCCCGTGCTGCTGACCGGTTCCCTGCCCGCCAAAGACAAACAGAAGATCAAGCAGATGCTGGTGGTGGGCATGATCCCGATCGCGATCGGCACCCATGCCCTGATCGAGAAGGACGTGGAGTTCCGCAACCTTGGCCTCGTGATCATCGACGAGCAGCACCGGTTTGGCGTGCTGCAGCGGTTCGGTCTGGCGCAGAAGGCAGCGGCTCCAGACGTGCTGGTGATGACGGCAACGCCGATCCCGCGCTCGCTCGCGATGACGATCTATGGCGATCTGGACGTGTCGGTGATCGACGAAATGCCGCCGGGGCGGAAGAAGATCCTGACCAAGCACTACACGGGCGATCAGGTGGAGCTCGCCTTCAGTCAGGTGCGCCAGGAGATCGACGCCGGCGCTCAGGCGTATGTGGTGTACCCGGTCATCGAAGAGTCGGAGACGCAGGCGATGAAGGCCGCTACGGCGATGCACACTCATCTGGCGACGAACGTGTTCCCGGACGTGGAGGTCGGGCTGCTGCATGGCAAACTGGGCGCGGCGGAGAAGGAAGCCGCGATGGAGTCGTTCAAGGCCGGGCGAACCAAAATCCTTGTATCGACCACGGTCATCGAAGTCGGCGTGGACGTTCCGAACGCGACCGTGATGGTGATCGAGCAGGCGGAGCGCTTTGGGCTGTCGCAACTGCACCAGTTACGCGGACGGGTGGGGCGAGGGTCGGCGCAGAGCTACTGCCTGCTGGTGACCGAGAAGCTGGGCGATACGGGAAAGGAACGGATTCGGACGATGGTCGACTCGCAGGACGGTTTCGAGATCGCGGAGATGGATCTGAAGCTCCGCGGACCGGGCGAGTTCTTTGGGACGAAGCAGTCGGGCATGCCTTCTCTGCGGATTGCGAATATTCTCAGGGACCCGGATATCCTGGGTGCGGCGAAAGATGAGGCGCGTTCGTTCGTCGAGAATCCTCCCTCCGAGGCGGATTACGCGAGCGCGGTCGAGTACATCAAAGGGCACTGGCAGCGTCGCTACGCTCTGGTGCTGGTGGGCTGATGCGCGTGATTGCGGGCGAGTTCCGTTCGAGAAAACTGCTTTCCCTGCCGGGCCTCGACACCCGCCCTACCCCGGACCGGCTGCGGGAATCTCTGTTCTCAATCCTTACCCAACGAATTGAAGGCAGCGTCTTCGTGGACGCTTATGCCGGTACGGGCTCGGTGGGCATTGAGGCGATCAGCCGCGGCGCGCGCCTGGCTGTGTTCATCGAAAGCAGCCGCGCCGCGGCTGACGTCATCCGGCAGAACATTGCGAGTCTGAAGATTGAATCACGCAGCCGGCTCGTGAGAGCACAAGCGGCCAAGTCAGCTGCGGAGATGACCAGTGCCGATATCGTATTCGCCGACCCGCCCTACACCAAAGAGGACGAATTTGCCGCGTTTTTGAACGCGGTGACCGCCGGTTGTCAGGCGCTGACCATTGTTCAGCACCCGGTGCGACTGGTCCTGGAGCCAGAATACGGCGGTCTTCAGCGTACCCGGAGCTTCCGGCAGGGCGACAATGCTCTCAGCTTCTACGAAGCTATTCGCTAGCTTCGGGTTGGAGCTTCTTCTTACGA
>JAOAPO010000025.1 GCA_025462945.1 Bryobacterales bacterium
ACCGACGCCGTGATCCCGCAAACGCTGCTTCGCCGCATGCTCGTTCGCGCGACTGAAGTCAGCTACAACCGCATCTCCGTGGACGGCGACACCTCCACCAACGACACCCTTGTAGTGCTCGCGAACGGCGCTTCCGGCGTCCGCCCCGACCCCAAGGAGATGAGCACGTTCGAAGAGTCTCTCACGGAGACCCTGCAGTCGATGGCTCGTCAGATCGTCCGCGACGGCGAAGGCGCTCGCAAGCTGGTGTCTGTGGAAGTCCACGGCGCCATGAGCGATTCCTCGGCCGCTGCGATCGCCCGCTCCATCTCGAATTCGCCGCTGGTGAAGACCGCCATCGCCGGCTCCGATCCGAACTGGGGCCGCATCATCTCGGCCGCCGGTAACTCGGGCGTCAACTTCGACCAGAACACCATCGACATCACGCTGCAGGACGTTCGCGTCTGCCGCAACGGCCTTGCGTGCCCGTTCGATGAGATGGATATGAAGCAGCGCCTCGACGACACGGATGTCTCGATCGTGTTCCGCATCGCCGGCAAGGGCAAGGGCACAGCGACCTTCTGGACCTGTGACCTGACCGAAGACTACATACACATCAATGCGGCTTACCGGACATAGCCGGTTCGCAGTAACGTTCCTTTTGTCGGCTGTCGCCCTTGTGGCGGCAGCCGACACTCCATACCTGGTGCTGGCGCGTCTGGCCACCGCTTTGAGTCAGAATGACGGTCCTGCGGCCCTCGCCGAATTCGACCACTCCATGCCCGATTATGGAGCGGTTGAGAGCGCCATACAGGCCCTTACTGCTCAGACAGATGTCCTCTGTGCGATCGAGATCGTTGAGCAGAAAGATGCGGTCGCCGATACCGACTGGTACCTTCAACTCAAACCGAGAGGCCAGGGAGGGGAAGCGGTCCGCCGCCGCAGCCGTGTGTCGGTCACTCTTCGTGAAATCCGGGGAAAGTGGCGCATTGTGGCCCTGACGCCGCTTTCGATTCTCGCCCCGATCACAGTGCGGTAATAACGGTGATCGCTACAGCGGCTTGAAGCGTACCGTAGCGACCACCGCATCCAAAGCCTGCAGTTGTTCCGCCTTCGGCGTCGACGCCAGTATTGTGAGCTTCAACTGGCCCATGGACACCTTGGCTACTCCGGGAACATGAACCCCCAGACAGTAGGTTGGGGGCGTGGTCGGGCGGGTATACGTGACGCGGCTGGCAGTGTGTCCGTCAACAGTCACCGGCTCCCCGGTGACACTGGTAGCTCCGGCGGGCACTGCTAAAGGGTCGGAGTAGAGTCCCAAATCGTAGTCGACCCGCAGCGCTCCGTCCTGGAATTGCCCTGCGGCGGAATCCGTCCCGCCCTTGACCAAAGTCCACGTCGGTGGTGCGCAGATCGTGAAACCGGCCAGATCGTGCAAAGTGCACCCCGCGGGAGCACCCGGTGCACAGGACACAAAAAACATCAGCAACGCGGCGACGCAGAGCGTCCGCAGGAAACTAGACGGAGCGCGCACGGCGCATTTTCCAGGCGGCAACACTGAACGCCAATCCTAACAAAGACCAGGTGGCAGGTTCCGGAGCATCGGCGGCTACCAGAAAGGGCGTGATCTGAATAAATTTTTGGTTTGTACCCTGTTCCGTCTGCACGAGAGCACTGGCAAGGATGGTAGTCCGCTGGCCCAGCGTGAGCTGGGGCATCGCGTTCGAATCGAAGGTGAACGTTGTTGGTCTCATCAGGTTCCCGTTGACGTCGAGATGATCCAGGCCCAGGTTGTGGCCGATCTCGTGGCCCACGGCCGTCACTGCCGCGCCGCTGCTGGCGATGAACCCCGAATCGAGCGCGATCAGCGTCCCGGGGACCGATGCGCACCCCACGATGTTGGGTAGCGCAATGCCACAGAAGTTGATCGAATCGACGAAGAACATCGAAATCACGGACCCGCTGGTCTGGTATGTGGAAAGTACCCCGAACTCCCCATCATTGTCGATGGAAAGCAAAGCCGAGTTGTAGATCGTCTGCGTTGCGTTGTAGCGGATGTCGATTGACCATTGGCCGTAGAGCGCGTCGAGACCGGTTTCATTCAGCGTGACGTTCGCGGCGCGGGCGCTGCCGGCGAAAGACGCACCTGACAGGATTACGGCAAGCAAAGACTTCTTCAGAGTGACACCGAACATGCGAATTCCTCCCGAACTTATTGCCTGACCAATATAGCGTAGTGGGCTATTTCTCGTACTATTGATCACCATAAGCAGCCAGCCGATAAGCGGCATGATAAACAAGTAGATTCATGTCCTCAAAACTTGTGGTCACCTTCGGCGAGATCATGCTGCGTCTCGCGCCTCCCGGATTCGAGCGTTTCCTCCAGAGCCCCGGCTTCGTGGCGACCTGGGGTGGCGGAGAGGCTAATGTGGCCGTCTCCGTCGCCGGTTTCGGACTCCCCGGCGCTTACGTGACCGTGGTCCCCTCAAATCCGCTCGCCGACGCCATGATCGGCGAACTCCGCCGTTTCAATGTCGATACCAGCCGCATTCTTCGCGGTAAAGGCCGGATGGGCATTTACTTCGTCGAGAATGGCGCGAATCAGAGGGCATCGAAGGTCGTCTATGACCGCGAATACAGCTCCATCGCTCTCGCCAAACCCGGCGACATCGATTGGGACGCCGCTCTTGCCGGCGCCACCTGGTTCCACACCACCGGTATCACGCCCGCCATCAGCGAATCCGCCGCGGCGCTGGCTCTTGAGTCCGTGAAAGCAGCGCAGGCCAAGGGCATCACGGTTTCCTGCGATCTCAACTACCGCAAAAATTTGTGGAAGTGGGGCAAGAAGGCCAGCGAAGTCATGCGCGAACTGGTGAAGTACGTTGACGTCGTGATCGCCAACGAGGAAGATTGCCAGGCCGCGCTCGGCATCGAAGCCGGTGTGGATGTCCATTCCGGGCATCTCGATCAGGACGCCTACCGAACGCTCGCGGCGAACGTCATCAAGGCTTACCCGAACGTCAAGACGATTGCGATCACCCTGCGCGAGTCAAAGAGCGCATCGCACAACGGCTGGTCGGCCTGCCTCTACGATGGTAAGGACTTCCTGATGAGCCGTCACTACGAGATCACCCACATTGTGGACCGCGTGGGCGGCGGCGACTCCTTCGCCGGTGGCCTGATCTATGGCCTCAACATGCTCGCGACGAAGCAGGAAGCTTTGGAGTTCGCCGTCGCCGCTTCGTGCCTGAAGCACTCCCTCCCTGGCGACTTCAGCCGTTTCACTCTCGATGAAGTCAACAACCTGCTGAAGGGCGACGGTTCCGGGCGCGTTCAGCGTTGAAGTTGTGAGCCAGCCCTGAAGGTGGTTGTGACGGTCTTGTCGCCGACGTTCAGTGTCGCCGTGAGCTGTGTGGATGTACGGTCGAACCCGATCACACCGGCGGCGACTTTGGATGGGTCCAGCCGCATCACTGTTTTCTGACCACCGTCGTCAAGAGTGAGCGTGCCAGTCGTTCCCGGTGCGAGGATCTCTGCATTCCAAAGCGCCGTGACGTGTGCGTTCGAGTCGGTCAGTTCCAGCCTGAGCGGTTTCGGCAGCCAAACGTTTCGTGTGGTGTAAACGACAGCGCCCAGACCGATCGCACCCGCGCCGCGGAAGATCCACCTTCTTCGTGCGAGCGCTGCCGGGCTGAGGGTGGGCGTCACCACCTCGGGCTCGGCAGGTTCATCGTCATATATGACCTTGCGGCTTTCCAAAATGGCCAGCTTCTCGGCGAGCGACATGAAGGTTGCGGAGCGTACGGGATTAAAGCCGTGCGGGCCATCGCTCTCGGAGAACGCTGTCACCGGTTCGGGTGCCGCCTCCCTGCGCTTCGGTTCGGGCTCAACAAAGGCGTTCAGCGCTGCGGCCTTGACCTGTCCCGCGCTGTCTCCGACAGGACGGGGCGTGTAGGCTGGCTCCTCGCCAAAAAACATGTTCTTGCGTGCAGGTTGGAACTCGACCGGCTCCGCCGGGCTTTGGATTTCACCGGTCTCCGGTTCAGGGTCTGCAATGGGATCCTCCAGCAGCTCGAAGTCCCGGTGGACACGTGCCGTGGCTGAGACCTTCTGTTTACCAAAGAATTGCACCGTGCGGATCGGTTCGTAAGCGGGGGATTCTTCGGGTATGGAGTCCTGCGGCCGAGGGCTCGAACGGGGCGGGGCTGGCTTGCCGGTGAGCCTGACGCCGGGTGCGGCCTGGAACCCGTACGGTGTGTCGGGGTCGTCTGACGACTCGGGAGCCGGCGGGGAGGTTGGGATCACGCGG
>JAOAPO010000043.1 GCA_025462945.1 Bryobacterales bacterium
CTGCAGTGACCGCATCTTCAACACGGCCCATAGGTGACGAACGGTTTAAAGGGCGCTCTCGTCTCGGGCCAGCGTGGCTTGTCACTCCGCCGAATCGATACTCGACAGTTCGAGCGCGATACCCAGCATCGTGCCTGCTATGTCGAGATCCGTCTTCCAGGAATTCGACGAGCGCTGACTGGCTTTCGGCGCGAAGTGCCGCCAACAACGGTTCGCAACGCTCTCGCTTCCATGCCTTTGCGGATCGTCGTCGAGGGATGTTCGCAGCCATTTCGCTGGCATCTCGGCGGCCCCGAGCCGCACCGTGGTGCTTCGTTGCCCCTTTACCGGGTACTGCGGGCCAGACGTCAAGGATGCGGTTCTCGTGTGCAGGGCTCTGGTGTAAACGGTTTCCCGGCTTCTCGTGTGTCAGACCGCAACGGTCGGTTCGGCAGCCGTAAACGCGAGACGGCCCTTGCCCGTCAACGTGCGGTTAACGGTTAAGCCATGCCAACGTTCACCACGCCGGGGCTTCAGGCCTTCCGCGTTCAGTTGGGCGGCAATCTTGTCGAACCCCAGCCCGGCAGCTCTCAGTTCCTTCATGCGCCCGATGACGGCCTCTTCACCGGGCCGGTGACCGTAGGGCTTAGCACCTTCGCAACGGCCTTCCTTCGCCTTCTTACGCTGGCGCGCGGCGCGGAACTTTGAAATGAAATCATTCTTCTGGTCAACTTCGCCCAGGGATTGCCGGAGCATCTCGCGGGTGGGATCGGTCGAGCCAAGATCGGGCTCTGTTACCGACACCAGAGTGATGCCACGCTTCTTCAGGCCGTGAAGGATGTACTCCTGGGTAGGGAGATCCCAGCCCAGCCGCCCCAACCTCTCGACGAGGAGGGTCTTCACGCCGTCCGCCGAGATCATGCCGACAATCTCTGCCCAGACCCGAGGATTGATCCCCTCCACAGCGCCGCTTACGCCCTTCCCTTCGAATAGCCTGACGATCTCTATCTCGTTCGCCTTGGCGTACTCCCGGATCGCCTTGAACTGGCGTGGGACGCCGCCTTCGTCGATCTGGCCTTTGCCCGACACGCGGAGGTATGCAAAAGCCTTCGTCATGCGTTCAGTATCACGTTCGGCAACTGAGCTGTCAATACATGTGCTGAACCGTCGTCGTGAGTAATCTGCGGCACGTACAGATTCTGGCGAATTCGGCTAACTTTATTATAATGAGTCACTTATGCCGCGTAACTGGCGCTTGCCATCGCCGTGTCGAATCGTTACGCTTGGGAATACCAGTGCGGCTCACCCAGGTGAGAAGCAAGCAGAGGCGAGATGAGGATCGCCCACACTCGACGAACGGCGACCGCGTACCACGAGGCTGCCGGGAGTCTTCTAATCTCTCACTAAAGTCAACCCACATCAACAGGCCCAGGGCCTGGATGCTGATGCTCGCCCTTGCGGCCGAACGGCGCGGGGCCGAAGCGGAAGCGGATCAGTGACGGACGAAGGCGGGTGCGTAAACTGCGCGCTTCAAGAGCAAAGTACTGGGCAAGTCCGACCGGGCGCTAGTGCTGAGCCTACGCCGCTGTTGGGCGCGCGGATAGTAGCCGTAGTTCTATCGGCTCGCGGCAAGAACACTGCTGGTGCCTAAATCGAAGCGCCATTTGAAGAGGGAGTACGCAGGTCCCCGGCGCGCCGACGCTCGGCGTAAGCACAACTTGTACGGCGACTTGAAAAGGGGATCGATTATGATTGCTTGGCATTACACGACGGGTATCGGCTTCATCGGAATCGTGGAGGACGGGTACATTCGGCCCGCGACTCGCCACGTGCCTCGGGGTGAGCGACCCGTGGTTTGGTTTTCAATCAACCAGTTCTGGGAATACACAGCCAACAAAGGGTGGCCTGACAAGAACGGGAATGCAATCACCCTCACGATGGAGCAGACAGCCGAGCGATGCGCCGGCTTGTTTCGGTTCGGCGTGCTCCACGAACACGCCCCATACGATTGGCGGCAGATCCGGCAGTTGAGTGGCATGTCTACCAGGATGGCGAACGGGCTGCACAAAGTTGCAACTGCGGCCGGAGCCAGTCCGCGTTGAATGGCGTGGGTCTTTTGAGCCAGTGGCGCGTGAGAAGTGGGTCGCGGTGGAGACCATGAAGGATGGCGCTTGGGTCCCTGTAACCACCGTGACTTGCGGCAACACGGGTTCGGACGAGGACCCCGGAAGCGAAGGACAAGGAACCGGAATCCGACCTTTCGATGGTGAGGTCTCTGGTTCGGGCGCTGAGGGGGCGACCTAATGCGAGACTCTGAGCTGGACTTCACCACAGACCGTTCGTTTGGTATGGGTCAATCGATTGTCCCGCCTCAATCCACGCTCGACGTTGACAGTCCGGCCTGGGAGCACGAGAGCATAACCCGAATGCGGGCAATGGCAGACGAGGCTGTCCTCAACCGAGACTGGAAGCATTTTGTCTTTCTTCACATGCGTGAACGTCGCTGGCAGGCCCTATGTGAAGTCGCTCTGCAGATACCTCAACCAACTGCTCTGGATCATCTCTTTCGGAGCGTTTGGGTGGACTCCGAAGACACTCGGCGCAGTCGGGCTGTCACCAGGAAGCTCGTGGATTTGCTTGGCCAGCGCCAGGGAGCGCTCAAAGCTGTTCACTCCGGGTGACGTTAAGATGTTCGAAAAGTTGCCTGAGCAGTTCCAGATTTACCGGGGCGCGAAGAGTTGGAACTTGAGCGGAATGTCGTGGCCCCTTGATCTACACCGTGCCGTGATCTTCGCGCGATTCACAATCACGGAGGGCTGCGAGGAGGAACTCGCACCGGATCGATTAGGCGTGGTGATGCGAAAACCGTCTCCAAGAGCCGCGTCCTGTTCTGCACGGACGCCCGGCACGAAGACGAAATCGTGCTTCGCCGCTCTGAAAAGGGCCCTGAGTCTCCTGAGGGTATGCTCTGGCTTTCCGAATCCAGAGGCGTAGAAGCCTTCGCAACGGAATTTCTCCAGCGGCGGCAGCAGTTGAGCCAAGATGCGGTGTCGATCGTCGCCCAGAAGCTGGCCTCGTGGGCGCTAAAGGGAACCCACGCCTAACAGGATTCCAACGGCAATGTACAAGCGCGGCAAGGTCTACTGGTACGAGTTCAACGCGAGGCGAGGCGCAAGGCTGTCCACCGCTGAAGTGCAGCGTCGGTTCGCGGCTCTCGACGCGGGCACTGTTCCCCCAGCCAGCGTTGAGCTTTGAGGCATGCCCGGCAGGTCTCATTCCGGCTGCCTACCTCTGAATCAACCCGATCTCCTCGTATCCAGCCTCGCACGCATCCTCCTGCCAGAAACTGACGCGCGGCAGTTCATTGAAAGTCTGCGGCGCGATGATCTGGACGCTGATCGTCGGGGCCGTTCGGTCACGGCCCAGCTCGTTTGTGATCTCGCCTCGCAAAGACATAAAGCTCCGCGCCTCTGCCATCACGGCCACAACAGCCCTAACGGCGAGCAGGGCGACTCTGGGGTCGTCAGACGCGACAGCACCAGCAAGTATGGCCTCAGTCTGGGCGTACAGCCGCTCTGCACGGGCCTCACCGCGTCTGACGTCCTGCAGCAGCGTCGTGGTCCGCGCCAGTTCCTGAACTTCCGCATGCTTTGACAGAGCTCTCGTGATGTGAGGACGATGCCGATCCAGATTCGACTTACACGTCCCGTAAAGGCCCGCTACGTCCCGTAACGACGCGCCCGCGATCATCGCTTTCTCGATGGGCAGGCGCTGCTCGTGAATGCAGATTGAACACAACCTCGGCATCCTCTTCATTGTCCCACGAAACTCTTCATGGAAAAGTACTTTGTGACTGGCACTGCGGATTGTACGGCTGCGACTCCGGTTCCATGCCCCTTAACAGCGCTGCGTCCGACGCGGCTAAGGTCAGCTTTTCACGAAACGCACGGGGCACCCAAGTGGCCTTCGGGCTTCCACCAAAGATGCTGGGCGCGCTACCCGGTATGGTCACGACGGAGTTCAACATCGGACCACTTAGCAGCCGCGCGGCGCACGGGACGACTCGCTGGCTTCGCACTGTGGCAGCGACGGTCTGTCGCGCGAACAGTCGCCCGCTGTCACTCGACCTAAGTCCAATGATTTCTTGCATGTCGCTCGTGACACGGGGACGGACGGCTCCGGGACCGCGATTGGATGCTACGCAGGGTGTGTGTTTTATGTAGTCTCGGCTTTCCACGTTCACTCTCTGTAATCTTTGATCTTCGAATGACATGAGTGACATGCTACATAACAGGGTACTTAGCCCGAGTGACGCTCGAACGACCGTCATGCGAGGCCAGCGACGATCGGCTGACTAAAGGCCGAGAGCCTGCCGGCTCAGCAACGGACAGGCTGAGTTTGATCAGAAGTAACAATGCATGCGCTTGCGAGCCAATGTACCAGCCAGAGCGCCCCACCGAAGGCAAACAGGCCGTGTGACGAACAGAAGCTGCGGAGCCCCGTCCAACGGCAACCCTTCGGCGGCAGCGCGAGCGCGCTGGGCAGACTGTTGTTGATGATGAATTACAGGCAGACCAATCTCGCGACCGAACCGACGCTGGCGGACAGACATGGCCGCCGGGGAGCGGTAGCCGAAGAAGACTGCGGGCGCGACGAGCGTGGCGGCCAAGTCCGATGAGTGCAGGGCGCGTCGGGACACACTCGCCAGCGACCCATGGGTGTTGAAACTCAAGTGCCTTCTGTAGCTTCACAGGCCGGAACGCGCTGGAAGGCAGCCGATACCGGGCAAAGGATTGCCCATCCGGCAAGACTGGGGCTAGGCCTATTCGGCGCCGTCAAACCATTACGGCTCCACCGGAACCCAGTATTCCGGGCGCCATGTACTGCCGTCGAGCCTTACTTCGAACTCTGGTGACCGGATCTTCTTATACTTCGCGAGTCTAAGGATGGAGCCGACGCGGTGTCTGGCTGCCGGATGTTGATCTTTCGGGTGCAACATCAAACAGTGCTGCAGAATGTCGGGCAAGTAGATAGAACCTGCGGTCGAGAGGATGTGAGATCCCGAACTGCCGAGTCCTGACCGGGGCCGGGCCATCCAGTCGAGCACCTGGTCGGTCCAGGGGTCAACCTGCTGGCGCTGGCCCTGCTCTTCGACCGCAAGTGCTTCCAAGTGCTCCGCGAAATAAGGTTTCTCGCCTTCGCTATAGCGAAGGAAGGCTTCGGCCCAAATTTGATCTCGGTTGGCTTCAAGCCCCTCTAAGTCGATCTCGCCGACGCGCACCGGCCAGAATCGACGGAGGCCCGTATCGTCGTTGGCCCAATCTTCTTTGTTCGTCGTGGCGGCGAAAACGTTCTGTCGGGGGAAATCGGCGGGGCGGCGACCGTACGGGGGCCGGAAGAAATCGGAGCGGCGCACGAGCCAGGCCTTGATGGTTGTCGCTTCGGTTTTTTTGAAGGCGTCCAGTTCCGCCAATTCGATGATCCATTTGCCTTGGAGTTGCATTGCAGAGTCCTTACTGCCGATGTCGGTCACGTCATCGGAGAACCACGGAGAGCCTGCGAGTATTCGCAGCGCGGATGACTTTCGCGCGCCTTGGGCGCCCTCCAGCACAAGCGTATAGTCAGCCTGGCATCCAGCTTCCATGGCACGCTGCACGGCCTCGATAGTCCACTTGGCGGCAACCTTCCGGGCGTATGGAGTGTCTACCACACCGAGAAATGTAGTCAGCCAGAGATCCAGTCGCGGCTCGCCATCCCACCTCAGACCTGTCAGGTAGTGCCGGACCGGGTGGTAAGCGTCGAGGCGGGCAATCTTTTCAGCGGCGTTCGCGATGGTAGTGGAGCGGGGGATATTCAACTCCCTGCGCTGGCACCACTCCTGGGCACTGATGTCATCATTATCCGTCCAATCACCGATGCTGCCCCACGGTGACTTAGCCGTGAGAAACGTGCGACACGTGAAAGAGTTCCAGCGCAAACCGATCTCACTGAGCATGGTGATCGCGTTCGCCAGGTTAGCGAGAATGGTTCCGCCGGCCGTGAAGATGTAAGCACTGGGCCCCGCTTCAGGGCGTAAATCCTGCTTGGCTGCCTTCACGCGCGAATCGAATTCTTTGGAAGAGAAGTCGCGGTCAAAGGCCGCGCGAAGCCGGCGTTTCGCTTCGTACTGCTTGATATCCCCCGCCTGCGCGATCGCGTTGATCAACTCAGGGGTATAGCATTCAGAGGCATCCTTGCCCGCGATGGTTGTGGCCAGCAGCCTGTCTGCGAAATCAATCAAATCGATCGGTGGCGGCAGAGAAGACTCTGTGTCGCAGGCGAACACCGCTGGTAAGGCACTGCCGTGGTAATCGGAAGGCATCAGCCGGTAGCTCGGCGGCTTGTCGGCCAACCACGTGACGATGCCCCGCAACTCTTGCTCCGGCTTCGGGGGTGTACATCGGGATCGGTTGAGTTCCCGAAGTCCGATGAGAATTGCGCTTTCGTCCATTCCGCTGTCGCGCCACTTAGCCGCGTGCGTGAGCAGAAACGGGTGCCGACTGCCCTCCGAAATCGCTTGTGGGGTAGCCTGAGTCGGCGTCGCGGGCTGAACGGCCCGCCCGGCAGCGATAGGTCGCGTCCTCGCACGCACTCGGTTGTACAGCTTCGTAATCTGGGTTTGGCGATCTGCTACCTGCAGGCCCGCCCAGGCCTCACCCGTGACCGCAAAGTAGCGCCCCGTGTCATAGACTTCGATCGCGCCATCGGCTTCGGACTCTGCACAGGGCTGTCCATCTGAGTCCACGAACGTCTTCTTCCCCGTATCCGCAATATTTCCGTAGGCCCAAATCTTGATGCCATTACCAGAGGGGGATTTTTCGGCGTACGTGGTGTTGAAGTCTTCCAGGATCTTCACCGCCCATGGCTTTAAGACCGTGCCTGTCAGGCAGTCATCGAGATCAATGCCCGTCATGCCCAGCGCTTTCGTAAACACGAACCCCAAGCCGTCATAACCGGCACTGAGCCGACGCGCCTCGTCATAGCCGAGCCAGTCCGAGGGTTCGGTCGAGGACGCGCGACGGCCCGTCGTGAGGTTGTACGGGACCTTCGTTACGCGTCCGCCTCGCTGCTCGCGACGCCATCCGATCCAGTGCGGTACCGAGGTCAGTTGCAGTGGCAGGCCAACGGAATTCGCCGGATAAAGGCCGCTCTTCGCCCCGCCCTCCAGAATCGGTACGGGAGGGATATCAACGCGTTGCATAGCTTCAAGCTAAAGGCAACGCGAGTCGTTGAACAGACCGAGATAATCATCGAGAAATCATTCGGGGCCGAAAAAATCAACTCGGATTTTCTCGCGGGCGTGGACTTCTCGGCACCTCCCGAACGGAGGCGCTGCATACAACCCGGTGGGGTTTGCAAACGTTGAAGCAGGTTGGTACGAGCCAGTTCGACGCGCGACGCACAAACCGGCGTGATCCGTGGGTCCGCGCGGCCTTGCAACTACCTCGGTTTAGGCCCGTTGGGCGTGCGGCTGAGTATTCCCCGGTGGCTCCGAGACGTACAAAATGATGCCCTTGACCGGGACCGAGAGTAGATTGTAATGCCCTTCGATCCCGTCTCTGGCCACCACCCCCTCCTCGGTCCTTCCCCCTCTCATCAAAAAAGCCATGCGGCAGAACTGCGTCGCAGTTGGCGTGAAAAGTGCGCCGGAGACCGGCCTTCTCAGGCCGATCTCCAGGAATGTGCAGCGCTTTTTTGTTCGTCCGCGGGTTATTTGTTGGGTGTTACGTGGATCAGGGCACCGGGATCGGCGTCTTCGAGCAGCCAGAGCGAGCCATCGGGGCCTTGTTCGACATCGCGGATTCGCTTGCCCATGTCCCAGCGCTCGGCTGGTTTAGCTCCGCCGTGACCATCAAAGACGATGCGGGTGAGCGAGCGGGAAGACATCCCGCTGACAAAGCCGTTGCCGTTCCACTGCGGGAAGGTTTTGGTCCCGCGGTAGAACATCAGATTGCCGGGCGCGATCACGGGAACCCAATAGAGAACGGGGTTCGTCAGGTCAGGGTGGGGGTCGGTTTTCGGAATCGGCACGCGGTTGTAATTTTCGCCATAGGAGACGAGCGGCCAGCCATAGTTCTTGCCCTTCTCAATCAGGTTCAGCTCGTCGCCACCGCGCGGCCCGTGCTCCACTTCCCACAGTTCGCCGGAGGGTGAGAATGCGAGGCCGTAGGGCGTGCGGAGTCCGCTGGCCCAGGTTTCAGCCGGGGTCCGGTTGGGTCCGTCAAAGGTGTAGGTGCTGACGACTTTGGCGTTCTTCGCGGCTTCGGTGTCACTGGGTGGATCGATGAGGGGGATCGTCGCCGTACCGGTCTTGCCTGCGTTCGGGTTGCCAGGCGCTGGTTTGCCGTCCAGCGTGAGGCGGAGAATTTTGCCCTCGGGCTGGTTTGGATCCTGAGCGGGGGTCATGCGCTGGCGGTCGCCCACGGACAGGTACAGGAACTGGCCGTCGGGCGAGAACGCGATCGCCCCGCCTTGCTGCCCGCCCTTGCCTTTGGGCAACTGGCGCCAGAGAACTTCGTAGTTTTCCAGTTTGGCCGAGGTCGCGGTGGCGTTCAGTTTAGCGCGCGCCAGTGCGAGGCCTCCGCCGTAGTCACCGGGTTCCGCATATGTAAGATAGATGCTCTTATCGGTGGCATAGCGGGGTGAGAGGTAGACGCCGAGCATGCCGTTCTGGCCCTGATAGTAGACCGGGGGCGTGTTCTCGACCGGGATCTTCTCTCCCTGCTGCGAGACGAGCCAAACGGGGCCGACCTTTTCGGTAATCAGCATGCGGCCGTCGGGCAGGAACGCCAGCCGCCACGGCAGCTTGAAGTTCGTGACCGTTGTCATGGTGAACGGCAGGCTTGCTTCGGGCTTCTGTTCGCCGACATTGACCTGAGTCCAGGCCACCGGGGCCAAAGTGAAAAGCAACGCCGCTTGCGCCAGTTTCATCGAGATCTCTCCTTGCTTGCGGGCGCTGATCGTTCCGCAATCAGGCCCGATTTTGATCGTACATCACTGAGCCGACAGAATTCTGCAGATTGAGGACTCGTCCATGGCATAATAGTTGCGTGCGCACGCATTTAGCTAGGTAATTTGCAGGATGCGGCAGAGAGAGTTTCACTTTGAACAGCTTTCAAGTTCTTTTTGACGTGATCGGCGAGTTAGCGCGGCGGCGGCAC
>JAOAPO010000258.1 GCA_025462945.1 Bryobacterales bacterium
GGCAGCGGCATGCACACCAACGTTTCGGTGTCCAAGGGCAGCAAGAACCTTATGTGGGACCCCAAGGGCGAAGAGAAGATCTCCAAGTTCGCCTGGACGTTCGTCGACAAGATCCTCACCGCTGGCAATGACCTCTGCGCCATCCTCAACGCCAGCGTGAACGCCTATCGCCGCCTCGACCCGCACTTCGAAGCGCCCAACCAGATCATCGCCTCGGCCGTTGACCGTGGCTCCATGGTCCGCATCCCGATCGGTAACGAGAAGAGTTCGCGCATCGAAGTCCGCTCAGTCGGACCCGACGCCAACCCGTACATGGTTCTCTACTCCATCTTCAAGACGGGCCTCGACGGTCAGCTCAACAAGGCGAAGGATCTCCGCACCGCCAAGCGCTACCTGCCCGACAACATCTACACGGCGCTCGAGAATTTCAAGGCCTCCGCATGGACGAGCGAGATTCTCGGCGAAGACGTGAAGAACCGCTACATCGACCTCAAGATCGCCTCCGCTAACCGCTGCGCGCGCGAACTCGGAACGGTCGTGAAGAACCCGGAAATCCAGTATCACCACGAAGTCTACAACCAGTTCCTCTGGAACCAGTTCTAAGACTTCCGCAGCAAACGCAGAAACGCCCCGGAGTGGAAGCTCCGGGGCGTTTCTGCATCTGGTCGAAACCTTAACTGCTCTTAGCGGTTCTGGTACTTCGGCGTAGAGAGATAGCCGCTGATCTGGTCTTTGCTGACCGAGTTGACCACCAGTTCGTACAGCGACTTCGAGACGTAAAACTGCAGGGGCTCGTTTACCGTCTTGTCCTTCTTTTCGACCGTCTTGTCGTCGGCCAGAAGAATCACGGTGAAACGATTCCTCTTCATGTCCGCTTTGTCCAGGCGAAGGCTGATGTCGCCGACCTTCTGCAGATTTTTCTGCTTCTTCAGCGAGAACTCGACGATGTTGCGTTCGCCGCGGCGCCGCAGGTCTTCAATTTCCTTGCTGTTGGTGGCTACGTAGCCGCTGGTGATGCCAAGATCGCCCGAAACCTTCTTCAGGTCCGACTTGGTTTTGTCGAGATCGGTCTTGGTGCCTGCGAGGTCCGTCTTGACGCCGAGGACGTCAGTGTTGACGTCGGCAATGCGCGCATTCGCCGTGTCGGCCTTCTGCTTCACTTCACCAAGTGCGGTGTTGGTCTGGTCGACGGACTGTTTGGTTTTTGCGTTCTCCGCTTCGAGCCTCTTCGCCTGTTCGTCGGCGTAGTTCAACGCTTCCTTCTTGGCCTGGCTCGCCATCTGAGTGGCCTGTTTGGAGGTGGACGCCAAATCGTCGCGGAGTTCTTCAAGATGCTTCTTCTGCGCCGCAGTCATCACGGTGCTGTTTTCTTTGATCGTCTCGATCTGGTTCTGCACAACCTCATCGCGACGCGCGGATTCCTTGCGGATGTCGTTCACCTGGTACATGAGGAATCCATTGGCGGCGAGCGACGCAATGATGGCTCCGGCAGCGAGTGCGGTCTTCAGGCTGGTGCCCTCGTGCGGTGGCTGGTAGCCCGCTGGCGGCTGGGGCGGATAGGGATATTGTGGGGAGCTCATCTATGTGGACCTCGATCTTTGGACCTTGAACTGGCAAAAGTCAATCTATCCAGTATAGACAGATGCGGCGAAAGTTGAGTTTCGGCGAGTTTTCTTAAAGTTCATACATTTCACCCGGTTCCGGGATCTTCGTGTCAATTCCGTACGCCTCCTCGATTTGACCCTTCAGTGCGAGGAAGCGGTCCGGCTCTCCGTGGACCAGGAATACGCGCTTCAGTGTCTTCGCCATCGGCTTCATCCAGGCGAGAAGCTCGGCGGAATCGGCATGGCCCGAGAGTTCGTCCAGTGACTCGATGCGGGCACGTACCTGCGCCGGCATGCCAAAGATCCGGACTTCTTTTACGCCGTCCACCAGCTTGCGGCCGAGCGTGTTCTCAGCCTGAAAGCCGGTGATCAGCACCGTATTTTTGGGGTCGCCGATGTTATGCCGCAGGTGGTGCAGTACCCGTCCCGCCTCGCACATGCCAGAGGGCGAGATCACAATCATGGGTCCGCGGAAATCGTTTAGCTTCTTCGATTCGGCGGCGTCGCGGACGTACGTCAACCGCCGGAACCCAAACGGGTCCTCGCCGTTTGAGAGATATTCGCGAGTCTGTTCGTCATAGCAATCAGGATGGTCGCGGAACACCTCCGTAACGTTGACCGCAAGTGGGCTGTCCACGAAAATCGGCACCGCCGGAATGCGCTGCTCGTTGATCAGTTGGTGCAGCAGCAGAACAAGTTGCTGCGTGCGGCCTACCGCGAAGGCGGGCACGATCAGACGCCCGCCCCGCGCGATCGTCTCTTTGACCACCCTTTCCACGTGGGGAAGGGCCTCGCCTTGCGGCGCATGCGTCTTGCCGCCATAGGTGCTTTCCATCACGAGGTAGTCCACCTCCGGCATCGTCTCTGGATCCCGGATGATCGGCAGGCCCGGCCGGCCCACATCCCCGGAGAAGGCGACACGCAGGTCGCCTTTGGTCAGCACCACCGAGGAGGATCCAAGGATGTGGCCAGCGTCGAACGACTCCATAATCAGACCGCCGCCCACCTCTCGCCGCTCGTGATAACCCACGCGCGTGAACAGTGGCAGCGTCTCTTCCACGTCCAGCATGGTGAACAGAGGCTCGACGGCCTCCTTCTCCTTGAGGTGACGGTTCACGAAGCGGGCGTCGCTTTCGAGTATGTGTGCGGTATCCCGGAGCATCGAGTCGCAAAGGTCGGCGGTCGCTGGAGTGGTGTAGATCGGCCCTCGGAATCCGTCCCGCACCAGCAGCGGAAGCCGGCCGCTGTGGTCGATATGGGCATGGGTGAGGATCGCGGCGTCCACCGAGCGAGCGTCGAACGGCAGCTCGCGATTCAGGCGCTCCGAAAGCCTGCGACGGCCCTGAAACATGCCGCAGTCGACGATAAGCCGCTCGCCATCGGATTCGAGTTCGTGCAGCGAGCCTGTGACAGTGCCGGCAGCGCCGTGAAATGTAAGCCTGAGTCCCAAGTTAATCTCCTGTGCCAGTGTACGCTGGGAGGCTGATGACTCAGGTGCTTGAGCTGCGGGACATCGTCAAAGACTACCCAGGGCACCGTGCAGTGGACGGCGTTTCCCTGGCGCTGGAACGCGGGAAGCTCTACTCGCTGCTGGGTCCGTCGGGCTGCGGGAAGACGACGACGCTCCGGCTGGTTGGCGGCTTCGAGCTGCCGACCTCCGGAGAGGTTTGGCTGAACGGCGAGCTGGTCAACAGCGTGCCTCCCCACCGGCGTAACGTCAGCACAGTGTTCCAGAATTATGCGCTCTTCCCGCACCTGACGGCCCTCGAGAATGTGGAGTTCGGGCTGCGGGAGCGTCGCCAGCCGAACGCTCGCGCTCAGGCGATGGAAGCTCTGGATCGCGTTCAGCTCAAAGCCCGCGCAGGGAACAGGCCGGCGCAATTGTCGGGAGGCGAGAAGCAGCGGGTCGCGCTCGCCCGCTCGCTCGTTCTGCAGCCCGATCTGCTGCTGCTCGATGAGCCTCTCGCTGCCCTCGATCCGAATCTCCGCCGGCACATGCGGGCCGAACTGAAGGAGCTGCAGCGCGCCACCGGCATCACGTTTCTGTTGATCACGCACGATCGCGAAGAGGCCTTGTCCATGTCCGACCAGGTGACGGTGATGAACCGCGGGCGCATCGAGCAGTCCGGTACTCCGCAGCAACTGTACCGTTCGCCCGCGACCCGTTTCGTGGCAGAGTTCCTGGGCTCCGTGAACTGGTTCGGCGCCGTCGGTGTGCGGCCCGAGCATACCTCTGTCACCCGCGCACGCAGCGCCGATTCGGCGCGCGCCGGCGCTGTAACCAGTCTGCTGTTTCTGGGCAACTCACTCCAGGTTCATGCGCGTCTGACCGACGGCACTGCCGTGATCTCTGACCTTCCAGCAGGCACGGAACTCGCGGAAGGCGAGACCGTCTGGATCGATTGGAACCGGACCGATGAGATGCGCGTTCGATGAAGCTGCGGTTCTGGAGTCTGCTGCCGGCGAGGCTCACAGGCGCGCTGCTGCTGGGTATTCCGCTGGCTGTGATCATCGCCTACAGCCTGCTCACGCGGGGTGACTACGGCGGGGTGGAGCAGCCGTGGACCCTTGACAACTGGGCGCGACTGGCAGATCCGCTCTACCTCGCCATCGTCTGGCGGTCCGTCTGGATCGCTGGCGTCGCAACGCTTCTCTGTGCCGCGGCCGGCTTCCCGGTAGCGCTGTTCATCGTGCGTTCCGGCCGCTGGCGAAACGTGTGGCTGCAACTCGTGCTCCTGCCGTTCTGGACCAGCTTTCTCATCCGCACCTATGCGTGGATCTTCATCCTGAGAGACACCGGTCTGGTGAACACCGCGTTGACATCTCTCGGCCTCATTCACAAGCCACTGCCGCTGCTCTACAACGACGGAGCCGTGCTCGCCGGACTCGTCTACAACTACCTGCCGTTCTTCGTGCTGCCTCTCTACGCCACGCTCGAGAAGCTGGACACTGCATTACCCGAAGCCGCCGCCGATCTGGGCGCCACCCCGTGGCGAACCCTCCGGCGTGTCACCATACCCCTTTCTCTGCCCGGAATCATCGCGGGGTCGGTACTCGTCTTTGTGCCGTGCCTGGGCGCCTACCTGACACCTGACCTGCTGGGTGGCGGCAAGACCGTGATGATCGGCAACCTGGTGCAGAACCAGTTCACCAGCGCCCGCGACTGGCCCTTCGGCTCTGCGGTATCCATGGCGGTGCTGATGCTGAGCGCCCTCTCGCTGGCGGCATTTCTGCGGCATCGGACGGCGCGGGAGCTCCTGTGAGAACACGTGGACTCGCCTCGTGGACAGTGCTGGTCCTGTTCTTCCTCTACGCCCCGCTCGCAGTGCTCGTGGCCTTCAGTTTCAACACCAGCCGTTTCACCGTCTGGGAAGGCTTCTCTTTCGCCTGGTATCGCGCGGCCCTCTCTGATCCGGCACTGGCTGAAGGACTATGGAACAGCCTCATCATTGCGCTTGCCGCGTCGGCGATCGCCACCATCATCGGAACGCTGGCGGCCTACGGGATCTGGCGGCGTCCCGCGCCATGGCTCGCCGGCACCATCTACCTGTCGCTGCTGACACCCGAGATCGTAACCGGCGTTTCATTGCTCGCGCTATTCCAGTGGAGCTTCCGCTTTCTGCACCTCCACCTCGGTCTCTTCACCGTAGTCGCGGCGCACGTCGCCTTCTCCATCGCCTACGTCATGATCGTTGTCTCCGCGAGGCTGCGCGAGTATGATCGCTCGCAGGAGGAAGCCGCCATGGACCTGGGTGCCACTGAATGGTCTGCTTTCCGCCGTGTCACGCTCCCTTATCTGGCCCCGGCAATCGGAGCCGCGGCGCTGCTTGCCCTGGTCGTGTCGTTCGATGATTACGTGATCACCAGTCTTGTGGCCGGAGTGGATTCAGAGACTCTGCCGATGGTCGTCTACGCGATGGCGCGCCGGGGCGTGAGTCCGGTGCTGAACGCGGTATCAGCTTTCATCGTGGTGGTGTTCGGAGCGCTGATCGTTGTTTCGCAGAGACTGCAGGAGCGATAAGATGCTGCGAGATTCGCAGAACCGTGCGCTTTCTTCACGCCGAACCTTCCTTGTGGCAGGGGGGGCCTCCACCGTGGCCTGTGCCGACCGCCGGCCGCGACTGAATGTCTTCAACTGGTCAGCGTATATCGACCCGGCGATGATCGAACGGTTCGAAACAGAGCGCGGCGTTCGGATTCGTTATGGCACGTACGAGAGCAATGAGGAGATGCTGGCACGCGTGATGAGCGGCAATTCCGGTTGGGATGTTGTCTTTCCCACCCACAGCAGGCTCGGTCCGATGGCGACGCACGGTCTTCTGGCACGTCTGGACCACGGCCGTTTACCTGGGCTTGCCGGGCTCGACTCGCGTTTTCAGCAGCCCGTATGGGATTCCGAACTCCATTGGGCCGTCCCGTATATGTGGAACGGCACCGGTGTCGCCTACAACTCGAAGCTGGTCGCCGGCGTCGAAGCCTGGTCCGCGCTGTGGCGCGACGACCTGCGGGGCCGTATGACGATGCTCGACGACCCCGAGGATGTCCTGGGCGTCTGCCTCTTGAAACTGGGTATGCCGTTCAGTTCAGTGGACGAGCGCCAGTTGCAGGCCGCAAAAGCTGAGGCGATCCGGCAAAAGCAGTACCTTCGCGCGTATCTGAATGCCGACGTTCGGGATCAACTCGTGTCCGGAGACGTGCTGGCCGCCGAACTGTGGTCCACGACAACGGCCCAGGCGATCGCGGGCAATGCGGCACTGCGATTCGCATGGCCGACCGAAGGCTTTCCGCTCTACTGCGATTGCGCGGCGATCCTGCGCGAGAGCACGCGTTACGAACTGGCTCACGAGTTCCTGGAATTCCTGCTGCAGCCCGACGTCGCGGCGGCCAACGCCAGAGTTGCCGTCACCGCGACGGCGAACAGGGCAGGGCAGTCGGCTGACCCCGTCCTCTACCCGCCAGGCGAGGTCTATGCACGCGGCTTCTGGCCGCCGGCGTTACCACCGGCGGCGCAGCGTTACCGCGATCGTCTCTGGACTGAGATCAAGTCAGCTTAGAAGTTATAGCCAAAGATCAGGCGAAGCGTAGGAGCCGGTGCCGCGTAGACGCTCGTACGCAACTCCGCGAACATGCCGCCACGAGACTGCAAACCGCCCAGGATGTTCAGGCCGGTGCTGCTGTGGAATTCCCCGAAATCAATGCGCTTCCCGCCGCTTGTCGTGTTGAGGTTCTGGTGAAGGAACGTGAAGCTCGGTCCGAGCCCTGCATAGGTGGACCAACGGCCCTGCCGTCCGGAAACCGGCAGACGATAGATGAAGTCCGGGTTGAGTGAGAACAGAGCAGTCAGTTCGCCGAAGCCGAAGTCCACGCTTGGACGGAAGGTCAGATTCGGGCTGAAGATGGGGCCAACCTGCGCCTGCACGCCGACGAGGATGACTTCCGGGTCCAGCCCGACACCGGCGCGAACCCCAACGCGGTAGCGACGGACATTGCGCTCGATATCACGTTCCAGGTTGCGAATGGCTGGCGGTACGACTTGCGGATTGGCCGGCGCGGGGCCCGATCCTGCAGTTCCGGCGGATCCCGCCGTGCGGGTCTGTGGCGCAGCTTCCTGCTCCACAGTTACGGTAGTCGCTAAACGCTGGCCCGCTTCGTCGCCCTCTGTCGAGCCGACGCGAACCCTGGAGCCCGTCGTCACCCGTGCGGGACGAACCGTGGCCTGGTCGAACGTATAGAGCCGGTAGGTGCCGTCGTCCAGACGGATCACCATTGTGTTGCGGGTTGAGGACACCACGGAACCGGAGAGCGAACTCTCGTCCTGAGCAGAGCCGGCCGAGGCATTGTTCTGACCGGCATTGTTTTGACCGGCATTTTGGGCGTAAGTGGGCAACCCGGCCGAAATGAGCAGCAGCGTGAGGCTGGCCCCTGAGAGCAGCCTGGATTTTAGTTTAAATGATGGCTTGTTCATATATAGCTTTCGTATCCTGAGCCTCCCAACCCCTTTGTATGCTGCTGTTTCGGGCTGGGAGGCTAGTGACCAGGATGCAAATGCCAAGCCAACGTAAATTACCGTCCTTTAGAAGAGGCGGCGGTCAAAGCGCATTCAGGAAATTGACCAGATCGCGCTTTTCCTGTGCAGTCAGGCCGACTGTGAAACGGGCGTTGTAAAAGTCCAACACGTCGTCCAGTGTCGCGGCAGAACCGTTGTGGAAATAAGGCGCACGGGCTGCGAGACTCCGAAGCACGGGACCCTTAAACTTTCCAATATCGGCCCACTTACCCGTGATGAGCGCGCGGCCCGGATCCGTAGTCTGTCGATATTTGCCCGTTGATTTTTGCTTGAGCGTCACCACGGGCAGGTAGCTGGTGTCGAGAGCGCTCGCCACGTCTGCAACACCGATGTCGATGGGCAGCGGTACGGAGTGGTTGCCGACGTTGGGTGAATCATGGCAAGTGCCGCAATTCCCCGGAATTGTCGCCACGCCCACCACGTCGTTCAACCCGGCCACGCCGGTGATGTTGATGCGCTTGCTGTTGAAGATTTCCTGCCCGCGCAGTACGCTGGCGCGGCCATCGTCACCATGTTTCTTTGTCCAGTCCTCAAAAAGGTCGAAGATGGCGGGCGAGAAAGCGGTGCCTTTTGGGTTGCCCCCCAGCGGGTCGTTGATGCCGATGAAGAACCGCTGCTTCGCGAGTTCCTCCGGTCCGCCGGTCGCACCATGGCCGTCGAGGTCGCCCGCCCGGAACGTCAGAGACTGGGCAGAATACAGACTCATCTCGAAATTCACGATCTGCTTCTGCTGCAAGGCCGTGAGCTTGACTGTGCCCTGAGCATGCCCTTCGGTCGCGTCCACGGCCTGATGGGCGAGGTCAGCCAGCAAATCGCCGGGATTCGTCGCAAAAGAGATCTTCTGCGTAGATGGTGGCGTCGATTCCCGACCGTCCCACATCACCGCGCTCAGGAACTTCAGGTTCGTGGTGGGAAGTGGCCGACGGTAGGTTGAAACCACATCAAGCTCGCCGCAGCCGTACGGGTTGTTGACACTCACTACGGTGAAGTCCGCGTCAGCTGGCGGCGCGATGGCCACCCGAATCAGCCCGCGGCTGGTGAGCAGACTGTAAGCTTCGCGGCGGCCTGGCAGCGTCGACACGTCGATGTTGTGATCGCAGTTCGAGCCATCGTTAGTCCGGAACATCGGGTCGTTACCTCCTGATCGCTGGAAGGCCTGTTGAGCGCCCTCAGCCGAGATACTCCACGCCTGATCCGGCTTGTGGCATGAGCCGCAGCTCCGGCCATTGGTGCCGAGACTTTGAAAGAAGGGCCCAGAGAGATCGATGTCGCCGCGTCCGGCGGTGCTGAACGTCTTCGCCACGCCCGCATTATTTGGGAAAGGGAAAAGATTCGGCAGGTTATGGTTCGGGTCGCCAGACCCAGAAGCAGTCATTAATAAGCCGGTGGCGCACAGGGCCACTAAGTGCGTTTTCTTCATGGAACTTCACTCCTGCACCGCAAAGATCGACGGCACTGGAAGTAGTGTGAGATCAGCGGGAAAATCGTTACAAAAAAATCGACTACGCGCTGAAATGGCTCACTGCCGCTTCATTCCAGGCGATACCGCTTCCTGCCGTTGTGCATGGCAGTGCGAATCCGCCATCGATTTGCAGCGGGTGAGTGAGGATGGGATTCCACCAGTCCGCGTACTCCAGCCAGTGAGCCAGAGGCGTCGTCGCCAGCAGTTGGGCACTAACTTCGGGCCAAAGGTGGTTTGAGACGCGAAGGCCGTGAGCTTCGGCCATAGCCACCGCCCGCCGCCAACCCGTTACACCTCCGATCTTCATTACCTCTGGCATCACGAAGTCGGATGCGCCTGCGTGAATCGCATGGCGGAGATCCAAAGGGCCCCACCAGTTCTCGCCGCATTGGATGGGCGTTCTTACAGCGCGCGCAATGGCGGCATGGCCTTCGAAGTCGTGGGCAAGCGTCGGTTCTTCCACCCAGGTCAGTCCCGTTTCGTCCAGCGCGGTGATGCGCGCAATCGCTTCAGCTGGCGTCAGGCACTGGTTGTAATCGACCATGATCGCGACATCCTCACCGACGGCCGCACGGATGGCGCGGATCACTTCCAGATCCTCTCGCAGTGTGGGATATCCGATCTTCGCCTTCACGCCCCGGAAGCCACGCTTCGCCCAGTTCTCCGCAACAATCGCAGACTCCCGCCATCCGTCGTGTCCGATGGCCCCGTAAGCCTGGAGCGGTTTCGCCTCGCCACCCAGGAGTCGGGTCAGCGAGACACCGTGCACTTTCGCCTGCGCGTCCCATAGCGCCATGTCGATGCCGGCCAGCGCCATGCCGACGAGCCCCTGAGTGCCGAGCAGCCGGAAACGCGCCGCCAGTTCGTCAGAGATCTGAAGAGGCGCGAGGGGCTTTCCCTCCACCAGTGGCGCGATGTTCTCTATCAATTCGGCTGTGGGGCGGAGTGCTGTGGCCGTGTATGTGAAGACAATGCCGTGCCCGGTTACGCCCTCGGTTGTGATCGCATCGACCAGCACCAGGGGAGATTCGGTGATGATGCCGGTCGCGGTCCTGTGAGGTTCCGGCATCGGTACCCTGACTGCGCGAACAGAGAGCTTTCGAATCAGAGGGCCGGGCGCTGACACGCACGTGATTTTATCAGCGGACTTACGCCTGCAGGTCGGGACGGAAGCGGCGGGTCTTCTCGATCGCGGCCTGGCGGCGCCACTTGCGGATCTCGGCGTGGTTGCCGCCAAGCAGCACATCCGGAACTTTCCAGCCGCGGAATTCAGCCGGCCGTGTCCATTGCGGGCAATCCAGAATGCCGTCTTCGAACGATTCGTTGACAGCGGAGTCCTGATTCCCAAGGACGCCAGGCAGCAGCCGCGCCACCGAATCGATCACGACAGCAGCGGCCAGTTCGCCGCCACTCAGAACGTAGTCGCCAATCGAAATCTCATCGTCCGCCAGATGCTCGGCAACGCGTTCGTCCACGCCTTCGTACCGGCCGCAGATGAAGAGGAGTTCGTCGAATTCCAGGTACTCACGCGCAACCTGCTGAGTGAAGCGACGGCCCTGCGCAGAAAGCAGAATCACCTTCTGCTTTGCGGTTCGCTCGGGCCAGATGGCTTCCACCGCTTCGAAGATCGGCTGAGGTTTGAGCAGCATGCCTTCACCGCCGCCGAACGGCCGGTCGTCCACGGTCTTATGCAGGTCATGCGTCCAGGTGCGGAGATCGTGGAGGATGATGTCGAGCGAGCCATACTGCGCAGCCCGGGCGACCACGCCATGCTTGAAAGGACCTTCGAAGAATTCGGGGAAGATGGTCAGGAGGTGGAACTTCAAAGCTTGTTGACGTCCTCCAGACCCTCCGGCAGTTTGACCAGGATGAGCTTTTGCTCGGGGTGGATGCCCGTGCAGATTTCTTTCACGAAGGGGATCAGCAGGTTACCGTTGTCGATTCGAAGCAGCGGCGGGCCTCCGAATTCCTCGAACTCCGTCACCGTGCCGATGACGCGCTTTGTCTCGGCGTCCTGCACTTCGCAGCCGATCAGGTCTGAATGGAAGTACTCGCCGGGCTCAACTTTCACGCGCTCAGACTTCGGCACGCGAACTTCGAAGCCGCGAAGTGCCTCAGCGTCCGTCATCGAGTCGATGCCCTTGAACTTGAAGACGGGAACGCCCTGATGATCCCAAACGCGCTCCACTTCGTACGGCGTGCCAGGCCCAAACAGATACACCTGCCGGAGTTGGGCGAACCGTTCGGGGTGGCTGGAAAGACTAATGGCCGTCAACTCGCCGCGAACGCCGCGAGGACGGCCAAGAATTGCTATTGCTACCCAGTCAGAGTCAGGTACGGTCAGGTTGTCGTTACTCAAGGATTTCAAGCGTGAAGCGGCGATTGGTTTTACTGCCTGCGGCACCCAGGATCGTCCGGATCGAGCGCGCCGTGCGGCCCTGTTTCCCGATGACTTTCCCCAGATCGCCTTCCGCAACCTTCAGCTCAAGGACGGATGACTGTTCACCGCCCTTGTAGCTGACGGCGACATCCTCGGGGGAGTCGACCAGAGCTTTCGCGATGTCCTCGACGAGTTGTTTCACAAGCGTAGTTTACGCTACAACGGCGGGATTGTTCTTGAGCAGCCGGGCCACTGTGTCGGACAGCTGCGCGCCGTTCTTCGTCCAGTGAGTGATGCGCTCGTGTTCCAACTTCACGGTCGCCGGTTCGGTGAGAGGGTTGTACTGGCCCACCACTTCGATCGCCTTGCTGTCGCGGGCGCGTTCCTTGTCGATTACAACCACACGGTAAAACGGTTTCTTCTTGGCGCCGAAACGCGCCAGCCTGATCATTAGCATTGAATCTCTATTATCCTGTTCTCTTAAAATCCCGGTAACCCAAGTTTACCTAGGCCACCGAGCTTCCCCATCTTTTTGCCCAGCATACCCATGCTGCCTGACAGGGTCTTCATCATCTTCCGAGCCTGCGTATACTGCCGCAGCAGGTCGTTCACATCTTCTACTTTGGTACCGCTGCCGCGTGCGATGCGCCGACGGCGGCTGCCGTTGATGATCATATGATTCGAGCGCTCTTTGGGAGTCATCGAGTCGATGATGCATACAATTTTGGTCAATTCCTTCTCATCGGGCTGCATGTTCTGCAGCTCTTTCATCATGCCCACCTTGGGCATCATCTTGAGAATGGATTCGAGAGAACCCAGCTTCCGAAGGCTTTTCAGCTGATCGCGGAAGTCTTCCAGCGTGAACTCATTGTCGATGAGCTTGCGCTGCATCTCTTCCTGCTGTTTCGAGTCGAAGGCTTCCTGCGCCTTTTCGACGAAGCTGACAATGTCGCCCATGCCGAGAATGCGCGAAACCGCACGGTCGGGGTGGAACGGTTCGAATGCGTCGGTCTTTTCACCCAGACCCACGAACTTCAGGGGCTGACCGGTAATCTGCCGGATCGAAAGCGCAGCGCCGCCGCGGGCATCGCCGTCCATCTTAGTGAGGATGGCGCCGGTGATGCCGAGCCGCTGGTGGAACTCGCCGGCTGACTTCACTGCGTCCTGCCCGGTCATGGCATCGGCAACGAAGAGGATTTCTGACGGGTTGAGCAGCTCTTTCAGCCTCTGCAGCTCGCCCATCAGATCTTCGTCAATGTGCAGGCGCCCGGCGGTGTCTACCAGCAGAACGTCGCGGCCGCTGTTTGTGGCTTCCCGCTTCGCGGAGCGGGCCAGATCGAGGGGAAGTGTTTCTTCCGCTGTGCCCTCGTAGATCGGAATCTTCTGTTCGCGCGCCAGAATGGCCAGCTGTTGGCGAGCGGCGGGGCGGTAGACGTCCACCGAAACCATGTAGGGGCGGTGACCGTTTTTGGTCAGCCAGCGCGCCAGTTTCGCCGTGGAAGTCGTCTTACCGGAACCTTGGAGACCCACAATCAGGAAAACGCTGGGCGGATCGTTCGCAAACCGCAGCTTCGATTCATGGCTGCCGAGGACCTTGATCAGCTCCTCGTTGATGATGCCAATCACCTGCTGATACGGCGACAGGGACTGCATCACCTCCTGGCCGAGCGCGCGTTCCTTCACGGCTTCCAGGAGCTGTTTGACTACTTTGAAATGGACGTCGGCTTCAAGAAGAGCCACGCGGACTTCACGGAGCGCGACCTCCATGTTTTCGGCGGTCAGGCGTCCTTCACCGCGCATGTTCTTGAAGACGCGCTGCAGTTTATCGGACAGATTGTCGAACATTATTGGCTTAGCGGCGCAGTACGCCAGGTGGAAACGTCTTCAAACCAGTATACAGTGAGTCGATTCCGTACACGCCGCAGCAAGTGGACCCTCCTTGTTAACCTAAGCTCTATATGCATGATTTGGGGACGTTTCGCGCCAATCTGGATGCGATCGCCGCACGCCTCGCCACCCGTGGTCTGACGCTGCCGCTCGACGAATTTCGGGCACTGGACTCGCGCCGTCGCGCCGCCATTACCGAGAGCGAGAACCTGCGCGCAAACCAGAACAACCTGTCGCGGGACATCGGCAAGCTTCGCAAAGAGGGAGCCAACACTGACGCTCTGCAGCTCCAGTCGCGCGAAATGGCCGACCGGATCGCCGAACTGGCGAAAAATGTCGACGACGTGGACGCCCAGTTCAAAGAGATGCTGGCCGGGATTCCCAATGTTCCACATGAGTCCGTGCCGGTGGGCCGCTCCGCCGATGACAATGTTGTCGTCAACAGCCACGGTGAGCCGCCGACCTTTAGCTTCGAGCCGCAGTCACACTGGGACCTGGGCCCCGCTCTGGGCATCCTCGACTTCGATCGCGCTGCCAAGATCACGGGCGCACGCTTTGCCATCTATATGGGTCTGGGTGCGCGGCTCGAACGTGCCCTGATCAACTTCATGCTCGACACCCATACCCAGCACCACGGGTATACGGAAGTGCTGCCGCCATTTATGGTGAACTCGGCCAGTATGTACGGTACCGGCCAGCTGCCTAAGTTCGCCGAGGACCTTTTCAAGCTCGAAAACACGGATTACTGGCTGATCCCGACCGCCGAAGTGCCTGTCACCAACATCTACCGGGACGAGACGCTCGACCCGGAACGTCTGCCCATCTGCTTCTGCTCCTATACCCCCTGCTTCCGCAGTGAAGCCGGGTCCTATGGGCGCGACGTGCGCGGCATTATCCGGCAGCACCAGTTCCAAAAAGTGGAACTGGTGAAGTTCGCGCATCCGGACCAAAGTTACGCGGAACTCGACAAGCTGACTGCCGACGCCGAAGACATCCTGCAGCGCCTCGGTCTGCCCTTCCGCACGGTGGTTCTTTGCACCGGCGATATGGGCTTCAGCTCGGCGAAGACATACGACATCGAGGTCTGGCTGCCGGGGCAGAACGGCTTTAAGGAAATCTCCTCCTGCTCGAACTTCGAGGCGTTCCAGGCACGTCGGGCCAACATCCGCTTCCGAGGCGGCAAGAAGAGTGAACTCGTCCACACCATCAACGGCAGCGGCCTGGCGGTTGGCCGGACCTGGGTAGCCGTCATGGAGAACTACCAACAGGCGGACGGCAGTATCGTCGTACCGGAAGTCCTGCGACCCTATCTGAATGCTGAGGTGATCACGGCATCGGCACAGCTCAAGTAAAGATCCGCGCGGCGACGGCAGCGGACATGCCGGCCATGAAAGAGCTGATCGCGCTGTCTGTCGAAGGCTTGCAGAGCCGCGACTATACCGCGCAACAGCGTGCCGCGGCTCTCGACGTCATCTTCGGCGTGGACAGTCAACTCGTGCGCGACGGCACTTACCTGCTCGCGGAACTGGACGGCAAGCTCGTGGGCTGCGGGGCCTGGAGCCGTCGCAACAATCGCTTCGGCGGCGACAACGTTGCGGGCAAAGACGACAACCTGCTGGAACCTGGCCGTGACGCTGCTCGCATCCGCAGCTTTTTCATTCACCCTGACTTTGCGCGACGCGGCATCGGCAGCGTGATCCTTCGGGAGTGCGAGTCGAGAGCAAGCGGTGCCGGGTTCACACGCCTTGAACTGGTTGCCACGGTCACGGGTGAGGCGCTCTACGCGGCCCACGGCTACACGGTCGATTCTCGCGACGAAGTGCCGCTCGCGGGCGGTCTCAAACTGCCGGTCATACCCATGTCGAAACCGCTCCGATAGAATACGGGTTCGATATGAACGCACTACTCCTCACCGAATATAAAAAGCTGGAGATGGTCGACTTTCCAGTGCCCGAGATTGGTCCGGGCGAAGTCCTCGTGCGGGTACGAGCCTGCGGTATTTGCGGCTCTGACGTACACGGCTATGACGGGTCTTCCGGCCGCCGTCATCCCCCGCTGATCATGGGACACGAGGCCGCCGGTGAAGTAGCGAAAGTGGGTCCTGGCGTGACGGATCTGGTGATCGGCGATCGCGTGACGTTCGACTCAACCGTCTATTGCGGCCAGTGCCAGTTCTGCGTTCGCGGCGACGTCAACCTCTGCGATGACCGCCAGGTGGTCGGCGTGGCGCCCAAGGAGTTTAAACGCCACGGTGCTTTCGCCGAGTACGTGTCGGTACCGCGCCGCATCATGTACAAGCTGCCCGACAGCTTTCCCTACGAGCAGGCGGCACTGATCGAAGCCGTCTCAATTGGTGTGCACGCGGTGTCGATTACACCCGTGAAGCTGGGCGATGTGGCGGTGATCGTCGGTGCCGGCATGATCGGCTCCGTGACTCTGCAGGCGGCGAAGGCGGCCGGTGCGTCGCGAATCATCGCAGTGGACATCGAAGACTCCAAGCTGGACCGCGCGCTGTCTATCGGTGCCACCGATGTCTTCAACCCGAACAAGACCAATGTGCCGGATGCCGTCCGAGCTTTGACGGGCGGACGCGGCGCTGATGTGGCTTTCGAGTGCGTCGGCTACACAGATCCAGTGGCGACCGCCATCTACTCGGTTCGCAAGGGCGGCATGGTGACGCTCGTCGGCAACCTCTCTCAGAATATCGAGTTGCCTCTTCAGTATGTGGTGACGCGCCAGATCCGTCTGCAGGGCTCCTGCGCGTCGAATGGCGAATACCCGCAGTGCATTGATCTGATGGCACGCGGGATTATCCAGGTGATGCCCCTCATCTCGGCCATCGTGCCGTTGTCAGAGGGCGCTTCATGGTTCACGCGTCTTTATGCCAACGAGCCGAACCTCGGAAAGGTTGTCCTGTGTCCGTAACGCCGCATAATTTTTTTGACCTGACCGGCAAAGTCGCCATGGTCACGGGCACCAGTCGGGGACTCGGCCAGTATATGGCGCGCGCACTGGCCCGCGCTGGCGCGGACCTCATCATCACCAGCCGCAAGGTCGCTGATCTGGCGGAGTTTCAGGCCGAAGTAGAGGGTCTGGGCCGCAAAGCGTTCCCCGTCGCCCTCGATGTTCGTGATCATGCCAGTATTCAGGCGGCAGTCGCGGCCGGTCTGGCGCACTACGGCAAGATCGACATTCTGGTGAACAACGCCGGACTCAACGTTCGCAAGCCCGCTGTCGACATCACCTGGGACGACTGGAACCTCGTACTGGAGACGAATTTGCGCGGTACCTTCTTCGTCGCCCAGGCTGTCGCCCGCGACTGCATGATCCCCGCCGGCTTCGGACGCATCATCAACATCGGTTCGGTGACCAGCGTGTTTGGCTATGCGGGCCTGACGCCTTACTGCGCGAGTCGCGGCGGCGTCAAACAGATGACCATGAGCCTCGCCGACGACTGGGGCAAGAACGGCATCACCGTCAATTGCCTCGCACCCGGCTGGTTCAAGACCGCGCAAAACTCCGTGCTGTACGAGAACAAGGAATGGCTCGAGTACATCATTGATCGCATTCCGATGCGTCGGCCCGGCAAGGCCGCCGATCTGGATGGCGCTATTGTGTTTCTCGCGTCCGATGCGAGTGAATACTTCACCGGTCAGACCATGCTGGTGGATGGCGGCATCTCTACCGGTGCCACGCGCGCAACAGTCGCTCCGAAGCAGGCATGATGCGCCGACTGTTGCTGTTCGCTGCCATCTCACTGCCGCTCTGCGCGCAGATCCATGTGGGCCGGATCAAGGGCCCGCTCCTCGATGCGCACAATTGCTACCCCGAGAAGGGTCAGCATGCGGATCGCATCGAGCGGGCGCTCGCCCTCGGTTTTCCGATCGCGATCGAGCAGGATGTCGCCTTCTGGAACGGCCATGCTGTGGTGTCGCACACCGAGAAGACGACCGGGGTGGAACCGACATTGCGGGCTCATTTCTTCGAGCGCGTACGGCCCCTGATGGATAAGGCGCTGAAGGAAAACAGGAAGTCAGAGTGGCCGCTCATAGTGGTTCACTTCGACTTTAAAGATGTGCAGACGCCCCTGCTTGAAGATGTCTGGAAGATGCTTGGGGAGTACGAGGGATGGATCACGACAGCGAAGAAAACCGACGATCCCAAAAAGCTCTCGAAGTTCGATGTGAAGCCGCTGCTGGTGCTGACGGAAGAAGCCGATGAGCAGGAGGTGGTCTTCTTCAATCAGGTTCCGAAGGGCGAGAAGCTGCGGCTGTTCGGCTCTGCTCACGCAAAAGGTTTAGCAAGCCGCGCCACCAATTATCGCCGTTGGGTGAACTACTCGTGGAAGGCAGTGGAACCGGAAGGGCAGCCGGAAGCGGGTGCGTGGACCAGCGCGGATGCGGCGCAGCTGAAGTCGCTGGTGGATGGTGCCCACAACCTGGGGTACTGGATTCGGTTCTACACGCTGGACGGATTCGATCCGCCGCAGGGCCCGGCGAGCGGCTGGACTGCCAGCTATAACTTCGGCACCAAAGAGGCGGTAGCGGAACGCTGGAAAGCTGCTCTCGCCGCAGGCGTCGACCTGATCGCAACCGACCAGTACGAAGGTCTGCGCGAACTCATGCCCGTCCGTTAGCTATTTGTCGGCTTCGAAAGTGATGCTGGTGTCGGCACCGAACTTGCGATAGTTCCGGAAGTCGATCGTGTTGCGAGTGCAGTCGCCTGATCCGCGCGTGCAACTCAAGGCTTCGGAGTGCGTCGGCAGCAGGAACTTCTGGTCACCGATGTTGACGAAGTCGTAGTCGACGGCAGACTCTACTGTGTCGAGCGGAAAGGCCTGAGGCATGGTCTTCGCGGACATCTCAATGCGAAGCACGCGGTTCGTCTGCTTATCCACCCAGATGCTGCCCGAGTAGGCAGGCTTGTACTGCTGGGAGGCCGCATGAATGCTCCAGTTCGAGTTGGGCTGCTCCACCGTGTAGTCGTATCGCCAGGCGGGGCGGTTCACGATGGTGCTGCTGCGCTTGCCATGGAAGTCAGCGTCGGTCTGCGGCGCGAGCAGATTCAGCAGGATCGTTGAAAACTCGCCGGTGGACCATGACCCCGTCTTCTCGATATCCTTGACCGGTTTGCCGTTCACCTGGATGTTGCGGTACGACTCCTTACCGCCCTCGCTGACGACATCGGACGTCACCACATCGAGGGCCTGCCAGGACGTTCTGTTGCCCTTTGCGGCGTCCGTTTGGTAACGAGTCGTGTACTGCTTGACGATGTAGTTCGGCAGGGTATCCGAATACTGCCACGCTGCTTCGCGGGCCGCGTTGATGATTGGGTCCCCGGTGGGCGGGCCTTTCATCGCGGCGCGGGCTTCGCTCACGCTGGTTTCAGAAGACCTGGACGATGGCGCTTCGATCACCGGCGGCGCTGCTACTTTGGTGACGCCGTTCACTTCCTCGGACTTGATGCTGGGGCGGGAAGCCGAGGCAGTCTGCTGGGGTATGCCGCGGCGAATGACGGGCGGCCCCGGATCGTCCGCGTCGCGAGGTACCGGCTTCAGAGGAACATCGTCGACCTTGGCCCGAGCCGGTGGCGTGTCCGGATCGCCTTCCACGGGTGTCGTGGCCTGCACAGGTTTTCGGGTTAGCCGCGGGCGATCCGGGTCGTCCGTCATGGGGGTGTCGGGTTTAGCAGGAGTTTGAGGTGCATCGCCGGGCGTCGGAGTGCGCTTCAGTCGCGGCCGGTCACTGTCGCCATCGTTGACGGATATGTTTCCAGCCGCACCTTTACTCACCAGGGTCACGGCCTGGGCGTGCAGCATGCTCTGTTTGTCCCGCACGGCGTCCACCGAGACTTCGTCACCGCTGTCGAAATCGCCGAACTTCGAGGTTCCGCCCGACTTGGTGAAGTACTTCGTATTTTTTTCGAGCGTGACGATGATGTTCCGGCGGTCGCCGGGATCGAGCACAAGCTGATTCGTTGAGATGCGCTGGATGTTGCCGGTCACCGTTTCAGCGGTACCAGCAGTGTTGCTGCCGCGCCTGCCGGGGAAGGGAATTCCACCGCCGCCAACTCCGCCGCCCGGATAGCCACCGCCGCCGCCCGGATAGCCTCCGCCAGGGAAACCTACGCCGCCGCCACCCCCGCCGCCAGTCGGGTAGGGAGAGCCAAATTGCGCCAGGGCAGGGAAATCAGCCAGAGCAACAGCAACAGCGAGCAGGGGCAGGGCGCGTTTCAACATCTGGCTTTTGGACGGGAACGCGCTGCAACCGGTTTCAAGGCTCATACCTGAACTCTAGCGACCTGCCGGGACAGGGTCAATGGCTTCGTTTGTTCGCCGCTTCTACTTTTTGCGCAGCTCCGCCTGCAGCTGGCGGAAAGCGGAGTCTTCGAAGGTGGTTTTGAGACGCTCCCGGTATTCGGTGCGGGTGTCGCCGAAACGGGCGGTCTCCGCTTGCAGCGAGCGGCCCAGGAACGTCGTCGCTTCCTGGTCATTGCCGGCGCGGTCCAGAACGGCACGGAACTTCGTCGCCGCCTCCGCGAACTTGCCCCTCTTCCAGAGTGCGTACCCGACGTTGAACCAGTAGTCGGGATCGGCCTGATCGCCTTCCAGCGCCCGCTCGAAGTTCTCGAGTGCCGCCGGATCAGCCTTGCGCGAAAGCGCAGCCCCCAGGTTGTTGTAGACCTCGCTTAAGGGCATGTCCGCTACCACGATCCGGAACTGGACCGCGGCGGCGTCGAAATCCGACATGTTGTAGCGGCACAGGCCGAGCAGGAACATGGCTTCCATGTAGTAGGAATCGAGGCGCGTCACCTTAGTAAGCCACGGCACGGCAGCTTTGTAATCCTTCTTCGCGACAGCGATGCGGGCGAGCTGGAAGCCGGGAGCAGTAAAGTGTTCGTCCAGCCGCGCTGCCTGCGTGAGCAGACGGGTCTTCTGGTCCGGTCCGGCAGCGGCAAGGGCCCGAACGTAGCTCTCCATGGCATCGACCTTGATGGGCGGATGGTCACGCATGAAGACGGTTTCCGACGCCGCCATTTCGTTCGTGGGGGCCAGCAGGCGCAGCAGGAACCACGAGAGCCTCGTCTCGAGGACGCTCAGATCCCGAAGCGGGCCTGTCTGTTCGAACTTGGCGGTTTCGCGGAACTTACCCAAGTCGATCACGTGAATTGTGAGCCGGATGTTCGAGTCGAGGGTGGCATTCGAGAACTCGGCCCCGTCCACCCGGAAATCGCCATAGACAAGCTGACCGGCATCGAGGGTCTCGCCGATGCGCAGCACGGTCGCGCGCGTCAGCACCGCTCCGGTCCGCACCGACAGCCGGCGATACACCTCTTCGCGATGTTCTCGCGTGAGGGCGATCAGGCCTGCGGCGTACAGGGATTCGCGAAGGGTCTCCGCAGCGCTTTCACCAATCCAGTTGAGCTGCGGAGCACGAGTTTCATTCGTGTTGAAGAGCGGCAAGACGGCGACGGTGTTCGCGGCGTTCAGGGGGGCGACTGGCAGCAAAAAGAGCGGCAACAGACATATGGCAAGGAGGCTTCTCAAAGGGGCTTCTTCCAGCCTAACGCACGGTGGGCTGGCGTATTCTGAGGGTGTGTTCAAACCAGGCGTAATCGGGGCGGGTCTGTTGCTGGCCGCGTCCTGTCTGGCGCAGGGAACCGGTGTCATTCGCGGGTCCATTGTTGCCACAGGTACGGTTCTGCCCGTCGCCGGCGCCAACATCGTGCTGACGGAAGACATGGGTATGCCCGCCAGCAGCGCCCGCCGCTACCAGGGCAGGACGGACCGGGACGGCCACTTCGAATTCGCTGAGGCGCCGATCACGCGCTACCGCTGGTCCGTCACCGCCAACGGCTACAAGGCGGCGGGGGGTGCTCTCACCGTTACTGGGTTCACCACTTCTCTGCCGATTGAGATGGACAAGCTGGGTTCGATCTCGGGCCGGGTTTTGGGTCCCGACGGTCGCCCGGCTACGGGGGTGACCGTTTCGGCACTGCTTCCGTGGCGGTATGAAATCAGCCCGCCGGTGAGCACGGATTCCACAGGGCGTTTCACGGTTAGCCTCCCGCCGGGGCGCTACTTCGTGGTCGCGCATCCTGGGGTGAGAAAGCCGGGACGAACTGGTTGGCTGAATGCCTTCTACCCGAATAGCCCGACCCGGAATGGCGCCCAGGCGGTTCTCGTGAGAAGCGGCGAGGATGTATCCGGGCTGGATCTGCGCATCCGGGAAGAAGCTTCGGTGCCAGTGACGGGACAGGTGGTGAACAGCGGCGATCGTCCGGTCCCGAACGCGACCGTCAGTCTGCAGGCGGCAGACGCAGGCCTGCGCTATACACTCAGCGCGTCTTCCGATGAGCAGGGCCGGTACAGCTTCACTGGTGTTCCGAACGGCAACTGGCACGTTTCTGCGGAGATCTCGGTCGGCACTGTTCCGTGGAAGGGCGCGGCTCCCCTGACCGTCGCTGATCGGCCAGTCGAAAACGTCCGGATTCGCTTGCTGGCCCCGTTTTCTGTGTCGGGGACAGTCACTTACGCAACGCCTACCGGAAACACCGGTGTTTTCCTGCTGCAGGAGACTGCGACTTCCCGATCGCAGTACAGCGCCATGACAAGGGAAACGGGACGGTTTAGCATCCCGAGTGTTTATCCTGGGCGTTACCGAATCGTGCCCGCCGGCAAACCGCCCGGGCAGTACGTCGCGTCAGTGCGGCTGGGCAACGTCGACGTCATGGGGCGGGAAGTTTCGCTGACGGGCAACGATCCTCCGATTGCGGTGGAGTACACCAATAACGGCGGTATCGTGAAAGGCTCGGTCCGCGACGGCCAGCGAGGGTATGTGGTGCTGGTGCCCGTGGACGAGAAGCTGCGCGATTCGGTTTTCATCGAGACGGTCTTTTCAGATACCGAGGGCCGGTTTGAGTTCCTGGGCGTTCGGCCCGGTGACTACTATGGGTTCGCTTTTCCCTCCGTCGATGTCGATGCCTTCGCAGACCCAACGTACTTTCAGCAGCTACAGCCGTCGGGGGCGAGCATTCGGGTCGCAGCCGGAGAATCGCAGGTGTTCGAGCCGGTGCTTACGAAGTGGCCATGGTAGCCGCAAGGAATTCCTCTACACGGGTCGCAGCAGATTCGAGCACAGCCGGATCGTCGCCAAAGCCGGTAATGATTTCGATGCCTCGCTCTTTGCGGAACCACGTCATCTGTCGTTTCGCGTAGTTGCGCGTGTCCCGACGGGCGTAGTAAAGCGCTTCAGTGCGGTTCAGTTCACCCTTGAGAACCTGGAGCGCCTGCTTGTAGCCGATCGACTCGAAGGGTTTGGCCGTGTCCGGGTACCCGCGCGCGAGGATCGAAGCCGTCTCCTCCACAATGCCCTCGGTGAACATGATTTCCAAACGCGCTTCGAGCCTGGCATAGAGGTCGTCTCGATTCGGAAACAGGCCCAGAACAAGCGACTGAAACCCCTCGAGGGGCTCCTTACCGGCGGCGAATACCTCGGTCGCGGGCCGGCGAGCGGTGAGACATATTTCGAGCGCCCTCATTACTTTAGGCACATCGTTGGGGTGGATCCGGGCGGCCGTGACCGGATCGAACCGTCTCAGCAGCCGGTGGAGCGACCCCGCACGCCGCGCCTCCCGCACGGCCAACCGGGTACGGAGCGCCTCGTCTCTGGCTGGACCCTCCGCCAGACCGTCGAAAAGCGCCCGCAAGTAGAAGCCTGTTCCGCCCGTGATAATCGGCAATTTGCCCCGCTCGGCAATCTCGTTCAGCGCCGCACGACCAAAGCGTAAATAATCGCCAGCCGTGAACACCTCATTTGGATCACACACGTCCATTAGGTGATGAGGGATTCCATGGCGTTCGGCCACCGGCGTGCGGGCTGCTCCAATATCAAAGTAGCGGTAGATCTGGACGGAGTCGCAGTTCACCAGTTCGCCGCCGAACCGCAGGGCCAGATTCAGAGCCAGACTGCTCTTGCCCGAGCCGGTGGGACCAACGATGGCAACGAGTGGGCGCGAGGTTGTTTTATTAGGCGTTATACACTGATGATGACCGAGGCCATAGCCTGGTGGCGCGTCCGCCGCGAAGCAGGCCCGTTTGGGTTGGGAAACAGAGGAAGGCGAAACAGAATGATCGCTTTGGGGCAGAAGGCGCGTACCGCGCTCGTGATGGCTGGTCTGAGTGTTGCAGGCACCGTGCCGCTGATGAGTCAGCAGCCGGCTGGTGCCGGCGCGATCCCTGCGGGCAAACCCGACAAAAAGGCAGATGCCTACTACGCCTTCGCAATGGCACACCTCTACGGTGAACTGGCCAGCGCATACGGCAACCGCGGGGAATACGTTAATAAAGCGATCGACTTCTACAAAGAAGCCATGAAGCTCGATCCGGACGCCAGTTATATCGGCGAGGAACTGGCTGAGCTGTACGTCCAGACGCAGCAACTGGAGCGGGCCACTACCCAGGCGAACGAGCTGATCAAGGCCAATCCGAACAATCCGGGTCCGCACAAGATTCTGGCCCGCATCTATTCGCGGCAGATTGGCGATCCGGATCAGGGCAAGGTCGACGCCGCGATGCTGAAATCGGCCACCGCGGAGTACCAGAAAATCGTCGAACTGGACCCGAAGGACGTCGAAAGCCTCTCGATGCTGGCGCGGCTCTATCGCGTGTCGCGCGACGATGCCGGTGCCGAAAAGATTTACCGCCAGCTCATGGTCGCCGATCCAAATGGCGATGACGCTCTCACGGGTCTGGCTGCTGTTTACGCCGATCGCGGTGATATGAAGACTGCCATCGACCTGTTGAAGCAGGCTGTCGATCGCAATCCCGACCCCCGTACCGTCACGACACTGGCCGAATTCTACGAGCAGAACAAGGACTACAACAAGGCCGCCGACACCTGGCTCCAGGCGCTGCCGCTGACCAACGACAACGCGACAGTCCGGCAGCACCTCGCCGCAACGCTGTTGGCCGCCAATCGCTCCGACGAAGCTCTCAAGTTCCTCCAGGAACTGGCCGTTGAGAACCCTAAGAACGTTGAAATGCACCTGCAGATCGTCGAAATTCTGGAGCGCAAGGGCGATTTCGTAGGCGCGCATGCCGCTCTGGAAAAAGCGCAGGCTTTGGGGAACACGCCGCAGGTACGGATGGCCGAAGCCATTCTGCTGGAAGCGGAAGGCAACGCGCCTAAGGGCATTACGGTACTTGAAGGCATCCTGGCCGAAACGAAGAAGCCGCAGTACTCGGACGCAGAGCGTGGCCTTCGCATTCAGGTGACTGAACTGCTCGCGCGCATGCAGCGCACGGCCAATCGCATCCCCGATGCGGTGGCCTCGTTCCGCATCATTTCAGAACTCAATCCGCCAGCCGCTGCGCGCGTTGAAGTTGAGATTATCGAAACTCTGATGGCAGCCCGTGACTTCAAGACGGCGCGTGCCACTGCCGATGCCGCCATCAAGAAGTTTCCCGGCGAACGGCTGGTGCTTCTGGAGCATGCCTCGGTGCTCGCGAACACGGGCCAGTTCGATGCCGCGATTGCCGAACTGAAGGCGCTCCCGAACGCCGCGAAGGATCGCGATACACAGATCCAGATCGCCCAGATTCAGGAGAAGGCGAAGCGGTTCGCGGATCAGGCGAAGAGTCTGGACGCAGCCGAAGCGTTGTCGACATCGCCGCAGGAAAAGCAGGTTATCGAGTTCATGCGCGGCGCGATGTATGAGCGGCAAAAGAACTTCGATGCCGCCGAGCAATCTTTCCGGAAAGTACTCGCAGGCGATTCCACGAACGCTGGCGCGATGAACTACCTGGGTTATATGTTGGCCGACCGGGGGGTCAAGCTGGAGGAAGCGCACCAGTTGATTTCGAAGGCACTCGAACTCGAACCGGGCAATGGAGCGTACCTCGACAGCCTCGGCTGGTCACTGTTCCGCCTGAACCGTCTCGATGAAGCGGCGGCAGAACTCAATAAGGCGCTGGTCAAGATCGGCAAGGATCCGACCGTTCACGATCACCTGGCGGAAGTCTATTCCAAACAGGGCAAAGTGAAGGAAGCGATCCAGCAATGGGAGGCTTCGCTGACCGAAATGAAGTCGGCGCCGCCCAGCGAACAGGACGCCGAAGAACTTGCGAAGATCACGCGAAAGCTCGACTCCGCGAAGCTGCGGGCGCAGGGCAAGAAGTAGCCGGCGGTGTTCTTCACGGCGTTGTAACGGCCCTTTAACGTTTTCTGTAGCATAACTTGCTAAAATCGACTCATCCCTGAAGGAGAGTTGATGTCTAAGTTTAGAGCCTTGTTGCTTTGTCTCTGTGCCGCCGCCCCCGTATTCGCGCAATCGGACGCGGCGTCTGTCATCGGTACTATCACCGACCCTACCGGTTCAGCTGTTGCTGGCGCTAAGGTCACCATCGAAAACGTTCGCACTGGCATTCGCCAGGAAATCTCGTCCGAAGACTCGGGCGACTACTCATTTTTAAGTCTTCGCATCGGTTCCTATAAGGTGTCGGCGGAGAAACCCGGGTTCAAGACTGCCTCGTCCGCGCCTTTTGACCTCACGGTCAGCGCCCGGCAGCGCGTCAACCTGAGTCTCGAAGTCGGCACTGTAAGCGAGAACGTAACGGTGACCGGAGCGGCTGCGGCTCTCGAAGCTGACACCAGCGACCGTGGCCAGGTGGTTCGGCGCGCCGAGATCGTGAATCTCCCCCTCAACGGTCGTGCTTACGCCGACCTCGCGCTCCTGTCGCCCGGCGTTCGCAGATCGAACATCTCGAACCGCGACGCCTCGTTCAACGTGAACGGGCTGCGCAGCTCGCACAACAATTTCATGGTGGACGGCGTCGACAACAACGCCTACGGCACCTCGAATCAGGGCTTCTCGAACCAGGTTGTCCAGCTGAATCCCGACGCGGTGGAAGAGTTCCGCGTTCAGACGGATAACTTTTCGGCCGAGTTTGGGCGCGCCGGTGGCGCCGTCATCAACGCGTCGGTCCGCAGCGGCACCAACCAGTTCCACGGTGCCGCCTGGGAATTCCTGCGCAATACCAAGCTCAATGCGGTTGGCTTCTTCAAACCGTCCTCCGGTGTGAAGCCAATTCTGGTGCAGAACCAGTTCGGCGGCGCCTTCGGTGGTCCCATCCTTAAGGACAAGCTGTTCTTCTTCGCCGACTACGAAGGTCTTCGCCGTGTCGAGCGTACCCTCCAGTTCGCCAGCATCCCTTCGCTCGAACAGCGCCAGGGTAACTTCGGCGTGGCGATTCGCAATCCGCTCACGGGCGAGGTCTATGCGAATGGCATCGTTCCCGCCAGTGTCCAGACGGCCTTCTCGAAGAAAGTTCTCGGCGATCTCCCCAACCCCGTTCGCCCCACCGCAGTCGGCGCGCTGCCCAACAACAACTGGGAATACCTCACGCCCACGCCCTGGCAGGATGACAAGGGCGATCTCCGCGTTGACTACTTCGCGAGTTCCAGCATGAACTTCTTCGGCCGCTACAGCGATCGCCTCCTCACACGGACCGAGAACAGCGTCATCACCGGCCCGTCCGGCGGCGATGCCAACGGCAATGTTCGCATTAAAAATCGCCAGGTCGTCGGAGGCTTCAACTACAACGTCTCCCCAACCTCTCTGTTCGACTTCCGCTTCGCCGCGAGCTGGGTGGAAGGCGGCAAGTTCGCACTCGGCTCCGATCGCGGCAACATGCTGACCGAGTACGGTATCCCCGGCTTGCCTGATTCGCCCGTCATCGGCGGCGGACTCACCGCGCAGCAGATCAGCGGCTTCAGCAACCTCGGACGCCAGAACTCCAACCCGCAGTTCCAGAACCCCTTCACTCTGAATCCGAAGGCGAACTACACGAAGGTCCTCGGCCGGCACTCCATCAAGACCGGTTACGAATACCAGTCCATCAACACCGACATCTTCGACTTCAACCCCCAGTACGGCACCGACGCCTATGGCGGTCAGTTCACCCGCCCCTCGACTTCATCCTCGAGCAATATCTACAACATGGCTGATTTCATGCTCGGTCTGCGGTCCAGCTACACTTTGAACAACCAGGTGGTGCTGAACTATCGCCAGCGGATGCACTTCATGTACGTGCAGGACGACTTCAAGCTCTCGAAGAAACTGACCCTGAACCTCGGCGCACGCTATGAATACGCCACGCCGCAGTGGGAAGACCAGAATCGTCTCGCGAACTATGACCCGACCACCAATAAGCTCATCCAGGCGAAAGCGGGCAGCATTTATGACCGTGCCCTCGTCCACCCGGATCGCAACAACTGGGCCCCGCGCGTCGGGCTCGCCTGGCAGGTCATGCCGCGTACCGTCGTTCGCAGCGGATATGGCATCAGCTACGTCCACTTCAATCGGATGGGCGGCGAAAACCTCCTCGGCTACAACGGTCCGGCAATCGTCAACCTCACCATCAACCAGGCCATTGCGACGAACGCCACTCCGACCCTCTGCTCCGGTGACAGCTACAACGGCTGCTTCCGTCTGACCCAGCAGGGTTATCCCAAGGGTCTCACCGACCCCTCCAGCTTCTCTACGGCGACTACCCGTACCAACTACACCCCTGCCGACTACCGCACGTCCTACGTTCAGTCGTGGCACTTGACTGTGCAGCACGAACTGGCGAAGGACCTGGTCCTCGACGTGGCGTATGTCGGCAACAAGGGCACCGGACTGATGGTCCTCGGCGACTACAATCAGGCACGGCCGAACCTCCCCGGCCAGACTCTTGGCGTTGATGCCCGCCGCCCGATTCCGGGCTTTCAGTTCGTCCAGATCTCGTACGGCGGTGGTCACTCCACGTATCACTCGCTGCAGATGAAGATTGAAAAGCGCTACAGCTACGGTTTGTACCTGTTGAACAGCTTCACGTGGTCCAAAGCTATCGACAACGCCGCGGGTCACCTCGAAGCCTTCAATAACGACAACTCGCGCATAAACTACCGCAATACAGCGTCTGAGAAAGGTATTGGCAGCTATAACCAGCCGCTCAACGACACTGCCACCATCGTGTGGGAAGTGCCTTTCGGCAAAGGCCGTCGCTGGGGTTCAGGGATGAACTCAGTGGCAAATGCGGTCGCCGGTGGATGGCGCCTCACGGGCATCAACACGGCTACCTCCGGTCAGCCGGTCAACATCAGCTACGGCCCGCCGACAGCCTTCCAGGTCAACACGGTCAGCACCTACCGTCCGAACTATGTGGGCGGCAGCTTGTACTCCGACACCCGCGACCCGGCAGCGTATCTGAACAAAGCAGCGTACAGCGCTCCCAGCGCGGCGACTCCGAATGACCCCTCCAATCCGTTCGGCAACCTTGGACGTAACGTGGTGTCGACGCCAGCCATCTTTAACTTTGACCTCGGTGCGCACAAAGAGTTCCCCGTGCCGATCAGAGAAGATATGCGGGTTGAGTTCAGGGCCGAGATGTTCAATCTGTTCAACAGAACAAACCTCGGTGCTCCGTCTGCCAATGTACTCGCCGGAAACTTCGGGGCTATCACCAGCCTCTCGTCGCCGGCGCGGCAGATTCAGTTCGCTCTGAAACTTGTCTTCTAATATGGAGTCATGCGTAAAGCATTACTAACATTGCTGTTCAGCATCGCAGCCTTCGCCGGAGAGAAGAAACTTCCCTCCGGCGAAGCTGCGAATGACGCCGTTTCCATTCAGGCGAACGTGCTCGACGACGAGCATTTGCAGCAGATCTTCGCCTCCGACTTCAATCACATGTTCGTTGTGGTCGAAGTCACACTGACGCCAAAAGGCGATAAACCTCTCGATGTCCGGCTCGACGACTTCCTGCTTCGATCGGAGCAAACCGGTTACAACACAGGACCTCTGCAGGCGGCACAGATCGGTGGGCAGGGCGGACTGGTGGTCAACCGCGGCGATGGTCCAAAGAAGCGCGGCGGCTTCAGCATAGGTATGGGCGGGATGATGGGCGGCGGCTCAGGCGCGCCAGCACCCGACACGACCAAGGTAGAAGCGAAGGACGACCGCGAGCAAGACCCCATGCTGGGAATGCTGAAGCGCAAGATCCTGGTTGAGAAGGCGATCACCGAACCCGTGACCGCGCTGCTATTCTTTCCTCTGGAGAAAGAAAAGCCGAAGAACCTCGCGCTGGTCTATACGACAACCGCAGGCAAACTGCGGTTCAAGTTTAAATGACCCGTGTAGAAGATCTGGACACCCCGGCGCTCGTCGTCGACCTCGACATCATGGAGCGCAATCTGCAGCGCGTCCAGGACTACTGCCACAGCCATGGCCTCAAGCTCCGGCCTCATACCAAGACCCATAAGTCGATCGAAGTCGCCCGGCGGCAGCTGAAGCTTGGTGCAGCTGGCCTCACCGTCGCGAAGACCAGCGAGGCGGAAGTGATGCTGGGGGCCGAAACGCGCGATCTTCTGGTCGCCTATCCGGTGATCGGCGAGAGCAAGATGCGCCGACTCGCGGCGATCGCTGCCATCACACGTCTGACTGTAGCCATCGACAGCCTTGTGGGGGCGCAACAACTTTCCGCGGCTGCTGCCAGTGCGGGCGTCCGGATGGGCTTTCTGGTCGAGGTCGACGTCGGTCTGGGACGCGTCGGGGTTCCGCCAGGGCAGGCATTGGACCTCACCGTGGCGGCGATGAAACTCCCGAACCTCGACTGGCGCGGCATCAACTTCTATCCGGGCCACATCAAGAGCCAGGATACCGAGAAACTGTCGCTTCTGAGTGCGACGGTGGCTGAGCTTCGGGAAGCCTTAGCGCTGAGCGGCCTGGTGCCCGAGATCATTAGCGGGGGCTCCACGCCCGCGCTTTTCCACTCGCACGAGATTGAGGGCGTGACCGAGATCCGTCCGGGCACTTACGTCTACAACGACCTGAATACAGTAGCGAGCGGGGCGTGTTCGCTCGAAGACTGCGCCGCTTCGGTGCTGGTCACCGTTGTCTCCCGTGCACGCGACGGCCAGATGATCGTGGACGGCGGGTCGAAAACGTTTTCGTCGGACAAGCTCTCATCGGGAGGGCCTGGCCACG
>JAOAPO010000088.1 GCA_025462945.1 Bryobacterales bacterium
TACGCTGCTGGAAACCGAAGTCAATCTGCCGTTCATCACGGCCGACGCGTCCGGTCCGAAGCACCTGGCGATGAAGCTGACCCGGTCGCGCTTCGAGCAGATGTGCGAAGACATCTTCCAGCGCTCAGTTGGTCCCTGCAAGCAGGCGATGGCCGATGCGGGGGTGACTCCGGACAAGATCGACGAAGTGGTGCTGGTGGGCGGTTCGACGCGTACGCCCCGCGTGCAGGCGATCGTCAAGCAGCTCTTCAACAAAGAGCCGAACAAGACCGTAAACCCGGACGAAGTGGTGGCAGTTGGCGCCGCGATTCAGGGTGGCGTGCTGGGCGGCGAAGTGAAAGACGTGCTGCTGCTCGACGTGACTCCGCTGTCGCTCGGTATCGAGACACTGGGTGGCGTGTTCACGAAGCTGATCGACCGCAACACCACCATTCCAACTCGCAAGAGCGAAACGTTCTCCACCGCGGCTGACAGCCAGACGTCGGTTGAGATCAAGGTGTACCAGGGCGAGCGCGGCATGGCGAAGGACAACCGGATGCTGGGCGTATTCCAGCTGGTTGGTATCCCGCCCGCACCACGCGGCGTGCCGCAGGTGGAAGTGACGTTCGACATTGACGCGAACGGCATTCTCAACGTGGCCGCGAAGGACAAGGCGACCAACAACGAGCAGAAGATTACCATTACCTCGTCGTCAGGTCTGTCGAAGGAAGAAGTGGAGAAGATGGCTCGGGACGCCGAATCCCACGCTGCCGATGACCGCAAGGAGAAGGAGCAGATTGAGGCTCGGAACCGCGCGGACGCGATGGTCTACAACGTGGAAAAGACGTTGAAGGAACATCGCGAGAAGATCGGCGACGCGGACGCGGAGTCCATCGAATCGGCGATCGAAAACGTGAAGAAAGCGATCACGGAAGGCGACGCGGAGAAGCTCAACGCGGCGACCGACACGCTGACGCAGGCGAGCCACAAACTGGCGGAAGCGATGTACAAAGCGTCGCAGCCGCAGGATGGCCAACCCGGCGGACAGCAGGCACCACCGCCTCCGGGTGGCGGCAAGCCGAAGGACGACGTGATGGACGCTGAGTTCGTGGACGTCGACGACAAAAAGTAAGCAAGATAAGAGCGAGGGCAGTCACAAGCAACAAGTCTCGTGACTGCCCTCGTATTTGCAGGTAAACGAAAACATCATGGCTTCGAGTCCCAAACACGACTATTACGAAACGCTGGGCGTACCCCGCACGGCGACGGAAGATGATCTGCGTAAGGCTTACCGTAAGCTGGCGCGCAAGTATCATCCCGATCTGAACCCGGGCGACAAGTCAGCAGAAGATCGTTTCAAGAATGTCCAGGAAGCGTACGACGTCCTGAACGACTCGAAAAAGCGCAGTATGTACGACCAGGTGGGCTACTACTCGGATCAGGGGTTCCCAGCCGCGGGCACAACCAGCCGGGGCGGCGGGTCCGCGCACCCCAACATGGACTTCGGCGGGTTCGATTTTTCCGATATCTTCAACAAAGCACAGTCGGAGAGCAGGCGCACGAACAGCACCAGCACGGGCGGAACCGGCGGGACCGGCGCCTTCAAAGACATCTTCGGGCAGTTTTTCCGAGGCGGTCCGGGTGGGTCCGGCGGGCCGGAGAAGGAACCGGAGAAAGGCGCTGACCTCGAGTACGGCGTGAACATTAGTTTCTGGCAGGCGATCCGCGGGACGCAGACCAAGATTGAAGTCACACGCTACGAGCAGTGCGTCAACTGCGACGGCACGGGCGGCAACGATGCGGGTTCGGTGCCGTGTCCGCAGTGCAGCGGCACCGGCAGCGTAACGCAGATGGCCGGCAACATGAAATTCAACCTGACCTGCCCGAAATGCGGCGGCAAGGGGCGGCTGAAGAATGCCTGCCCGTACTGTCACGGGGACGGCCGGATCGCACACAAGGAGACGGTGGATGTTCGCATCCCGGCGGGCGTCCAGAACGGCACGCGGCTGAGGGTGGCTGGCAAAGGCAACGCCGGCACCATGGGCGCGATGCCAGGCGATCTCTACATCACCACGCATGTGGAGCAGCATCCGCTCTTCCAGCGCGAGGGCGACGATATTCATTTGAAGGTCCCGGTGACGGTGACGGAAGCGGGCCTCGGGGCGAAGATTGAAGTGCCCATGATGGATGGCCGGACGATGCTCAAGATTCCTCCCGGCACGCAGAACAACCAGAAGTTCCGGCTCCGTGAGAGGGGCGTTCACAACTCACGAAAAGACTCGCGAGGCGATCTCATCGTTCAAGTGAACCTGGTCATGCCGACACCCGTGAAGAGCGGACGCGTGAATTGCTGAAGCAGTTGGAAGACTGCTATCCTGATGATCCACGGAAGCAGTTGTGGGAGGCAGGCGATGGCGCGGCGTGAGAAATCCAAAGCAGCGTACATGATCTCGTCTGTGGCTGAGCAGTACGGGCTTCATCCACAGACACTGCGCTTGTACGAGCGCGAGGGCTTGCTGAAGCCCAGCCGCAGCGACGGCAACACCCGCCTGTACACGGATGACGACTTGGAGCGGCTGGAAGTAATTCTGCATTTGACGCGCGATTTGGGTGTAAATCTGGCGGGCGTCGAAATCATTTTGAACATGCGGGCGCGCATGGAAGCGATGCAGGAGCAGATGGAAGACTTCGTTCGCGGTCTCAACCTGGAACTCGCGAACTGGCCCGCTGCGGACAAGAACACGAGCGTCAATTCGTTGATTCCTGTTTCGCGCATCATCATCGAAAGCCGCCGCCGCGGTTAATACTTAGCCGGACAGATCGCCGGTCGGAAGCGCACCTCGCGCTACCATCGTGCGAATGAGTCTCCGATCCATCACGCGGCACCAGTGGCTGACGCTGTTTGCGGCGCAGGCAGGCTACATGCTGGACGCGATGGACGTGCTGCTGTTCGTCTTTGCGGTGAACGTGCTGCGAGACGAGTTCCATCTGAGCGCTTCCGAGGCCGGTCTGGTGGGGTCATTCACGCTGGCTTCGTCCGCAGTGGGCGGAATCGCCTTCGGCATCATCATGGACCGCGTAGGCCGCGCGAAGGCTCTGGTGTGGTCGATCCTGATCTACAGCCTCGCGTCAGCGGGCACGGCGCTGAGCTGGAACCTGGCGACGCTGCTGTTCTGGCGTGCCATGGTTGGCATCGGACTGGGCGCAGAGTGGGCGGCGGGCGCGGTTCTGGTGGCTGAGACGTGGCCGGCGGAGCATCGCGCGAAGGCCGTCGGGATCATGCAGTCCGGCTGGGCGCTGGGCTACATGCTGGCTGCTGCTGTAACGGGTGTGGTGCTGCCCCGGTGGGGGTGGCGGGCACTGTTCCTGACAGGCATCCTCCCTGCTCTTCTCGCAGCCGTGTTGCGCAAGAGCCTGAAGGAGCCGGAGATCTGGACGGAACGTGCGGCCGCCGTGCGCGTTCCTCTGACCGGAATCTTCAAAGGCGTACTGCGGCGACGAACGGTGCTGGGAGCTTTGCTGGCTTCGGTGGTCCTGTTTGCGTACTGGGGGCTGTTTACGTGGATTCCGGGTTTCCTGTCAGGGTCGCCGGAGCGCGGCGGGGCCGGGCTCAGTATCGTGAAGACGAGCGCGTTCGTGGTGCCGATGCAGATGGGTGCCTTCGTGGGGTATGTGGCATTCGGCTGGCTCTCGGATAAGATCGGGCGGCGTCCGGCCTTCGTACTGTATGTGCTGGGCGCGGCGATTGTGACGCCGATTTACGGGGCTTCGCGTACCGAAAGTACCTTGCTGGCGCTGGGTCCGTTGGTTGGATTTCTCGGGACCGGCTTCTTCAGTATGTTCGGCGCGATGCTGGCTGAACTTTATCAGACCGCGTTACGCGGCACAGGGCTCAGCTTCGTCTACAACCTGGGTCGGGGGGTGAGTTCGCTGGCTCCGTTCGCGGTTGGGTTCGCGGCGGATACTTACGGGATTGGAGCAGCGCTGGGCCTGAACTCCGCGTTCTTCGCACTGGGCGGGATCTTGATCT
>JAOAPO010000115.1 GCA_025462945.1 Bryobacterales bacterium
AGCTGCTTGTAAGTGCCTATTTGATGACACCTTGCTTAGGCTTCAGTTATCTGATTCATTCCGTCGCCTCTCGCAACCATGTCCAGCCATTGTTCGCTTTGTATTTCCATTCAACTGTCCTCTCTACGTTGGCTTCTACAACTTCTGCCTCGGCATGGCATTCTCGCTCTGGGTTACGGTGGTTACGGACAAACCTGCGACCGGTGCTTCACGTGCTCGCGGCTCACGCAACCATCATCTGGGTGATGCGATTGACGACTAACGGTCACAATCTGAACGTCGGGACCGTAGATATCCCCCAGCGCCTCAAGGATCAGCTAGTCATGTGGAGCCTCTCGCCGATGCGGACCCGGCATTGGCGCTGGACGTTAATGATGGTCGTCGGTCTCGCGGAGATGGAGGCCTGTCTGCAATCACAGGCAAACCGGGCAAGACCCGACGTTGACCTCATTTTGACGAAAGGTGTGCACACTGCGGGTGTCGCATCACTGTACGATTTGCGCGCTGTGCCCCTCGCTGAGTTCACCGCGGATTGTGACTTTCATTCCTTCCCGAAGCGGCGCCGCTTCGAATGAGCGGAACGGACGACCCACCGCCGTTCCGCTGAAATGCCGCCGTTAGTTCACATTCATATGACGATCGCCGAATTCATTTACACGATACTCCTCAAACCAAAGCCCCTCCGAATGCTCGCGAACGCAAGCATCCGGTGCGTAGTGCCTTCCCTCCTTGAGCGTCATGGTGTCAAGATCGCGCTGAACCCGCTTGATCCAGTCATATCGGGCGCATTGACCCTGAACGTATACGAGCAGGCGGAAACGAAGTTCTTTCTCTCTACCTGTAAGCCGGGAATGACCTTTCTCGATATCGGCGCCAACGTCGGTTACTATACGGCACTTGCGCTTTCAAGGATGAAGGGCAATGGCAGGATTGTAGCTCTTGAGCCGGATCCCGAAAACTATCGCTTCCTTCAGAAGACCATCGCCGCCAACGCCGGATCTTCCTCGGGCGTAGTGATCACAACCGTGCCGAAAGCCGCATCCGATCATGCCGGACGAATGACGCTATTCACTTCCTCAGACAACCGGGGTGACAACCGGCTGTACGCGAATCAACTGGCAGACTCACAGTGCGATGTTGAAGTCCTGACGGTCGATTCCCTGCTGCACGAGATGAACATCTCAACCGTTGACTTCATCAAGATGGACGTTCAGGGCTACGAAGGTGTTGTTATCCGAGGGATGAAGACAATCCTCGAAAGGTCCCGCTCCGCCATTCTCTTGTCGGAATTCTGGCCGGAGGGACTGCGCAATGCGGGGACCTCTCCTGAGGCGTTTCTGTCAGAACTGGATTCCATGGATTTTCAAGTTTCTGAGTTGTGTGCCACGGGCGAGGTTCGCCGCATTGCCGACCCGAGGTTATTCATTGAGCAATTCCCGGGACGCAAATACACCAACATCGTGGCGATGAGGCGCTGTCGTTCGAGGTAAACCATGCCCGAATTAGCCGTAGTTGCGCCCACTTACAACGAGGCGGAAAACGTTCGCCCCTTGCTCGACGTGCTCGAGGTTGCTCTCGTCGGGATAGACTTCGAAGTCATCTTTGTCGACGACGATTCTCCTGACGGTACAGCAGATGTGGTCCGTTCCATTAGTCAACGATCACCACACGTCCGCATTCTTCAACGGATCAACCGTCGCGGACTGGCTTCCGCTGCTGTTGAAGGGGCGATGGCAAGCAGCGCTCCCTACGTGGCGGTGATCGACGCTGACTTGCAACATGACGAGCGCATCCTGCCTGTCATGCTCGCCCGGATGAAGACAAACAACCTCGATCTGGTGATCGGTAGCCGGAACGTAGGCGATGGCAGTATGGGAGAGTTCTCCGCGAATCGTGTGCGCCTCAGCTCGTTCGGCCGATGGTTGAGCGGAATCGCCTGCAAAGCGAGCATCTCCGATCCGATGAGCGGGTTTTTCATTGTCAGGCGTGAATATCTTGAGGAAGTAGTGCGCTCCATGAGCAACCGAGGTTTCAAGATTCTGGTCGATCTCGTCGCCTCATCCGAACGGCCCGTACGGTTCGAAGAGGTAGGCTATACGTTCCGAAATCGAATCCACGGTGAGAGCAAGCTCGATATCACGGTCGGCATCGAATTCATTGAGCTGCTGCTGGATAAGAAGTTCGGCAGGTTCGTTCCCGTCAACTACCTGATGTTTGCAGGCGTGGGCTCAGCGGGTGTACTTCTCCATTTGGCGATCATGACCGCACTGCTCCGTCCCGGGCTGTCCTTCGCGACCGCTCAGGTAATCTCGAGCTCGATTGTCATCGCGTTCAATTTCATGCTGAACAATCTCGTCACCTTTCGTTCCGCGCGCCTTCGGGGTATACAGTTCGTTCGAAGCTTCCTCATTTTTTATGTGGCTTGCATCATTGGCCTCGTCACCAACGTTGAATTGGCGCGCTTCCTGCAGGCGAACGGCCTTCAGTGGTACCTGGCTTCAGCCTTCGCGCTCTTTGTGGGTTCGGTGTGGAACTACTGGATCAGCGAGATTTTTGTCTGGCGTGTCAGCCAGCGGCGGAAACGCCTGCGTGCGCGTGAGGTGACGCGCAGAGCGGAGCCGATCGAAGCCGAACTGAACTGATAGCCGCAGATCGCTTCGTCATCCTTGAAACGATACACGCTGTCCTGCGAACAGTCCATCACCTTGCACGCTTCACAGCCCGCGCTAACTGTGCGTGAACAGATGAAATCGACGACTTAGCACTGGAGGTCACGGCTATGACGTCGCTGCGCAGGTTCGAGTCCTGCCCCGTCCACCAATTAATCCAGCAACTGCGCCGTCGTCGCAAACCGCCGGAAGTCGCTGAACTCCGACTGCGTTCGGTCTTCCCGCCGCGTCTCCGGGCGATACTTTACCTCATAGACAGCCGCGCTGGGAGCCAGAAACGACTCACCTGCCACTCGCACCGGCGCGAATGTTACCTCCCACGATATCTGCGAGATTTGCAGCCGCTCGGGACGCACCACGCCCGTGCTCGTCCACTTAATACCGCGCAGTTGTCTTTCGGCTTTCCCGAACCACGCGGTTCCCTCGAAGCTCATCGCATTCGGTGTCCTGTTGACGAACAGGCTCCATAGCTGGGTGGCCGAGGAGTGCTGAAACGATACGCCAGTTTCCGGGCTTCCGTCGGCGCCGAGTCGCGTCGTCAGCCTGCCAGCCTGAGCGCGCATCGCTCCTTGCGTAACCTGGAGGATCGTTAACAGCTCGCCGCTGGCCCACGCACCCGGCAGCTGCGTGAAGCTCTCGTATCGCCGACCCTGCCGGTAGATATCGGAATACATCTCCTGATTACCGATAATTCGAAGTTCAGCTTCCACTATGTCTGCCCGAACGCTCCGGCCGGATCTCGATAATCGATGCAGAGTCTGGTGGCAGACCAGGTTCTTCACCCCTGCGATTCGTCGATCAAGCTCCGCCACAAAATCCTGCCGGGAGAGCACATCCAGCGGACTGTCCGGTTCGCGAATCGACACGATCGCCTCCTCGCCAAAGCCACGCGCGGAACAAGCGCCAGCCTCAACGATCCTGACGCCGCTGCTGTTGGCGCGCAACACCGTCCGCGGGCCACCCACGATATCCGGCCTCGCCGCATACTCCAGGTCGAGAAGCTCTGCAGCAGCCGCCGCCGACGCCGTTCTGATCAGGGCAGAGTTAGCCTGAATCGCACGATCGATCGCCTCATGGGCGCCCAGAAAATAGGTGGAGCGTCCAGCAGGGCAATCGCCCGGGCATCGTCGCACCTCATGCCTGAGCATAATGTGTCCAGCCGCGTCAGCCTGCGCCATCAGAACAATAAGCACAACAGCAGGCTCATCGTTCTGAATCCCGATCAGCGCAATCTCGAGCGCGTTCGCGTCCGCGAGACTTTTGCGAAATCGCGCATCCCCAGACCTCCGGGCTGCTTCCAGCGCCGGCGCGAGCTGCGCCGGCAACTCGTTCAGAACGCGCGAGGCAAGGTCATGCAACTGGTCGCCGGGTCTCTCCAGGTCCCGAACAGCGTCCAGCGCGTTGAACTCATTCGCGCGAACGAACCCCGCCGCCATCACCACCGTGTTGCCGACACGTCGAACCTTGCACGAGTTGAACGAAGATTCGTCCGTTGTCCCATCAGAGAGGAAGGTATAACTCACCTCTTTGCTGTCCGTGGCCGCCACAATCACTCCCGGCGCGACCATGATCACTTCAGCCGTGCCATGGCCCGCTGTCCGGAGCCGATAATCGACAGGATTACCGGCAAAAGGATCCGACAGACCAAGAAATGCCAGGAAGTACAGCCGGCGAAGGACTCCGCCCACAAAACAGCGTACGCAACCTGATCTGGCCACGACGATTTAGCAAAATCGGGGCCGATGTTGATGCAGGTACTTACCTGATCCACCGCTGGCCTTCTACAAACCCTTGCGGGGCCAGCCTCTGTGATCAATAGCCTGATGGACCGGGGGCTGAGCATTTCCAGCAGAAGGAGCGCTGCGCAGAAGTTTCCGGATCTCGGGCCAGCACGTCTGCTGTCTCTCCGCAGGTCCGGTCGGAACCCCGGACCGGCGTACAAGGGAACGGCATTCTCCAGCTTACGGTCGTTTCCAGATAAAGCCGCGACGCGCCGATACTTCGCACAGGGGCGATCACAAGATTCAGCTATTCGCGGCCCACACCCCTTCCGCGCAGTTCTTCGGCTACGGCCATCAGCACCCGGTCACGGCTATCCGTTAGTCTCAACTGCCAGGAGGACGCCGCCCGGCCTCATTCAGACGGAGGAATGCCTCTTCCTCGCCACTGGCAAATTCCCGAAAACGGATCTCGATTACAAGACTCTCGCAGTGCCCCGACGTCGAGCCACACCGCTGCGTCAGTCCATTCTCTAAACTGCAGATATATGCGGCGAGGAAGAGTAGAAGGCAAAGTCATCGTGGTCACGGGTGCTGCCCAGGGAATAGGTTTCACCTGTGCCCGAATGCTGGCTGCAGAAGGCGGTCGAATAGTCCTCTCGGACATCCAGCAAACGCAGGGCGAGGCCGCTGCCGCGCAGCTCACCGGCGAAGGAGGTCAGGCCGTTTTCATCCGCGCCGATGTTGGCAGCGAAACCGACTGCGCGCACCTGATTGCAGAAACCGTCCGCATCTACGGCCGTCTTGATGGTCTGCTGAACAACGCCGGCTGGTACCCCCGTGCGTTTCTGGAAGAGACCACAACCGAACTCTGGGACCAGATCCAGAACATCAATTTGCGCGGGCCCTTCTACTGCTGTAAGTACGCCGCCCTGCATCTCCGCGCCGCCGGCGGAGGCAGCATCGTGAATGTCGGGTCCATCAACGGCATTGAAGGCCTGCCCAATCTGGTGGCATACTCTGCGGCCAAGGGCGGTCTGCTCGCCCTCACCCGCACACTGGCAGGTGCCCTCGCGCCTGACCGCATTCGTGTCAACTACCTGATTCCCGGCTGGGTTCTCACCGAAGGCGAACTCGCGCTGCACGCGAAAACCGGCGTATCCCGCGAATCACTCGAAAAGGCTGGCAAAGCCCTCGCACTCGGACGCCACCAGATTCCTGAAGACTCCGGCTATGCCGCGCTCTATCTGCTCTCGGACGAATCGACCCAGGTCACCGGCACCATTCTGAACGTCGATGCCGGAGCCAGTTTCTTGCCGATTCAGCCCGGGGCACCCTATCCGGGCTAGGCGCTGACGGTCTGCGTGGCGCAGTGCTGCTTGAATGCTTCGGCCAGCAGGTTGGCAATCTGAAACGGATCGCGCATTTCCACATCGCGGCGATGCACGATGAACACCGGCTTGCCGTCTTTGAACAGCGCGATCTGCGGTGAACTCGGCGGTACGTCCTTCAGGATCGAACGGAGGTGCGCAACTGCTGCTTCATCCGCGCCCGCAAACACGGTAGCGGTCCGATCGGGTCGCACAGCGTTCTGCAACGCCATACCGATTCCGGGGCGCGCCTTGCCGGCCGCGCAGCCGCAAACTGAATTGGTGATCATCAATACCGTGCCCGGCTGCGCGAGCACACGATCCACATCCTCGGGGGTACGCGTTTCTTCCACTCCGAAGCGGACCAGTTCCTGTCGCATGGGAGCAATGAGCATCTCTGAGTAAGGCATACCCTATTGTCGCTGATCGCGTCTCAACCTACCAGCGCAGGTACATTCGGGCGATCAGCCAGCCCACCGCCAGCAACCAGCCGACCAGCGCGCGGTACTCCTCGTTCTTCAGATACTGCGCGACCGAAAAGCTGTCCTCACCCAAATCCGACGGAATCGAAGGCACCAGCAGCGGTACTCGTGCCGCATACGCCTCATAGTCGGGCAGAATCACCATCAGGTGCTGTTCCTCGAGTTCGATTGCGGGCAGATAGACCAGCACGAACACCGCGGCGAAAAAAATACCCAACCCAACGCTGTTTCCGGCCATCGCCAGCCCCAGCGCGGTGATCAGCGTGCCCAGATAGAGAGGATTTCTCGTGAACGAATACGGTCCGGAAGTCGCCAGCTTCTGATTCTTCCGCAAATGCCCGGCCGCCCAGGCCCGCAACGCGAGGCCCCCCAGCGAGACCGGCAAACCGGCCTGCAGCGACTCCGGCGTCGACCTCGAAAAATAGCCGAACGCCGCCAGCATGACGAACCCGGCGGGTACTCGCAGACGCGCCGCTCGGTCCGCATAAGGCTTCGGAAACCAGTGCTTACGGATTGTCATCAGGCGTGACACCCGATGCGGGTTTCCAAAGCCTGCATCACCTGTTCGGGCGTGATCGCCCTCATCGATGCATCGATCTCCGACCCTCGCTTGTGCGTCGTGGTCACCCCATCCCTTCGAAATACCGCGAAGTCGCCGCCATAGGGTCCGTTTCGCTTCGGGTCCGTCGGACCGAAGATCGCCGCGCCAGCCTTGCCCAGCGCCGCCGCCAGATGCAGCGGGCCACTGTCAACTCCCACCACCAGCGCTGCCCGTCGTGTCGCATCGATCAGTCCGGGGATGCCGCTCTCGTGAACCAGCGTCCCCGCCACCGCGGGTACTGTCCCCGGGGCACCGTTCAGCACCATCGGCATCGCAAACCTCGCCCGGACCATTGCCGCGAGTTTTTCGTAGTGTTCCAGCGGCCACTGCTTTGACTTCCATCCCGCCAGCGGGCTCGCAAGCACAAACGGTTCCGCCGGCAGGGTGCCTTCCGGGTGTCCGCCTGCGATCGGGAAGTTCCGGGTCGCCTGCCGAACCGCACCCGCACCCACGGCCAGGTCCACCGCCTGTTCCACAACATGCGTCTCGGTGCTGTCCACCTGCAATGAATAAAACAAACCGGCCACTTTCTCGCGAATGACTCGTGACCCAAAGCCGACCAGCCGCTCCGGATTCGCCAAATGCGCCACTACCGCCGACTTGAACAGGCCCTGAAAATCCACCGCCAGGTCGTAGTGGGAACCCCGAAGCTCGCGCAGCGTT
>JAOAPO010000123.1 GCA_025462945.1 Bryobacterales bacterium
TTCGCCTCGTAGCCGATGCGCTTCCATCCTTTACCGGATCCGCTGGCCGCGAGAAAATCTTTCGTCTCTTCGAGAGCGTCGCGGGACCAGAGGTCGCCGAAACGGAACCAGTGCACTTCCCCTCCCCAAAGCGTCGGCGTCGCCTCAGGCGCGTAGTACTCGGGGATGCAGAGGCGGGGTTCGCCCTCCAAAGGAAAGAGCAAGGTCGTGACACCCAGCATCGGCCAGTATCCGCTGAGAAGCAGCACGTTCTCCGGCAACCGCAGCACCAGCGCATCAAGGCGCTCCGCCTCCATCGCGCGGCGCATGCGATCCACACGCAGCTGATTCGGATGCATCACGCGACGGCTTTCCACTTCTCTACGACCTGCGACTCGATCGGGTCAGGGGTGGATGCGGCCCGGATCGCTCGAGTCCTGGTGAGGTGCGGTGAGGTGCCGTGTGCATCGACGGCGGCCTGATCGACGAAGCGCTCGTAGAACATGAAGCGGCCAGGATCGGTGGGGTGGCGATGCAGTTCGTAGGTTATGCAGCCTGGCTCGGCGCGGGTGGGCTCCACCAGAGCAAGCAGTAGTGCAAACACTTCTTCCTCGTGGCCGGGAACGGCTTTTGTGTGAACGTTCAGGATGACGTTCGTGTCGTTGTTTTTCATTGCAATGCTCCAAAATAACGCACTGGTAAGTTGGGAGAGTGTTAGAAGACGAGAAGTTCGCGCTGCCACTGCACTCGAAGACCCCGCCCGAATGGGCCCGGCGTGCGCTGTCTGACCCGGTGGCGCTGCTGATCGACCACGCGTTTCTGGAAAAGAAAGCGGCGAACAATGCCATGGCCCTGCTGACGCGGTGGCCGGGTGAGTGGGTGGCGGGCTGGACCGAAACCATGACTTCAGTGGCTCGCGACGAGGCCGCCCATTTGGCGCAGGTGATTCGGATCCTCAATCGGCGTGGCGCTCGGCTGGCCCGGTTTCACAAGAACCCGTACGCTAATGAACTGCGGGAACTCGTCCGCAAGGGCGTGACGGATGAAATTCTTGACCGGCTGATGATTACAGCTCTGATCGAGGCGCGGTCCTGCGAGCGGTTCGGCGTGCTGGCTGAAGTGACCGACGATGAGGAACTGGCGAAATTTTATCGTGCGTTGTTTGCGTCGGAGTTCGGCCACTTCAAGGTGTTTCTGAAACTGGCGGGGAAAATCGAAGAGAAAGCAGCGCTAGATCGGCGGTGGCTGCAGTTGCTGGCCGCTGAGGCTGAGATTCTGGCCCGGCAAGAGCCGGGGTGCCGAATGCACTCAGGTATGTAGCTAGACTGCAGAGATATGAAACTCGCGCGCGGTTTCCTGCAGGCGGCTTTGATCGTTGCGGCCTTCACGCTGCTGTGGGGGCCGCTGGTTGGTTTGCCGTTCCTGCCGCAGAATCCGGCAATGCTCCAATCAGCACTTTGGGTGACCAGGCACCTGCTGGCGATAGAAGTGATCTGTGTGGCTGTCGCCGCGGCTGCTCTGCTCGCGGCCCTGACACTGGGCGATCCTCGAGACAGGAAGCGCCCGCTCGTGTATATGGCGCTCGGCGTCGTGTTGTGCGCGGTGGCCTCCCGCGGCGATATGTACGAAGCCATCTTCCACCCACTGGGCGCACCCTTTTTCGATTCAGTCGCAGATGCGAAACTCGATGCGCGCGAGCGAGTGATGGCCGTGGCTTTAAACGGCACCGTGCGAGCGTATCCGATCCGCAGCGTTTCCTACCATCACGTAGTGAACGACGTAGTGGCCGGCGTGCCCCTGGCGGCAACGTACTGCGGGCTCTGCCATACAGGCCTGGTGTGGGGTCGCGAAGTGGATGGCAGGGTCCTGACGCTCCACATTGCCGGCATCAACAATCAGAACTTCCTGATGCGCGATGACGAGACCGGCAGCTACTGGCAGCAGGTGAGCGGCAAGGCCATTTCGGGACCGCTCAAGGGCAAATCGCTGAGGCTTATCCACTCCGACGAACTGACCTATGGACTCTTCCGGACCGAGCAGCCGAACGGCCAGGTGCTGCGTCCGAAGCCGGGGGACGAGAAGTTTTATTCTCCGGTCGACTGGGAGCGACTGTTCGCAAAGCTGCCGGCCGTGGTCACACACCCGGGTGAGGGCTTCGAATCGAAGGACCTCATGCTGGGCGTGACAGCTTTTGGGCAGTCGAAGGCCTATCTCGAGAAGGATGTCCTGGCGGCGAAGCTGCTTCGGGACCGCCTGGGAAACACGCCGGTGATGCTGGTCGTCGGTCCGGATGATGCCTCGGTGCGGGCCTTCAAGGTGCCTGGCTCCGACTTCTATCGCACGACTGAGGCTGGTACCGCGTTGATGCTGGACACGGCGACAGGCAGTAAATGGGACTTCCGGGGCTGTGCCTTCGAAGGTCCGGCCAGGGGGCAGTGTCTGGAGCCGCTGGATCTGAGCCGCGATTACTGGTTCAACTGGCGGAGTTACAATCCCGCCGGATTAATCTACAAAGCGCCCCGCACTTAGTCCTTTCCACCCTCCTCGAAGAGGTGGGCTACAACGGTTGACAGACTGCGGATATCGGCCGCAGTGACGTTCGTACCCTTCGACGTAAAAAGAACCCCGGGGACGGCTTTGGGGTCTACACAGTGGTCGCCAATCCAGGCATCGTCGTTGGCTTCGAAAACGTGGTCAGCGGTTTCGCCCAGGCCCGTCGCCCACGAGGCCCGGTACCCTGGCGCATAGCCAATGATCATGGTGGGGGCGATCGCCCGATTTGTAATCGAAGCCTTCACAAGACTGACAGCTGTGATCGCCGCATGATTGTCGTTCTCAGCGTCTTTCAGTTCCAGCAGACGCCGCCGGATCTCCACCGCATCCACCCCTGGGCCAAGGTAAAGCGCATTCAGCCCCAGCGCCCGCGCCTTCTTCTCCAGACCCTGCTGTCGCAACCAGGCGTTGAGATTGACGGCCCTGTCGAAGCTGGTGAACCCGTGATCGGACATCACAATGATCTGCGCAGTGGGCTGGCGGTGGCGAGTATCCGCGATCGCTGCATCGACTCCCTTGTAGTACTGAAGCAGCTCCGAATCATACTTACCCCAAAGCATATGGGAGTTCTGGTCTATGGACGAAAAATAGAAGAAGAGAAGGCCGCGTTTGTAGCGATCCAGCGCGGCAGTGAGCAGGCTCCTCTCAGTGTTCAGAATAGATTTCGTATGCGCCAGAAATTCTTCATGGCTGAGAATGCCCATTCGCAGCGCGGCCGTGTCCTGCGGGATACCCAGAGTTGGATAGCGCCCAATCGCGTCGGCATAGGTCCGCGCCAGCGAAGGCGGTGTAGAGATCGGGAGTGCGGGATGCTCCGGGTCCAGATTGACGGGCGAAATGTAGATGCTGACTTCCGGGTGCAGCTGCTTCGCGAAAATACGCACCATGCCTCGACTGCTGGCGAGGTGCGGGATGAGCGGAAACTCCAGTGGCAGCCAGTTCGACCACTCACCCTCGTTCAGGATGATCTCGTTCGCACCGATGCGAAACCGGGCAACCGGGTTCTGGCTGTCGATGTCGATGCGCACGTTAAGCGTGACGGCCGCCTGGTCTTTGCGCAGCGTATTCGGGGGACCTGTCAGCTGCGTGTCGCCCTCTTGGGTCACGTGCGTGTAAGTGCCCTGCGTGCCGCGAAGATCAGGGACGCCCATGCCGGCCAACTGCTCACCGGATTGCGACGGCGGGAAGTTGGCTGGCATGTGAATGATGGTCACCGGGATTCCTTTGTCAGCGAGCGTCTCCCAGAACGGAGTACCGTGACGGAGCAGTTCAACCCCGCCGCCGCGCAGAGGGAACCGGTAAGGACCCAGCGACAGAGTGAGCCGGGGCGCGACGGTTCGCGTGATCGAAAGGTAGGGTTCCTCCGTCAGCGGATCGCGATGGACGAAGTCGAAGATCCCATGTTCCCCGGGTTCGAGCCCCGTGATGAACGACGACCATGCGACTGGGCTTTGCGGAGGATCTGTGGTAGCGAGCCGCGAGAAAGCACCTTCACGGCGAAGCTGGTCTAAAGCAGGGAGGTCGGCCCAGTGGCGCTCGACGAAGCCAGGATCCATACCGTCCACGCCGAAGACGATTACTTTTTTCTCACTACGATTTCGGCAGGCGGCTGTAGCCAGAACCGCGAGCAACAGGATGAGCCGCCTCACAGCAGCGACTTACCTTCCATCCACGCAGGACGCGCCACTCCGAACAGATGCAGTGCCGTCGGTGCGAGGTCTTCAATGCCGGGATTGAGAGCGTTCAATGGCCGGTTTGAAAAGAGGATGCCCGGCACCAGCTCAGGGTCGACACAGTGGTCCGCGCACCAGTGCTTCGCATTGTCTGTGAACACTTCGCGAGAGACCTTGCCGACCGCAGCGTCCCACGCTGCCCTGTAGCCTTCCGCGTAGCCGATAATGACATCCGGCGCGGCCGCAAGGTAAGGACCGTTATAGATTTCTGTACTCGGGTAAGCGTTCGCTATGGCGGTGTCGGTTCCATCGAGGAGGCCGCGAAGTTTGTCCGCAAGTTCGCGAATGAGAACTGCGCTGTCTGACGGTGGCACAATGCCTCCAGCCTCTCGCCCGCGCAGATTGAGATAGATACCAGCCAGCCCAAATGTATACGCGCGGGTCCGCGTCCAGTCGATATCCGCCAGATACTCGGTGCTGCCGTCCGCACCCGGCTTCAGGGCCAGATAGCCCTTCTGCAACAGCCACGCATTCAGGTCTACGCCGCGCCGGAAGCTGCAGAAACCGTGATCGCTGAGGACTAAGAGCACGGTTTCGGGGTCCACATACTGGAGCGTCTGTCCCAGGATGCGGTCCATATCCTGATAGAGCGGCTCGATGACGTCGGGCTGATCGAAGCACATATGCTGCACTCGATCCGTTGTGTCGAAAACGCAGGCGACCACGCCACGAGGGGAATGATCCAGTGCGGAGAAAAACATCTGCTCCCGCTCCACCTGAATAAGGCGGGCCTGCTCAAGAAATGCGGCCTGATCGATGGCACCTTCGTTGAGCGCCCAGGTGTCTTCAGCCATCCCCAACGTGGAGAACGCGCCCAGCAGTTTGGCCAGATAAATGGAATACCAGCGCGGATGACTGATGGGCATGGCCGGATGTTCGGGGTCGATTTGAACCGGGGTGCAGTACAGAGAGAATCCCGGGTCCGTCGTGAGCAGGAACCGAGCGATGCCGCGGGCACTGGCGAAACGCAGTGTGACCCAGTGCGTGTAGACCCCTTCGACCAGCGGAACGCGCTCGCCCTGCAGCAGCAGAAAGCCTTCGCGATAGCTGAACGGAATCATCTCCCCATCCGGGCCTTCGATTTCGCCCTCCGGACTTGTGTGCCGCGAGAAGGTGCCTTGCGAGCCTCGCAGGTCCGGCGTACACATCGCCGAAAGCAGGCGGCCGTTGAACTCCTCCGGCGGAAACGTAATGGGTACCCGCAGGATGGTGCTGGTAACGCCAAAGCGCCCAAGCGTCTTCCAAAATGGCTCGCTGCGTCGCAGAAGCTCAACCGACCCTTTGGTAACGCGTGCGGACGAGAGTTGCGGGACGTACGTTCGCAGGTCACGGTTCAGGAAATCGAAGATGTTGTGTCTGCCGGGATTCACACCAGTCGCGAAGGTCGACCATGCCACGGGCGAAAGAGGCGGAAACGTCGTCCGAAGGCGGTGGTATGACCCGGCTTCCCGAACCTTCACAAAGTTCGGCAGCTTCCCTTCGGACATCAGGCGCTCCGTAATGCGGGGATCCAGACCGTCGAAGCCCAGGAAGATGGCGCGGCGGACGAGTCCTTTGGGGCGCAGCAGCAGGGACCGAACTAATCGCCATGGCCAAAGCAAAACCGAAGCCAAAGCGGCGACGATGGAAAGCGCCAGGGTGAGGAACCCGCCTAAAAACGTGAAGCCGGCTCCTGGACCGATGTAGGCGGGAAAGTGCATGAATGCTCATCTCAAGAGTAATTGCCGGGTCGCAATGATATTCTTGTCCCGCATGCGACTCCGCTATTTCCAGGTTCCTTTTGGGCTTTTTGCAGCAGTTCACCTTTTCGCCGCAGCCGCTGATTACTACCCGACAAAGGCGTGGCGCGAAAGCACTCCCGAGGAACAGGGGCTCGATTCGAAAGTCCTGGCGAGCATGGTCGACGGGATCATGCAAAAGCACCTGAACGTGCACAGCGTCACCGTCATCCGCCACGGGAACGTCGTCATGGACGCCTACTTTTACCCGTACAAGCCCACTGCGACGCACGACGTTGCGTCGGTCACCAAGAGCATCACAGCGGC
>JAOAPO010000133.1 GCA_025462945.1 Bryobacterales bacterium
AACGCTGCCGGAAGACAGGAATTCTGTATCGGCAACCAAGCTGTTCATTAACAATCGTTGGGTGGACGCGCAATCAGGCAAGACCTTCGCCACCATCAACCCGGCGACGGGCGAGGAGATCTGTCAGGTGGCGGAGGCCGACTCGGCTGACGTGGACAAGGCGGTTGAAGCCGCGAAAACGGCGTTCGAGTTCGGCTCCTGGAAGAGGATGTCGGCGTCTGACCGTGGCCGCATCATTTACAAGCTCGCGGAACTGATCGAACAAAATGCCGATGACCTGGCGCGGCTCGAGACGCTGGATAACGGGAAGCCGCTGTCGGTTTCAAAAAGCGTCGATGTGGCCGGGGCGGCTGCCTGCTTCCGATACTTCGCGGGCTGGGCTGATAAGGTCCACGGCAAGACGATTCCGGTGGATGGCCCGTTCTTTTGCTATACGCGGCACGAGCCGGTGGGCGTGGTCGGCCAGATCATCCCCTGGAACTTCCCTCTAATGATGCTTGCCTGGAAGCTGGCACCGGCGCTCGCCACAGGCAACACCATCGTGATGAAACCGGCTGAGCAGACGCCGCTTTCCGCGCTGCGCATGGGCGAGTTGATCATCGAAGCCGGTTTCCCGCGAGGCGTGGTCAATCTGCTGCCGGGCTTCGGGCCAACCGCGGGCGCGGCGATCGCGAGCCACATGGATGTGGACAAGATTGCGTTCACGGGTTCCACGGAGGTTGGGCACCTGATCATGGGCGCGGCGGCGAGATCGAACCTGAAGCGTATGACGCTGGAACTCGGGGGCAAGAGCCCGAACATTGTGTTCGCGGACGCCGATATGGACAAGGCAGTGGAGGGCGTGCACTTCGGGCTGTTCTTCAACCAGGGGCAGTGCTGCTGTGCCGGCTCACGCGTGTATGTTGAGCAATCGATCTACGACGAGTTCGTAGAGAAGAGCGCGACGCGAGCACGGGCCCGAGTGGTGGGCGACCCGTTCGATGCGAAGACGGAACAAGGCCCGCAGGTGGATCAGGCGCAGTTCGACAAGATTCTGGGCTATGTGAGCAAGGGGCAGGCGGAGGGTGCGCGACTGGTGTGCGGCGGCAGTCGGGTGGGCGACAAAGGCTACTTCATTGAGCCGACGGTCTTTGCCGACGTGCAGGACGAGATGACGATCGCGCGCGAAGAGATCTTCGGACCGGTCATGAGCATCATTCCGTTCAAGAATGTCCGCGATGTTGTGGATCGGGCGAACGATACGAAGTACGGCCTGGCAGCTGCCGTGTGGACACGCGATCTGGGCAAGGCGCATGCCGTAGCGCACGGGGTCCGGGCAGGAACGGTGTGGGTGAACTGCTACAACGTTCTGGATACGCGTGCGCCCTTCGGCGGCTTCAAGCAGTCGGGCATCGGGCGGGAACTCGGCGAGTACGGTTTGCAGCAGTACACGGAAGTCAAAACGGTGATGATGAAGCTGTAGCGGGAGTGTTAGCTCGTTTGTCGCCAGCGGCGTAGCTGGGGCGAGAGGACGGCGCAGCCAGCCGCGATGAGGATTGTCGCGAGGCCGCCGACCCACACGCTGGGGACGGCACCGAGCCAGTGGGCCGTCCAGCCGGATTCCATGGCACCCAGTTGATTCGAACAACTGACGAAGATGTTGTTGACCGCCAGCACCCGGCCCTTTAGATAGTCCGGCGTGCGCGTGTGAACCAGCGAATTGCGCAGGACCACACTCACGTTATCGAAAACTCCGGTCAGCAGGAGCATGAGGAGCGAGAGCCAGAGGCTGTGAGAAAAAGCGAAGCCAATGGTAGCGAGGCCGAAGCCGACGACCGCCGCAAGGAGGGCGGGACCGGCATGGACGATCGTCCCGTAATGGGCCTGCGAGACGGCCATCAGCACAGCGCCGAGGGAGGGTGCGGCGCGCAGCCAGCCGAGAGCCGCTGGTCCCGCGTGCAGGATATCGACGGCGAAGATGGGCAGCAGCGCTGTGGCACCGCCGAAGAGCACGCCGAAAAGGTCGAGTGAAACCGCGGAGAGGATCAGCTTGTTGTCGCGGACGAAGTGCAGGCCTTCCAGAAACGAGCGCCGGGAAGGCGCGTTGGCGGCAGTTTCCACGCGGCGAACCCGCAGCGAGGCAAAGCAAATCAGTGTGACAATGGCGCAGACTACCTGCACCATGTAGACGTAGCGGGTGCTGGTGAGCGCAAGCAGCAGACCCGCTACGGCCGGGCCGCCGACGTTGGCGATCTCTTGTGCGCTGCTCATCCACGTGATGGCGCTGCTGAGCGACTCCGGGGGAACCACCTGCGGCAGCACCGCTCCTCTCGCCGGGCCCTGGAAGGTGCGGGCTGTGGCGGTTACCAGCAGACACCCGTAGATCCAGAAGACAGAATGGGGGCTCAGGGCGAGCACCAGACAGGAGATCAGGTACACGGCCTGCGAGATGGTCATCACGCGCCGCCGGTCAAAGCGGTCGGCGACGTGACCGGCCCAAAGCGAGAGGAGTACGAAAGGCGCCACCTGCACCAGACCGACGTTGCCGAGAACCATGGCCGAACGGGTCTGGATGTACAGATCCCAGCTGGCCGCGACGGAGGTCATCTGCAGGCCGAGGTTCGAGAAGAACACGCCCGCTAAGAGAAGGCGGTAGTCACGGAAGCGGAACGACGAGTACGCGCCCAAATTCCAGGGTAGTGCACCGGCCTGCCTGACGAGGAAATCAGCGGACGGGTGGAATGGGTCTCACGGGCTGGGATGTTTGCGCCAGAGCAACACGGCGGACTGGCGCAGGCTGGTGGCACTCACGAGTTGGGGTTCTTTCCTTCCACCAGGACGGGAGCTGAGGGGTCCACTTTCGAGAGCCGCACTGCCACGCGATCCCTGCCGAGAATGCTGAAGGCCGGGATCAGATACTTGCGCTTGCCGTTCACGTCTTGTGTGATGTTGGGACGGTACTTCCACGTGGTGCCGTCAGCGCGCGTGATCTGCAGCGTGCCGGACTGGTAGAAGCTGACGCGCTGTGCACCGTCGAACCGGAGTTCCACGGTGTGAGGTTGGTTGCCTGCAACAAGCGTGATCGTGTGCTTGCCGTTGGCGCCGGTCATGTTGGAATCGCCTGCGAAAGCACCGGACGCCATGCTGAGGGCTAGAATGCCGGCTGCCGTGGCCGAGAGGAAGAAGTTCCTGTTCATCTTGTTCTCCTTATTGCCACCCTACTGGGCGGCTCTGACTGTACACGCGCATGATTCCGCGAAAGGGGATCAACATATTTTGCTGCGATAATGAACCGGAATGGCCGAACCTGGACCTGGCGCGGAAGTTACCGCCCTGTTGGTGAACTGGAGCAATGGCGACAGCCGAGCTCTGGACGAACTGATGCCTCTTGTGTACGGCGAACTCCGCCGTCTGGCGGGCTCGTACCTTCGCCGCGAACGCTCTACACACACGCTCCAAAGCACGGCACTGGTGAACGAGGCCTTCCTGCGCCTGGTAAACCAGCAGGAGGTTCAATGGCGCAGCCGCGCACACTTCTTCGGTATCGCCGCTCAGATGATTCGCCGCATTCTTGTCGACCACGCGCGCGCTGCTCATGCCGGGAAACGCGGGGCCGGGGCCGTACGCATCGAACTGGACGATCACCTTGCTGTCTCTTCACAGAGCGGATTGGATCTGGTAAGCCTCGACGATTCGCTGGCCAAACTGGCAGCTCTGGATGAGCGACAGGCCCGTATTGTGGAGCTTCGGTTCTTCACCGGGCTTTCCGTTGAGGAGACGGCGGAGGTGATGCAGCTTTCCACTGCCACGGTCAAGCGCGAATGGAGTTCGGCGCGCGCGTGGCTCTTTCGTGAAATGACAAAGGCATGACCCCGGAAGCCTGGCGGCGCATCAAAGATATTTTCGACGCCGCCGTCGAATTGCCGGCTAAGGATCGCGGCGCTTTCATCCGGGATGCTGCGGCAGGTGATGACGCGGTGCTGGCGGAACTGCAGTCTTTGCTCTCAGCGCACGACGACGCGGGAGATTTCATCGATGTCGCGCCTGCCGCCCCTCCCGACAAAGAGTACTCGACCGGTATGAGCATCGGTCCGTACCGGATCGTGCAGGTAATCGGCGAGGGCGGCATGGGAATGGTCTATCAGGCGGTCCGGGTGGACGATCTCTATCGGAAACTGGTGGCCTTGAAGGTGGCGCGGCGGGGCTTCAACGATACCGTCGCGATGCGGCGCTTCGAGACCGAGCGGCACATTCTGGCGCATCTGGAACACCCGAATATCGCACGCCTGCTGGATGGCGGGACGACCGCCGCGGGCCAGCCCTTCTTCGTGATGGATTTCATCGCGGGCCGGCCAATCGATGAATACTGCGATGAACAGCGTCTGGCCCTTCGCGAGCGTCTGAAGCTTTTCCTTACCGTCTGCTCGGCGGTGCAGTACGCGCACCAGAGTTTCGTTGTTCATCGAGACCTGAAGCCGCAGAACATCCTGGTTACAGAAGACGGGGCAATTCGGCTGCTGGATTTCGGTATCGCCAAGCTGCTCGATCCGGACGATGAATCGGGCGGCAGCACTACCAGCGTGATGCAGATGATGACGCCGGAGTACGCCAGTCCGGAGCAGCTTCTGAATGAGCCGGTGACTACTGCCAGCGATACGTATTCGCTCGGAATCCTGCTATACATACTGCTGACCGGGCACAAGCCGCTGGTGTTCAAGACGCGCCTGCCGCGTGAGATTTGGGACGTGATCCGGACGTCAGAACCGCGCCGTCCGTCAGCGGTGGTTAGGCTGCGGGAGCGGAGCGCGACGGGACGGGACATTACGCTCGAATCGGTGGCGGCCACGCGGTGCATCAAACCCGGCCGGCTGCCGAAAGAGCTTGCAGGCGATCTGGATAACATCCTGCTGATGGCGCTGCGCCGTGAGCCTGATCGGCGCTATGCGTCCGTGCTGCAGTTGGCCAGCGACATCGAGCGGTATCTCGCGGGCGAGCCCGTGCTTGCCCGCGTGGACTCATTTTCGTACCGCGCGACTAAGTTCATTGGGCGGCACACGGCGGCAGTGATTGCCGCTGCACTCGCAGTACTGGCGCTGGCGGGGGGCATCGTTGCGACGTCGTGGCAGGCCCGGATCGCTACCCGGGAGAGGGAACGGGCGGAGCGGCGCTTCACAGAGGTTCGGCGGGTGGCCAACTCGCTGCTGTTCGATGTGCATGATGCGATCCGCAATCTGCCCGGTTCGACGGCGGCGCGGCAGTTGATTCTGACGCGCGCGCTGGAGTTCCTGGACAACCTGGCTCGCGATGCAGCCGATGAGCCGCAGTTGCAGCGAGAATTGGCCGCTGCCTATGAACGGGTGGGCGACGTTCAGGGGCAGGTGAGGGAGGCTAACATCGGCGATTCGGCAGGCGCGCTGGTCAGCTACGGGAAGGCCCTGAGCATTCGGGAGAAGCTGGCTACTCATGCTCCCGTCGATGCCGAGGCAAGACGCGAACTGGTCCCCAATTATGGAAAGCTGAGCGACCTGTTGATGTCGACGGGAGACGCGAAGGGATCAATGGAGTATTCGCGGCGCCTGCTGGCGCTCAGCGAGCAATTGGCTGCGCTGCCGGGTGCGGCGATGGCGGACCGCCTGCGGCTTGCGACCAGCTACCTCGATTATGGCTACAAACTTGGGCTAGTTGGGGGCGACCGCACGGCGGGCCTCGAGAGTTGTCGCAGGGCTCTCGCCGCCTTCACTCAGCTTGCCAGCGAAGCGCCGGACGACCGAAGGCTGCAGCGCGTCCACAGCATTGCACTTGACCGAACGGCGGAGTTGCTGGAGAAGGAAAATGCCTCCGTGGATGAAGCTCTCTCTATCCGGCGGAATGCGCTGGCAATGAAACGGAAGCTGCAGGAGTCGGACCCGCTCAATACCGATTACCGTCGTCTGGTGGCCTGGGGCATGTACGATCTGGCGTTTCTGCAGCGAAAGGCGGGTGAGCATAAGGAGGCTGTCGACGGCTTCCGTGCGGC
>JAOAPO010000158.1 GCA_025462945.1 Bryobacterales bacterium
GCTCTCTCAACGACCTGAAGGACGAACTGAAGAAGCTCGCCGCGCAGGCTGGCCAGCAAGGCCAAACGCCAGGTGCCGGTCAGGGTGACGACCGCAGTCAGGTCGCTATGCAACAGGCTCTGAATAACGCAGAGCGCATTCGCCGCAACATGGAACAACTGGCGCGCGGTGCCACCGGTCAGCAGAACGGGCGCAACGGCCAACAGCAGGGTAATCAGGCGGGCCAGCAGGGACAGGGTCAGGGCCAACAGCAAGCTCGCAACGGCCAGCAGGGTCAACAGCAAGGCGGCCAGCAGGGTGGTCAGCAGCAGGCTCGCAACGGCCAGCAGGGTCAGGGCCAGCAACAAGGTAAGGGCCAGCAGGGTCAACAGGGACAGGGGCAGCAAGGCGGCCAGCAAGGCCAGGGTGGGCAGCAGGGTCAGGGTCAACAGGCCGGTAACGGTCAACCGGGCGGCCAGCAGGGCGGCGGCCAGCAGGGTGGCAATCGGGGCCAAATGGCTGGCGGTCCAGGGGGTAATGGCGGCACCTACGGCGGCGACATCGGGCGGTTTGACGAAACCCGTCGCATCGAAGGCGGTCCCGTCGATCCCCGTGGCGGCAACGGCATACAGTCCCAGGCACAGGCCGAACAGGCTTACGCCGACATGATGCGCGACATCGGCCGCCTCCGTAATGACGTCGCGTCCTCCGGCGATCGCGAACTGAACCGTGAGTACCAGGAACTGGCTCGTCAAGCGGCGCAGCTCGATCCCAAGAAGTGGGCCAGCAATCCCCAGCTCGATCAGGTCATCAACGGTCAGGTCTTACCCGCCATTGACCAGATGGAACTGCTGCTCCGCCGCAAGCTCGACGCCAATGACGGCAGCGTGCGCAGCGTAAATCCCCGCAACACACCCCCGGGGTATGCCTCTGCTGTAGCGGAATACTACAAGAGACTCAGTAAACAGTAACTACATCGGCTGCGGCGCTTGCGGAGTGTAACGAGACTTTCCCGTGCCTCAGCGCCATCCCAGCACGGCGCCCGATCCTCACCGCTTTCGGGGATCCTGGGCGGCGTTCGACGCCCCTGGCTCGACGAACCAGGGTTTACGTTCCAGCCACTCATACTGACCCATTGAGGCTCCAGATCGGGGATTCTCCCACATGGTTCGGTCGAATCGGAGCTGACCTCATTGATCATTCGATTCTGGTTGTCGGGTGGACCGGTGAACCCGCTCACCACTGGAACCGCGCCACAAGCTGACCGTTGCGCGGCGACTGGAACGTCGATCCCGTGTTGATCCTGCCGAAGCCCGAGACAATCTGCCCGTTCGTGACTCTCTGCGTGGCCGCCGCATTAGTTGAATCAGGGTTGTTCAGATAGTTGCGGTTAAACGGGTTGAAAAACTCGGCGCGAACCTGAAATGTCATGCCTTCCTTGATCGGGAAGATCCGGCCGACACTCAGCGACTCGTCCGGACGCCGTATCGTTCGGTAGTCGTTGTAATAAGGTGCCGATGTGCCAAACTGGCCAGCGGCAGGGTCCGCCCAGGCTTTCGGATTCAAAACGAACGTCGTGTTGGGATCGAAGCAATGGCAATTCAGATCCTGCAGGAACAGCGGTTCGTTCGGCACCCGGTTGGCAAAGGTGGCAGAGCTGGTATTTCGGAACAATAACGAATTCAGCGCGTTGTTCGCGGCCGGTACCAGAATGGGCAGCCCGCTCGCATAACGCAGAATCCCCCCCACAGTCCAATCGCGTACGACCGCTCTCATCCACTTCTTGCTTCCAATTGCCGGCAACTGATAATTGAAGCCGGTCACAAAAACCAGCGGCTGCGAGAAGGAGGAGATGTACTTCTGCAACTTGCGGTTATAAACGTCATTCACAGGCACGGCCCCGCCTGTTTCCGCTTCGGCGCCCGACACCAGTTCCTTCTGCCAGGTAAACGCTATGCTCGCCGTGAAACCATGCGAGTACCGTTTCGTCACCTTCGCCTGTAACGAGTCGTACCAGTTGTTGCCGAGCGGCGACCAGAACACCGGGATGCTTCCGAACTGCGGAAACGGCCTCAACGTCTGGCCCACCGTCAGAGCGAGCGGGTATTCTGCATACGGCCCCCTGAAGCCCCGCGTTTGGGCCAGGGGCGAATCAAGACGCGACGTCAGCAGAGTTCGGTCCGCGGCGCTGTTGATGTCGAGCCCGAATGAAGCGATTCGCTCCGGCTTCAGCCCGTTCAGATCGTTGAGCGAGTTTGCCTGCAACCATGCACCCCGGTTCCCGACATAGGCGGCCTCTACCAGTAAGTCGGTCGTGATTTGCCGTTGCAGCCCTACGCTCCACTGCATGATTCTCGGCGGCCGCCCTCCATTCGGGTCGATCCAGTACGGCGGGCCGTTAATCTGCCCCTTGTTCGGCCTCACCCCTGCATCGAGCGAGGCTGAGAATAATTCAGACCGGTTGTACTGCAGCCCGTCGCGGAGCAATAGAGCCGGGTCCCCGAATGACGGTGAAGTAAACACCAGCTGGTTGAAACCCACTCCGACAATGGGTGAATTTGTGATGTAGTTGTACGATCCGGTAGTGCCGTAAGTGATGCCCCAGCCCGCGCGCAACACTGTCTTCGAGTCAATCTGCCAGGCGACGCCCAGCCGCGGTCCGAAGGCGTAAGGATAGGTCCTGGTGAAGCTGCAGTTACAGCGTCCCGGGCCGTCGCCGGCGTAGATCGTAGCACCCGGCAGGCCGCCCGCCGACGGGTTCGGTGTCGTCGGCGAGAACTCGGCCAGTCGGTCGTGGATCTCACTGCCCTGGCTCTGACGGTCGTAGCGAAGACCGTAGTCCAGGGTTATGCTGCGCGTCACCTTCCACGCATCCTGAACAAACATTGACCACGCCTGCTTCCGGAATTGTGGATCTTGAGGACTGTTCACGTTCGCGTTATTCACAGCTCCCAGCAGGAAGCTCGCGTAAGGGAAACCTACCGCTCCGCCCCCGAGACCCTGCCCATTGGTGGAGGGCAGTCCCGATTCGATGTTGCTGAACGTGTAAATTCCTTGTGCCCCCCTGGTATTGCGGTCGGTGAATGCGTCTATCCGGAACTCGGCTCCCGCTTTATAGGTATGGTTGCCTCGAACCAGGGTTCCATTCAGCACGGCCGTCGGCTTATCGGTGTAGTAAGAGTTCGCGTTAGACGGGCCAAGACTGTTGGCCGTAGTGCCGCCGAAGCCCCCCAGGGTCGCAAGCAGGCCATTGATTCTGGGGAAGCCGGCAGGGCTCGTCGCGCTGCCGACGAGTCCGAGTTGACCCACGGCATCGTACTCCAGGACGCTCGGCGGCGAGGTGTCCGGGTTGTGGAAGCGCTGTTCCCCGATGCCGGCATGAATCAAAAATGTAGGTGTAACCGTCAGGTCGTAGTTCAGCCTGAACGTGGTCGAGGAGACATTCTTATCTCGAAACGCAGTGATCGGCACTGGCAGCCCGTCCGGACTGCTGTATTCATGACTTGTGTAGTGCTGGATGTAGAAAGACACTTTCGAGTTGCCACTGAAGTTGTGATCCACCTTGATGCCGTCGATAATCTGAGTTCGCGGATTGGGCGCAAACAGCTGGTAGTTATTCACTACTCCTGCGCTGGTAGGCAGCGGAATCAAATTCTGTATCTTCAGCGCGACCGGATCCTGCACACTCCTCGGTATCGCATTGCCAGGGAAGGGATCTCGTACCACTGCCCCGTTCTGAACCCGCTGGGTAGCCGGATTGTAGATGGTGTTTTCCAGAATGGCCCGTCCCAGCGGGTCCACAGCCAGCTGACGGCTGGTCAGTACTGAGCTGAAGTCGCCGTTTCGCATTGCCAGTGTGGGAAGCGTAATAGCCTGCCCGGTGGTGACCTTGCGATCCACATAGGCTTCCAGATTGAAGAAGAAGAACGTCTTGTCGTGTCCGTTGTACAGTCTCGGGATCACCACCGGCCCCCCCAGCGTGCCCCCAAAGTCGTTCTTCTTGTCCGGCGCGCGCACCAGACGGCCGTCACCGGTGTCAGTGAACGGCTGCCCGGCATTGAGTGCCTCATTAACGAAGTAGTCGTATACCGCTCCGTGTAAGCGGTTCGTTCCGGACTTCGCCGTGAAGTTAAACAAGCCGCCGCTCACCTGTCCGTACTCCGCCGCGAAGTTACTCGTCTGCAAAGTGAACTCCTGAATCGCTTCCACCGATGGTTGATTGTGGTTCGTCGTCGCCTGCGTCAGCCCGTTGGTTGCGTCTTGCCCCTCGAGCATGATCTTGAATGATGTATTCGGTGCGCCGTTGATACGAATGGTGTTCTGGCTGCCCGGCTGAATCCACGCCCCTGGCGCCAGCGTCACGAATGCGAGTGGATTACGAATCGCACCGCCCTGCGTCCCGGCGAAATTGAGAGGTAGCCCGTTGATTCTTTCTGAGCTGATGGTCGTGCTCTGCTCAGCACTCTCTGTCCTCAGCAATGTTGCGTCTGCCTGGACTGTGACTGAGTCCGAGGTGGCGCCGACCTGGAGTGACAGATCAATGCGAGCCGTCTGGGCTACCTCGACTCGAATGCCGCTCTGCGTTAGTTTCTTGAAGCCCGCCGCCGCCGCCGCCACACTGTAAATCCCTGCGGGAAGCGATGGCAGCGTGTAGTTACCCGTTCCGGTAGTTACCGTTTGATACTGCGCGCCCGTATCGGCGTTCACTGCAACAATCTCCGCGTTCGGAACAACGGCGTTAGCGGGATCCGAAACTGTACCTGTGATGGTGCCTCTGTCGCTCTGCGCGGAGGCGATCGTGACGTCAAAGGCCGACGCCAAAGCAAACGCAGCAACAATCCTTAGTAAGAGCTTCATGTGGCCTCCGAGTGCGACTGGCAGAGAAGCTATCAGAGCCTTACGGCTGAGTCAATCCGGCAAATGAAGTTGCTGGATGATTCCCCTTCTTGCGAGTCACGCCTCTCTGCGCGATGAAGCTGACCCTCGACTCAAGACGGCACTCAAAGCGCTCTGAGCAACGCCTTCTTTTGACCGTCGTGGCCGCGCAATTCGGCTTCGTCCGCCAGCAAATTTGTCGACTTTCCGAGGGGCACGCAGTGGTGCCGTCGGTTGTCACTCCCACGTTCCCTCGGAGTTCTTCCACGAACTTTTCGTCGCCACTGAAAACGTGGTGAGCACGGATCATTGTTTGTTGTCCTGGTCTGCGGCCCATCGCCTGTGCGGGGATTGAGCCCGAAACAGTCCCCGGGGAGGCGGGCAAAGAGACGTAAACGGACTAGCGCGGCGGCCGTGATTGCAAGCCTCGACCCATGGAGCGATAAATGGAGCGCTGACGATCTGGATGCCGGAGCGGGGTAATAGTCATCAGATCATCGGCCCGAGCCATGAGTTCTGGTATAAACTATTCGAACGGCCTGTGACCGTGAACGATCTCGACGAACCATCTTCCTGACTGGTTTACCGGGACCGTAAGCAACACGGTTCCAGAAACATACCCGCAAGGATCAATTACTATATGCGCTCTATTGGCTTAGTCTGTGCCGCGTTTCTGATGCTCGCAATCTGCCCGCTGAACGGCCAGGTCGCCGCCCGGATCAGTGGTTATGCGAGAGACTCTTCTGGAGCAGCCATTCCAGGCACGAGCATCACTGCCACTTCATCAGCGCAGCAGCTGAAGAGAACGACCGTGTCCGACGACAGTGGGTCGTACGAACTCCTGGCTCTGCCCCCCGGTGTGTATGTCGTCCAGGCGGAGAAGGACGGATTTCAGCGGCAGGTGCAGACAGGTGTATCGCTAACCACGGGGCAGAGCCTCCGCCTCGACCTGGAACTGACCATCGGTGCCGTGCAGTCGGAAGTTACGGTATCCAGTACCGCTACATTGGTGAACACGAACAACTCGACCCTTTCCGCGCTGATTGACGACCGACGCGTCCAGGATTTGCCGCTTAACGGCCGCAACGTCATCGGTCTCGCGGGTATACTTCCCGGCGTCACCAACGTGTTCGCGCCTCAGGAAATGACCAACACGCGCACAGGACCCAGCATGTCTGTAAACGGCGGTCGGGCCGTGGACAATAACTTCACGTTCAACGGTGCGAACTTCACCCACTTCGGACAGAGTACAGGGTTGAACTTCCCGCCGCCTGACGCAGTTCAGGAGGTGCGCATTCAGACCCATGCTTTCGGCAGCGAATATGGGAACAGCGCTGGAAGCCAGGTTTCTGTAACTTCAAAGGCGGGGACCAACACCTTCCATGGGGCGGCGTGGGAGTTTCTACGCAATGACAAGCTCAACGCCCGTAGCTTCTTTCAGCCCACCCGGCCTACCCTTCGCGAGAACCAGACAGGTGCCGCTGCTGGCGGTCCTTTGCGAAGAGACAAGCTCTTCGTTTTTGGCTATTATCAAAAGCTTTGGAATCGTCCGCAATCGGGCTCGGCCCAGGCTTTGGTGCCAACCGACCAGCAACGCGCCGGAGATTTTACCAGTGTCACAGCGAGACTCCGCAATCCGAACGATCCCCTGACAGGGAATCCGCTGACAGATTCTGCGGGGCGTCTATGCGTACAGAATAACGTGATCCTGCCAGGATGCCTGAGCCCGGCCGCCAAAAACATCCTGGACCAGTTCGTTCCCCACTCTGCCGCGGGCACGTATGTATCCCAGATCAACACGCCCTCTGGAAACTACAGCTATCTGGGCCGAGTTGATTACATTCGCAGTTCGAAGCTGGCCCTCTACGGGCATTTCTTCGCCGACTCGTATCAGCAGACTTTTGCCAATGGGACGATCCAGCCTTTCGTCACGGGGAACCGCCACGTGAACAACAGGAATTATGCGGTGACCAGCACTTATACGTTCAGTCCCACTCTTTTGAATGAGGGCACTGTAGACTACCTCAAGTCAGGTTCGTCAGACGAACCCAACAAGACTTATACTCCCGCGAGTCTCGGCATCCCGATTCCTGCCGGTCTCAACAACGCCGGAATCACTACCACGGTCAGTGGCTTTTTCACGCTGGCGCCTGCCAATCCAAACGGCCAGAATTACGTGAACTGGCACGGTCGGGACACGATGACGTGGATCAAAGGACGTCATATCGTGAAGTGGGGCTACGAACTGTACAAGGTGGACTTCGCGTTGAACACCGCGTTCACCAATACTCGCAGCGTGACATTTAGCGGCGCGGCTACGGGGAACGCTCTCGCCGACTACGCGCTCGGCGTCTTTGACAATATGAGCGTTGTGTTCGGGCAGCCGGGAAGCGATCCCGTGCAGTGGAAAAACTTCTTTTTCGTGCAGGACGAATTCAAAATCCTGCCCCGTTTGACCGTGACGTTGGGCACCCGGTGGGAACCCTACCAGGCGTGGGATCAAAAGTATCAACGGCACTCCTCCACCAGCGTGGGTAATTTCGCTGTGCGCTCAACTGTGCATCCTGACTCACTTCCGGGCGTACTTTTTCCGGGAGATCCTGGCCTTCCCGCGAACGGCAAATTGTCCTTTGACGACCTCAACAACGTGGGGCCCCGCGCTGGTTTCGCCTGGGACGTCTTCGGCAACGGAAAGACGAGCGTTCGCGGCGGCTACGGCATCTTCTTCGCGCAACTGAGCGCCAATGTGGTCCATACCTCCGAAGCCCCGTTCGCCGGCACTGATTTGCTGAACGGAGGCCGGCTTGACAACCCCTATGGTTCACTGAACAGACCGCTGCCGCCCTCGGGTACCCTGCCGGGTAATTTTGGCTGCGTACCGATTGCGAAGTTGCCCGGCGTCCAGTGTGCTTTTCCTTTACCCGCCAACCTCGTAACCACCGACACGCATTTGGTTGTGCCTTACACGCAATCCCTGAATCTCACGATTGAGCGACAGTTAACGAACGATCTGGCACTGGAGTTGACCTATGCGGGTAAGCTCGCACAGAAACTTGAAGGACATCGTCACTGGAACGCAGCGGTTTTCAAGACAGATCCGATTACTGGCGCGGCGCCTTCAGCTCAGAATGTAAACAACCGCGTTTACTTTCCGGAAACGATCGGGCTCTTCAACCCGCAGTCCAGAATCCTCGGCAACGACTATCGTTCGGGCTATCACAGCGCTCAGATCAAGGTGAACAAGCGGTTCAGCCACGGCTTCTCTTTCCTCACCTCGTACGTCTTCGCGAAGGCCATAGACAACGTCGTGGCTCCCGAGGCGGGCCTGACTCCGGGGAACGGTAATCCATTCGATATCAACGCAGATAAAGGTCGTGGAAACTTTGACCGCACTCATGTTTTCAACCTGAGCTGGCTCTGGACCCAGGACCACAAATTCACAAATCGGGTGGCGAACGCTCTTCTGGCCGACTGGAGTATCGGTGCGCTGCACAGCATTCAGTCCGGCGCTCCTCTCAACTTTGTCATGGGCACTGATATTGCGCTGAACGGAACGGGACAGACCGGACTGCAGCATGCGCAACTGATTCCGGGCGTGACGTACAACGACCTTGCGGTGGATCGTCCAACACGCAACGACTATGTCAATCGTTACTTCAATACGGCCGCCTTCGTTCCGATCGCACAGCTGCCCCGCGGGATCTACGGAAACGCCGGTCGTAACATTCTCAACGGACCCGGCACTAACAATACCGACTTCACGCTGATCAGAGAGATCCCACTGCGAGAGCAAATCAAGATGCAGCTTCGCGGCGAGTTCTTCAACGCGTTCAATCACGCGCGTTTCGATCAGCCCAGTACGTCGGTCTCTTCCGGCAGTTTCGGTCGGATCCTGAGCGCGCAGCCGGGCCGTATCATTCAGGTAGCGGCGAAAATCGTCTGGTAGTCTGACAATCCCAATTGGAAATCAAACATGAAAACACTCTTCATTATCTTTGTACTGAGCGCCGCAGCGATGGCGCAGGAGACACGCCGGGAGATCGTCAATGCCGCGCCTAATCCTGCCGATGACGCGAAGGCCAATAGCGACAAGGTTCCCGACGTGTACGCTATCCCGACACAATTCGAGCGCGTCCTCATCTTCCGATTCAAATACAATACCGATCTTTTGGCGGGCCTCGAGAAGATGGTAAAGACGGAGAAGATCAAAAACGCCGTGATACTTGCCGGAGCGGGCGGCGTCCGCGGCTACCATATCCACCAGGTAAGCAACCGCGAATTTCCTTCGAAAAATGTGTTCGTGAAAGATCCGAATATGCCCGCAGACGTGATCAGCATGAATGGCTACATCATGGACGGCAGGATCCACGCTCACATTTCACTGGCTACCCCCGATAAAGCCTTCGGCGGTCATCTGGAACCTGGCACCACGGTATTTACGTTTGGGATCGTAACTGTCGGAGTTTTGAAAGAGGGAACAGATTTGACTCATTTGGACGACAAGGCATACAGGTGATCGGGATCGGGTCCGCTACTTGCGCCGTGATGAGGAGCACGATTTCCTGATGAATCCGATTACGAGGAGAGCCGCACTCTGGCTCCTGGGCGCCGCCGGCGGATCCAGGCCATCGGTGGCCGCCAGCACTGCGGGAGTTATCCAGGCAATCCGGGTAGATCATGTCGCTCTGGATGTCGGCGATGTGGATAAAGCATTGTCGTACTACCGCCGCTTGTTCGGCAACGAGGTTGTGAAGGTCAGCAACTCGCCCGGACGCTACCTGCGACTGGGGCCGTGCCACCTTGCGATCGCTTCCGCGCCAGCCGGACAAGCGCCGCGCATAAACCACCTCGCCGTTGGAGTTGCCAACTTCAATGCAGCCGCCATCAGGACAGCGCTCGATGCCGTTGGGATTAAAGCGGCAGAATCAGAGGGCGAACTCTTCGTAACCGACCCGGATGGGAATCGCATTCAGATCTGTGCCGACCAGTCCTGGAAGCTGTTGAACAAAGCCGTACCGGACAAGTACCCTGAACAAGGAAGGCTGTTTGAGGCCGTCGGAATGCATCACATCGCGGTTCAGGTCGGCGATACGTCCAGGGCCGTCGAGTTCTACGGAAAGCTGTTTGGGAAGCCGATTGACGAGCCTGGGGGCAATCCGCAGCCGCTCTTTCTTGCGGGAGATACCAGATTGCGAATCTACACTCCTGCGCCCGGTAAACCTCCGCGAATCGACCACTTCAGCGCGTTGGTGGAGAACTTCGACGCTCCGGCAGTGCTGAAGGTGATCAAGTCCCTGGGAGCTAAAGCAGAATTGTCGAAAGACGGAACTCTGAACGAGTTCTATGATCCCGAGGGTATCCGGATGCAGGTCACTGTTCGAGGGCAAACGCCGGGGTCGCCCCCACAAAAGTGACGCGCGGAAGCCGTGTAAAAGCTTCCGTTATTCAGCTATTCCCATCAGTCAATACCGTCCAGACAGTATAAAATCTTTACAGGCGCTATGCGGGTTCAACAGGCAACTAAGTCCGGCGCGGACATAGTATCTTCTGATGCGTTTGGCTCCTTGTGGCTGCCCCGCAGCCAGGTGGAAGTTGGTTCGGGTTCGACACATCAGCACGTTGGGGCTGCCTTGTTGAAGTCCGCAGAGTTTCATCGCGAGGAGACCGCTCATGTCAGACCGAGGTAAGAAGAGCGGCCGGGTGGGCACATTGGCCGCAACACTCGTTCTCGGGGCTGCCATTACATCTCGGGCCGCTGACCTCCCACTCGTTGAGGCGGCAAAAAACCAGGATCACAAGAGGGTGCTGGCATTAGTGAGCGAACGCACCGACGTGAACGCCCGGTCCTCCGACGGCTCGACGGCTCTCCTCTGGGCAGCGCATTGGAATGATCTCAAGACCGCGGAATCGCTGCTCCGAAGCGGCGCTGACCCTAACGCCGCTAACGACTTCAAGATGACTCCGCTGTCGCAGGCATGCACGAACGGAAACGGGGCGCTTGTTCGACTGCTGTTAAGCTCGGGCGCCAAACCCAATACACCGATTGCCACGGGCGAGACACCGCTCATGACCTGTGCAATGAGCGGCAGCGTGGAAGCTGTTCAGTCCCTGATCGCGCGCGACGCAGACGTAAACGCAAAGGAGCCGGTCGCGCACCAGACAGCGCTGATGTGGGCGGCGTCGGAGCGCCACCCCGCAGTGGTGAAAACGCTCATCGCGGCGAATGCGGATGTCAAAGCCCGTACGCGAAACGGTTTCACGGCACTGCATTTCGCAGCCCGGGAAGGGGACCAGGAGATCGTCAGCCTGCTGCTCGCGGCGGGCATGGACATCAATGTTCGTACGCAGCCGGGTGAGCCCCAAGCATCGGAAGCAGCGGCCACTCCAACTGCGGGTCGCGCAGGCGGTGTTGTGTCAGCGGTTCGATCGGGCAAGGGAAATGCGCAGACGTCGGGTCTGACTCCCCTGCTGGTTGCGACGGTGAGATCCAAGGTCGCCCTTGCTCTTTTTCTGCTTGACCACGGCGCCGACCCTAACATACCGGATGCTGGTTTCACCCCGCTGCATTGGGCTGTCACCACCTGGGAAAATGGCAGTTCTAATCCAGTGTATGGCTTCGAAGACGCAATGTCCGGAATCCCGGACCGCAGCGAAAAGCTAACGCTCGTGAAGGCACTTTTGGCGCACGGCGCCGATCCGAATGCCCGGATGAAGCGGCGTCCGCCCGTCGGTGGCGGCTACACGGATGTGAACGGCGCAACACCGTTTCTGTTGGCTAGTTCCGTTGACGATCTCGAGATGATGCAGGTGTTGCTGGCGGCCGGGGCAGACCCTAAGCTGGTCACGGGCACTAAAACGAACGCGCTGATGGCCGCAACCGGCCTGAATCATCTGGTAGGCGATAGCGCGGTTACAGAAGAACAGGCTCTCGCTGCAGTCAGGTTTCTGCTTGATCTTGGGCTCGATCCCAAGGGGTCGACTACCTTTGGCGAGAACGCGTTATTCAGCCCTGCCTATCGCGGCTGGAATACGCTGCTGGCCCAGCTTATCGACCTCGGCGTCGATGTGAATGCGGTGAGCCGAGCTGGTATTACGCCGTGGCTCGCAGCCTCGGGACAAGGCGATCGACTGGGCGGTGTCCTCTACAACAAGGACGGGGCTGATCTGCTGTTAAAGCGCGGGGCCGACCCGAAGCTTGGACACCCCTGCCTTGCCCAAAACAAATGTCTGGCTGAGGTGGACGAAAAGCAATGACGCGCGGCCGACATTCGTATTTGGCAGGAACAGCGCTGCTTGCGGCGTGCGTCATCGCGGCGTCGTCAGAGACGTCGGCATTTCAGGCGCGTGTCACGCCCGCCCCGGTGCGCAATTCCATGGCTCGGGAACTGGTCAACAAGTACTGCGTGGGTTGCCATAACCAGAAGGTCAAGACGGCCGATGTCGCATTGGATTCGGCTGACGCTGAGCATGTATCCAAGTCCGCCGAGACTTGGGAAAAAGTGATTGTAAAGCTGCGCAGCCGATCGATGCCGCCCGTTGGCCTCCCGCGGCCGGATAATACGAAATACGACGAAGTGGCCGGGTGGCTCGAATCGGAACTCGACAGGGCAGCCGCAGCGCATGTCAATCCAGGCCGTCCTGCTGAGCTGCACCGGCTGAATCGAACCGAATACTCCAACGCCGTTCACGACCTGATTGGGGTTAAAGTCGATGCAGCGGAACTGCTGCCTCCGGATGAGCAGGCCTACGGCTTTGACACGAACGCCGACGCGCTCGTCATGCAGCCGGCGCTGCTCGACCGGTACTTGTTGGCTGCGACGAAGATCGCGCGCCTGGCGATTGGAGACCCGGCGCTTCCCCCTGAAGTCCAGCGCTATGGCGCTCTCAAGGGCGACTCCAACGAACAGACGTATCTCGGCCAGTCGGAGCGTCTGGGCGAGGATTTCCCGCTTGGATCACGAGGTGGAATCGCTGCGCAGCACTATTTCCCGCTTGACGGAGAGTACGTCATTAAACTTCGTCTGCAAAGGACGAATCAGGGCGTGATACGCGGCCTGGACGTCGCGAATCAGTTTGAGATCAGGGTAGACGGAAAGCTCGTCAGGGAATTCAAATTGGGCGGCGGCCCGGAGTTTGCCGCAGCCACGCGCAGCGCTTCCTCGGCCGACGATTCTTCGGGAAAAACCCTCCTGAATAGCGCAGAGGAGGGCTTGCAGGTGCGTGTGCCCCTGAAGGCCGGCTCCCGCAAAATCGTCGCTACCATCGTCAAATCTGAGGCTGCCCACTCCGAAAGCCTCGGTCCGGATCACATCCCCATCTCCAGCCGCGAATCCGACGTTCCCAGCGCTCCCGTGGCCATTTCGTCACTGCTCATCGGCGGTCCGTATCAACCCCAGGTACCCACGAATTCGGAGGTCCGGCGGCTCCTTTTCGTGTGCCATCCCGCCAGTAGCCAGGACGAGATCTCGTGCGCGACCAGGATCCTGTCGAGACTGGCGCGGCGCGCCTATCGTCGACCCGCAACCGATGATGACGTGGAGACACTACTCGCCTTCTACAGAAAAGCGCGAGTCGTGGGCGATTTCGATGCCGGGATCCGCGCGGCACTAGAGCGCGTGCTGGTCAGCCCGGACTTTCTGTATCGGATTGAGTTTGATCCAGTGAAGGCCGCTCCGGGCGAGGTCCATCGCATTTCCGATCTCGAACTTGCCTCGCGTCTCTCATTTTTCCTGTGGAGCAGCATCCCGGACGAGCAGTTATTGCAGGCCGCGATCGACGGCAAGCTGCATGAACCATCGGTTCTCGAAAGTCAGGTGCGGCGCATGCTCGCTGAGCCGAGGGCGCGAACTTCACTGGTCCAGAATTTCTTCGACGAGTGGCTGCAGACTCGCAATGTGTGGCTGCTGAAGCCAGAGAATACGAAATTCCCGTGGTTTGATGACAACCTGCGGATTGCGTTCGTCCAGGAGATCGAGTTGTTTCTCGACGCTCAGCTTAAGGAAGACCAAAGCATCGTTGGCCTGCTGACGTCGAACCGGACCTTTCTGAACCAGCAACTCGCGCGACACTACGGAATCAGCGGTATCTACGGGAGTTCTTTCCGCCCGGTGACGCTCACGGACCAGAACCGCTTCGGACTACTGGGCAAAGCGAGCGTCCTCGCAGTGACATCATATCCTTCGCGTACCTCGCCTACCATACGCGGAAAATGGCTTTTGGAGAACATTCTTTCTGCGCCCGTGCCTCCTCCGCCTCCGAACATTCCTGCACTGGAAGCGAGCGGCGACGTGACCAAGCCCCAAACCGTTCGTGAGATGCTGGAGAACCACCGCAAGAATCCCGCCTGCGCCAGTTGTCACGCGCGTATGGACCCGCTGGGATTCAGCCTGGAAAACTTCGACGCCATCGGGCAATGGCGCACCACTCAGGCGGGAAGGCCTATAGACACGTCCGGGGTGCTGCTGGACGGCACGAAAGTGGGAGGTCCCGCAGAACTCCAGCACGCGCTTGTTGCTCAGAAGCAACAGTTCGTCCGTGCGGTGACGGGAAAGCTGCTGACCTACGCTTTGGGCCGCGGCACTGAATATTACGACGCACCCGCGATCCGTGGCATTGTACGAAGCGCTGCTCCTGATGACTACCGTTGGTCATCAGTCATTCTCGGAATCGTGAAGAGCGCGCCATTCCAAATGAGGAGATCAGGTTCATGATCGTCACAAAGAAAGCTCTGTCGCGCCGCACGGTCCTTCACGGCATCGGAGCGGCGGTCGCATTGCCGTTACTCGATGCGATGATCCCCGCGATGTCGGCCGCACCCAAAGCTGTCCGGCGCCTCGGGGTTGTCTATCATCCCAATGGCGTTATCTACGATAAGTGGCTGCCAACAGGCGTCGGGAGTAATTTCGCGTTATCGCCCACGCTCGCCGGGCTACAGCCGTTCAAAGACAAGCTGACCGTAATCACTGGTCTGTTCAGCGATCAGGCGGAGGCGCTGGGCGACGGTGGCGGCGACCATTCGCGTGCCTCAGGAACGTACTTGACTGGTGTGCATGTACGTAAGTCCGACAGCGTCGTTAAGAATGGCATGTCGATAGACCAGATCGCGGCGCACGCCTTTGAGCGTGAGACGCAGATATCCTCACTGCAACTGACCGTCGATGACAACAGCCTCATGGGATCGTGTGACACGGGATATAGCTGCGCGTACAGCAGCACGCTGTCGTGGCTTACACCGACGATGCCGCTCATGGCTGAAAATAATCCGCGGGTGGTGTTCGAGCGACTCTTCGGTTCCAGCGACAGCACAGACCCTCAGGTGCGCGCGTCGCGTCTCCGGCAGGACCGGAGCATTCTCGACTCGGTCACCGATCGCGTCAAACAACTGAAGCAGAAACTCGGTCCCGCCGATAACGGCAAGGTGAATGACTACCTCGCCTCGCTCCGTGATGTGGAGAGACAGATCGAGAAAGCGGAAGAGCAGAGCGGTAAAAAGATGCCTGATGTGCAGCGCCCTGCCGGCATTCCGGACGGATTCGAAGATCACGTCCGCCTGCTTTACGACCTGCAGCTATTGGCGTACCAATCCGATTTGACACGCGTGATTACGTTCATGTACGGGCGCGAGCAGACCGGCCGCTCCTATCCGGAGATCGGAATTCGGGAGCCACACCCTCCACTCACTCCTCACCAAAACGATCCGGTGAAGATGGAGAAGTGCGCCGCGATTCAGCGCTACCACCTCCGGCTGTTTGCCGAGTACCTGCAG
>JAOAPO010000159.1 GCA_025462945.1 Bryobacterales bacterium
CCGCTGCCCTTCAATAGAGCCCTCGTACTTGCTCAGAAACATGCGGATCTCAAGATACTTGCCTTCGACGACTCTTTGGACCGCTTCAGGAGTAGCCAGCGCGCGCATCCTTTCTGGGGAGATCAGAGTGCCTTCGGTGCTGCTCAGAGCTTCCCCATACCGCTGCACAATGTCGTCTTCCAGCGAGACGAAAAAGCGCGAGGAACCGGGGTCTCCCTGCCGCCCGGCGCGTCCGCGAAGCTGGAAGTCGATTCGACGGGCTTCGTGCCGGTTCGTGCCGATGACGTGGAGTCCGCCAAGTTCCGAAACACCTGGCCCGAGACGAATGTCGGTGCCGCGACCGGCCATGTTGGTGGAGATGGTGACTGCGCCGCGCTCGCCGGCGCGTGCGATGAGGGCGGCTTCGCTTGCTTCGTCTCGCGCATTCAAAAGTTGATGCGGGATGTCACTCAGCAGCGCATTCACATGCTCGGACTCAGCGACGCTGGCCGTTCCCACGAGTATTGGCCGTCCGGTCTGGTGGACGGTCTCGATCTCGTCCAGCAGCGCTTCGTGCTTGTCCCGCATGGTGCGGTAGACCTTGTCCGGATAGTCGATGCGGATCATCGGGCAGTTGGTCGGAATCACTTCCACGCCGAGCTTATAAATGCGCGCGAGTTCGTCGGCTTGGGTAGAAGCCGTTCCTGTCATGCCGGCGATGTGGGTGTAGAGAGCAAGCAGATTCTCGAGAGTGATGGAGCCGAAGACGCGGCCCTGCGACTTGACCGCGACCCCTTCCTTCACCTCGACTGCGGTGTGGAGACCAGCTGGCCAGCGGCGATCCTGCGCGATGCGTCCTTTGAACTCGTCTACCGATTCGACCTGCCCATCTTTGATTAGGTAGTCGACGTCGCGGTCAAGGAGAGCGTGGGCGTGCAGCGCGTCCTGCGCGGCCGTGAGCGTGGCGAGATTCTCCGGCTCATAGAGGTTCCCCGACCCGAGGCGAGCCTCGACGAAGTGGATTCCGGCGTCGGTGAAATTGACGTTCCGCCCATGCTCTTCAATCCGATAGTGGACGCCTCGCACAAGTTCGCGGACCACGCGGTCGGCCCGGATGACGAGGTTCGATTCGCTCTCTTCGCCGCCTGCAATGACGAGCGGAATGCGGGCTTCGTCGATGAGGATGGAGTCTGCCTCGTCCACTAGTGCCGCGGCGAAGCCACGCTGCACACGGTCTTGCGGACGGAGGGCGATCTGGTCCCGGAGGTAGTCGAAACCGACTTCGTTGGCGGTTGCGTAAGTGATGTCGCAGGCGTAAGCAGCGCGCCGATCCGCCGGTGACATGCCTTGCCGGATGCTGCCACACGTAAAGCCCAGCAGCTTGTAGATCGGCCCCATCCATTCAGCGTCACGCGTGGCCAGATAATCGTTCACGGTCATCACGTGGACTCCCGCGCCGCCGCGAGCGTACCAGAGGACAGCGGGTACGGCGGTGAGTGTCTTGCCTTCTCCGGTTTGCATCTCCGCGATGCTTCCTCGCGCCAGAGCCAGAGCACCGCGGAGTTGCACGTCGAACATCCGTTCGTGCAAGAGTCGCTCGGCGGCGATGGCAGAGATTGCGATCACCTGCTCGATGGTGGTTGCCGACGCGAACTTCTCGCGTAGAGCTTCGTCGCTCAGGTCGGTCCATTCGTGGCGAAGCTTGTTAATGCGAACGACGACCGCTTCATCCACATCAAGGCGCGGGAAGAGAGAACGTAAAAAGCCTGTCATGTATCCTTCGGTCTAACCCAGAGTGGTCTGCAGCGTCAGCGAGCGAGGGCCGCGGTTTAGACGGAAGGGGGTGGACGCTGAAAGCGATAGATGGAGAAGAACCACTCGGGACCGAAGGACGGCTTGAGACTCGGCGGGCCAATGCCGAGTGAGCTGATCGACCAGGCCTGGGAAATCTTTTCTGGCTCGACTGCATCGGTACATTGCCGGGAAACGGCAGTTTGTAAAGCCCGCTGCGCAGCCCCCGCCGGAGTGCGAACCGCTGGTGCCGCGGCAATCTGCTGCAACACCACGATGACGAATGCGGCGGCGAAGAAGCGAGAGATGAGGCGGCGAGTCTGCACTCGATCCTCAGTATACGGGAAGTCTGAGAGTTAACGGGCTCAGCCGCGGCGAGGGGGATTTGTGGAGGGTGACTGAGGTCTAATTGGGGAGTTTACAACTGGAAGGATTGGACGTTGAAGTGGTTTTCTCGCCGCTGACTGAGCCATAAATACCCGTGCTCTGCACGCCACCGCTGTGAGCAACTGGTATGCCAAAGTTCTGCGGCGCCGCGAATCGTTAGTTATAGAACATATGTCTCGAAACTCAGCGGATGATCGTTCCAAAGTGAACCCCGGGGTTCATTTCGGGCGGACTACATCCCAGCGCTTGATGAAGTTCGTGTCGAAGTTGCCCGCGACGAAGTCGGGTTCATTCAGGATGCGCTTGTGCAGGGGGATGGAGGTGTGAATCCCTTCCACCACGAACAGATCGAGAGCGCGTTTCATGCGGGCGATCGCTTCAGCGCGGTCGCGGCCATGTGCGATCAGCTTGGCGACCAGTGAATCGTAGTACGGCGGTATGATCCCGTCCTGATACGCGTGCGTGTCGACGCGAATACCGATGCCGCCGGGCAGGTTCAGGCCCGTGATACGACCGGGGCTGGGAGCAAACGTTTCGGGGTTCTCCGCGTTAATGCGGCACTCGATGGCGTGGCCGAAGGGGACGATCGGGCCGCCGAGGATATCGGGCAGCGTGTGGCCAGCGGCGATGCGGATCTGTGCCTTCACCAGGTCGACCCCGGTGACGGCTTCGGTGACAGGGTGCTCCACCTGTATACGAGCGTTCACTTCGATAAAGTAAAGGTCACCCTTTTCGTCCATCAGAAATTCAACCGTGCCTGCGTTGCTGTATCCGATCGCCTTGATGGCTTCCTTCAGCTTTGCGGAGACGCGGGCACGAACGTCAGCGCGCAGCGCAGGGGAGGGGCTTTCTTCGAGCAGCTTTTGGTGACGGCGCTGGATACTGCATTCGCGTTCGCCGAGAACCTCGACATTACCGTGTTCGTCAGCAAGCAGTTGAAATTCGATGTGCCGGGGCGCAGCGATGTATTTCTCGAGGTAGACGTCGGCACTGGAGAATGATGCGCCTGCTTCCTGTTGCGCCTGAGCAAGGAGCCCGGCCAGTTCGGAGCGTTCGTTCACGACCCGCATGCCGCGTCCGCCGCCACCAGCTGAGGCTTTCAGGATGATGGGGTAGCCGATCTTCTCAGCGAGTTCCTCAGCCTCTTCCGCACTGGAGAGAACACCCGCGGAACCCGGCAGGATCGGCACGCCGTGTTCCTGCATGATGGCGCGCGCACGTTCCTTGATCCCCATCGCGGAGATGACTTCCGGCGTGGGTCCGATGAACTTGATGCCGGATTCGCGGCAGACTTCGGCGAAGCCGGCGTTTTCGCTCAGAAAGCCGTAGCCGGGGTGAATGGCATCGACGTTCGTGATCTCCGCCGCGCTGATGATGGACGGAATATCGAGATAGCTGCGAGCGCTGCGGGCCGGACCGATACAGATTGCCTGGTCAGCAAAACGAACCGGCAGGCTGTTGCGATCGGCTTCGGAATAG
>JAOAPO010000216.1 GCA_025462945.1 Bryobacterales bacterium
TTTTGGTTTTGGCGCGGTGTGGGTCGGCCGTTAGATTGCCTGGTTGAGGTGACGCCCGGCGTCGCGGCTGGCGGCGGTAAGGTACTTGAGGACGCGCCCGTGACGCCTTACGATTTCGAGGCCGCGAATGGATGTGGACTTGTCCGGCGTCGGTGATGGCAGCATGGAGGCGACGAGGGACATCAGGTTAGGAACCAGTCCCGGGACAAGGCCCTGTACCCGGGTTAGAAGATTTGCCGGCGTCGAGAGTACTTTTTCTGCGACACCGCACCGAATGGCGTCGACGATTTGAGCAGCCGCACGGTCGGCGTCCATGGAGAGAACAGGCGTGGTGGCGGCGACGCTGAACCATGCAGCTTCTTTGCTGTAGTTCCCTTTGAAGCTGGCGTTGACGGGCGAGCCTGTCCGCATGAGGCCTGGAACGATTGTCGTTACCGAGATACCGCTGGAGGCCATTTCGGCACGAAGTCCTTCACAGAAGGCCACGGCGGCAGACTTCGCGCAACTGTAGGCAATGAGGTGCGGAACGCTGACCTTCCCACCGATGGATGTCACGGCTGCGATGCGTCCCGCACCTCGTGCCTGCATCTCTGGGAGGACAGCGAGCGTGAGATTGACGACGCCCCAGAACATGACGTCCATGGCGCGTTCCATGTCGGCGTGTGTGGTGTTTTCAAGAGGGGCCACGAGCATTTCGCCGGCGTTGCTGACGAGGATGTCGATGGTGCCGAAGTGTTGGCGGATCTGACTCACCATGGCGTCCACCTGGTCCCGCTTCGAGACATCGCAGGGAATGGCGAGGACCTCGAAGCCGTGCGCGCGGAGGCCGTTCGCCGCCGAGGTGAGTTGGTCTTCGGTGCGGGCGCAGATGGCGAGGCGGCAGCCAAGGTGCCCGAATTTGCGGGCGAGCGCGAGACCGAGGCCTCGCGAACCTCCAGTGATTAAGACGACCTGGCCGCGGAGGCTGACGGGCGGGCGCCGCGACGCCCAGAGGGTCGCGGCACCGATGCCAATACCAGCGCCGATGAGGTGGCTGTTCTTTATGTTCATGATGGGCGCATCACCACTTTGGTGCAGCCTTCCCGGCTATTAAACATTGCGTAGTGGGAGGATGCTTCGGCCAGCGTGGTGCGATGGGAGATGACGAAGGACGGGTCGATCTCGCGGCTCTCGATGCGGTCGAGAAGGGGCCGGAGGTAGTTATGCATGTGCGTCTGTCCCATTTTGAAGGTGAGGCCTTTCGCGAAGGCGGCGCCCATGGGCATCTTGTCGATAAAGCCACCATAGACGCCGGGAATGGAGACGGTGCCACCTTTTCGACAGGCCATGATGGCGCGCCGGAGAACGCCGGGGCGATCGGTTTCGAGCATGAGCGCCTGCTTGGCTCGGTCGTAAGCGTATTCGAAGCCGCCGTGGGCTTCGAGGCCGACGGCATCAATGCAGGCGTCGGGACCGCGGCCTCCGGTCAGGTCTTTGAGCTCTTCCAGAACGGAGACTGAGGCGTAGTCGAGAGTTTCGGCTTTGCCCATGTCGTGTGCCATGCGGAGACGGTCGGGATACGTGTCGATGGCGATGACTCGCGAGGCACCGAGCATGTAGGCACTGCGGATGGCGAACTGACCGACGGGACCGCAGCCCCAGATGGCCACGGTGTCGCCGGGTTTGATGTTGCAGTTCTCAGCGGCCATGTAGCCGGTGGGAAAAATGTCGGAGAGAAAAAGGACCTGCTCGTCAGTCAGGTCGCTCTCGATGACGATAGGGCCGACGTCAGCGAAGGGAACTCGAACGTATTCCGCCTGGCCGCCGGCGTAGCCTCCATACAGGTGGGAGTAGCCGAAGAGCGCGCCACCAGAGGACCCGTAGAGCTTTTCGAGGAGTTCCGCGTTGGGGTTGGTGTTGTCGCAGAGGGACCACTGGCCGGCTTTACAGAAGAAGCATTTCCCGCAGGAGATGGTGAAGGGAACGACGACGCGGTCACCCTTCTTAAGCTTCTGGACCTTGGGGCCGACCTCTACGACCTCGCCCATGAATTCATGGCCAAGGATGTCACCGCGCTCCATGCCGGGGATGAAGCCGTTGTAGATATGGAGGTCGGAGCCGCAAATGGCGGTGAGGGTGACCTTGATGATGGCGTCCTGAGGATTCAGGATCTGTGGATCGGGGACGGTCTCGACGCGGATATCACCGCTGCCGTACCAGCAGGCTGCTTTCACGGGAGCACCTCGTCGAGGGATGGCATCGTGTTGTAGCCGGTTCGGCCCGCCGCCACACAGAGCGGGGTGACACCGTTCGACTGTCCCGCGGTAGTTGCAACTTCTCCGGTTTCGAAGAACTGTTTCAGGCGCTTCAGGTCGGCGGAGATTTCCTGCTCGGGCTCGCGGCCGAAAAGGCGGGAGGCCCAGGCACCTACGATGCCGGCAGGGGGATTGTATTGCAGTTCCACGCGGATCTCGGTGCCGCGGTCGCCAGGTGCCTCTGTGAAGCGGACAGAGCCGGCGCTGGCGATCTGGCTGCCGGGCAGCGATTTCCAGCCAATGAGCTGGTCCGGGATTTCGTTGATGATTTCGGCGTCCCACTCGTAGGTGTGACCGCCAGGGCCTTCCGCAACCCAGTGAGAGTGGGTGGTGTCTGTTTGGTCGACGGAGACGAGGTGCCGCATGAAGCGCGGCAGGTTCTCGAACTGCCGCCAGAATTCGTAGATCTCGTGGCGGGGGTGACCGACGGTAACAGCGGCGCGAGCCTTGACGCCGAGTTCGTAAGGCAGAGTCGAGTCAGAGGGGGCAGTATGGATGCCGAGCAGCCGGTACATGTGACAGCGACCGGTGAGGCCTCGCCCGAGTATTGCTGCTCCGGCTGCCATGCGAATGAAGCCGCCGTTGCGGATGCCGTTGATGAAGAGCATGCCTCCAGTGACGACCGAGACCGCACGCTCGATTGGGTGGACGTTGGGAGCTTTGTTACGCCAGGGAATGACCTGCACAGGTTCTCCTTAAGTTTTCTCGTTATGAGAGCGCGGCGGGAGGAGTTTGTTTCCCGCTTTCGGGTGTTTAGCTGAGCACTCAGTGTGCCAGCTGCACAGGGGGTCTGCGAGCGAACCCTGGAATGAACCACGGGTTCGCTCTCCGAGGGCATAATGCCAGCCGTGACGGCCAAGCGCGCTATTCCGGGCTGACCTTCAGATCATTCACGACGTTGAAGACGCCGTTGGCTTCACGTGCCCGGATACCGGCTATGTTTTTGTCACCTTCATTAGCGACGACGCCTGTGAGCCGGACGTTGCCATTCTTCACAATGATGCGAATGGTAGGTTGAGCCCGGAAGCCGTAGCGGGTTGAGAGTACGTTGTCGCCGTACACCTTGCGGTAGACGGCCATGCGGATGCGGTCGTCATTGGGGGAGAGGGGCAGTACCTCGATATTGTCGACGACGCTGTCGACACTTTCGAGGCGTTTCACGACATTTACGGCCGACGATTTCAGGACTGGTCTGGTGACCGAACCGGTCAGGGTGACGATGGCACCGCCGTTGGGTCCACCGGCGATTGAATACGACAGGTCGTCGAAAAGAGTCAGGTTCGGCAGCATTATGAGTTCATGGCGCACTTCACGCGCAACGATATCGGCCTTTGAGGCTGGCTGCCTGTTGTCATCGGCTGCCTGCGCACCGGGCAGCAGCATGGCTCCAAAGATTATGGCGGTAATTGTGAGCGACTTCATGGTTTGAATTCCACCTCCGCTGATTAGAGAAGGCACGACGAGGGCCAATGGTTTCAGCCTCACGCGGGTCAGGGACCCGTACTGCCCGGCAGCGCGCCCCAGGCAGAGTTTCGCCGTTAGCCACCGCACCGAAATCCGGATCGGATGTGATCCAGTAGAGGGGAAATCTTCTTCTTCCGTGCGTTTGGGCCGCAGAATTGCAGGCGGAGCGTCTCAGAATGAGCACATCCAGACGAGCACAAGGGACCGTGAAAAAAGCCACTGACGTCGCGAACAGCAATGAGGTCGGGACCGGCGGGGAGACGCACCAAACGGCGGGCGAGGGTATGCCGGCGCTGACGACCCAACATGGCACGCCGGTGGCGGACGATCAGAACTCGCTGAAGGCGGGCGCACGCGGGCCGACGTTGCTGGAAGATTTCCACCTCCGGGAGAAGATCTTCCATTTCGATCATGAGCGGATTCCGGAGAGGGTAGTGCATGCGCGTGGTTTCGGTGCACACGGCTTTTTCGAACCGTATGAGTCGCTGGCGTCGGTGACCTCAGCCGATCTGTTTCAGAGGGCGGGAGAGCAGACGCCGGTGTTCGTTCGCTTCTCAACTGTGGCTGGTAACAAGGGCTCGGCAGACCTGGCGCGAGATGTCCGCGGGTTCGCGGTCAAATTCTATACGCAGCAGGGCAACTGGGATCTGGTGGGCAATAACATCCCGGTTTTCTTTATTCAGGATGCGATTAAGTTCCCTGATCTGGTTCATGCGGCGAAGCAGGAGCCGGATCGCGATTTTCCGCAGGCGCAAACGGCTCACGACAACTTCTGGGATTTCATCTCCCTCATGCCGGAGAGCATGCACATGGTGATGTGGATCATGTCTGACCGGACGATCCCCAGGTCGTTCCGCTTCATGGAAGGGTTCGGGGTCCATACATTCCGGCTGGTGAATTCGCAGGGCGAATCCACTTTCGTCAAGTTTCACTGGAAACCGAAGCTCGGGCTGCAGTCTGTGATTTGGGATGAGGCTGTGAAGATCAACGGAGCGGACCCGGATTTTCATCGTCGCGATCTTTGGAATGCGATTCAGGCGGGCGAGTTTCCGGAGTGGGAACTTGGCGTTCAGTTGTTCGACCAGGAGTTCGCGGATACATTCGCATTTGACGTTCTGGACGCGACAAAAATAATTCCGGAAGAGGATCTGCCGATTCGCCGGGTGGGTCGGCTCGTGCTGAACCGATGCGTGGATAACTTTTTCGCGGAAACGGAGCAGGTGGCGTTCTGCACGAACAACGTCGTGCCCGGGATTGATTTCAGCGATGATCCGCTGTTGCAGGGCCGAAACTTCTCTTACCTGGATACGCAGATAAAAAGACTGGGGAGTCCGAACTTCACACACATTCCGATCAACGCGCCGAAGTGCCCGTTCGCCAACTTCCAGCAGGACGGGCATATGGCGATGCACAACCCGAAGGGCAGGGTGAACTATGAGCCGAACTCCTGGGGCGTGCCGGACGGCGGGCCTCGCGAGAGTCCCCAGACGGGCTTTAAGTCCTTTCCTGAGCCAGTGCAGGGCACGAAAATCCGGCAGCGGTCGGAAACGTTTGCAGATCACTACAGCCAGGCTCGGCAGTTCTACATCAGCCAGACGAAGACGGAGCAGGGGCACATCGCCGATGCGCTGATCTTCGAGCTGAGTAAGGTGGAGAGGCTGGCGATCCGGGAGCGGATGGTTTCGCATTTGCCGAATATCGACACGAAGCTTGCCGTGCGTGTCGCCAAGGGGCTTGGATTGCGAAACAAGGTTGTTGCGGCGGTGCCAGCGAAGGAGCCGCTTGCAGATCTGAAGCCGTCTAAAGCGTTGAGCGTTATTCTGAACGGCCCGCAGGTGTTTGCGGGACGTAAGGTCGGGGTGTTGCTGACCGATGGCAGCGATCGTCTGATCTTCGAAGATCTAAAGGCAGCCATTGAAGCCGAAGGCGCCATCGTGGAAGTTATCGCGCCCGCTATCGGTGGTGTGACGGCGGATGACGGCAGCCTGATCGAAGCGAAGCAGAAGATCGGCGGCGGGCCGTCGGTGCTTTACGATGCCGTGGCGGTGCTGCCTGCTGAAGCGGGAGGTCAGCTGCTCGCGAAGAATCCGGCGGCCACCGACTTCGTCTGCGACGCTTTTGCCCACCTCAAGTTCATCGCGTATGTTGATGCCGCGATGCCGTTGTTCGAGAAGGCGGGTATCGCCGGGGACATGGACGACGGGTTCGTTCGTCTTGGAACGAGCAAGGGAACGAATTCATTTGTAGCCATGTGCCGCAAGCTTCGCCTGTGGGAGCGGGAGAAGGATTTAGTCAGGTAGCCGATGCGGGAGGCGGAGAAGCTGAAGCAGTCGCCGGCGGCGCTGGTGTTCGTGGATGTGGTGAATCACTTTGAGTTCCCGGAGGGCGAACTGCTGTTGCGTCAGGCTTTGCCGGTGGCGCCGCGGCTGGCGAGGCTGAAGGCGCGCGCCCGCGAGGCCGGCATGGCGGTGATCTATGTCAACGACAACTTCGGGCAGTGGCGATCGGATGCCAGAGAACTGCTACGCTACTGCCTCCGTCCGGAAGCGCCTGGGCGGGAGTTCGTGGAGGCGATCCAGCCGGAGCCCGAGGACTTCGTAGTGCTGAAACCGATGCATTCGGCTTTTTATCAGACGCCGATGGACGTTTTGCTGCGGGGGCTGGGAGCGACGTCGCTGATCGTTTGCGGCCTGGCTACGAACAGTTGCGTGCTGTGCACGGCTCATGACGCGAAGATGCGCGGGTTCGGGCTGTTTGTCCCCGCCGATTGTTCTGGAGCGCGTACGGCGCAGGAGCACGAGCAGGCTATCGAGCATATCCGGACGATGACAGCGGCGAACGTGACGCGGTCATCGGAGTTGAGCATGGAAGAGGTATTGGAGGCCGGGGGCAGTGAGGGCGCCGCGTCAGTTTTCGCGCGGACTTAAGCCGACGAGCGCGGGGCCGTTCATGACGTCGCCCTTCGCGGTAAAGCGCGAACCGTGGCAGGGGCAGTCCCATGATTTTTCGGTGGGATTCCAGTGGACGATAC
>JAOAPO010000221.1 GCA_025462945.1 Bryobacterales bacterium
CAAGGTGGCCACCTCGACGGCCCAAAGCAACTGGCTGATCGGAAGCGCCTGCCTCATTCAGCCGGACGGCACCAGCGCTCTCGGGGCATTGACCGGCAGTGCTACCGTCCGCGTGCGTCTGAACGGCGGCGCGGTAAGAGCAATCTTCAAGTCGACCGAGCAAACGGGTACGGGCTCCGCCCAGAACGTCGCCCACGGGCTCGGCGTCGTACCGACTCGGATTGCCGTCTACCCCAGCGACTTGTCGCCGGCAACTGTTGGTTCCGTGGTCCTCGCCGAAGGAACTCACACAAGCACCAACGTCGTTGTTACCGTCACCACCAGCAAGAAGTTCTTCGTCATCGCCTGGGCGGAATAGGTAAATGAGTCCATTTGACCTGATGGCGTCGTGCGTGATCTCGACCGCCATCAGTGTCTTTGGCAGCTCGACGAACTTCACTTACTCCCGGCGGGCGAGTCAGCAGCTGGATGCGGTGGAGAGCTTCGCCATCAACGCGGCTTTCGATTCAGGTGGTGAGCATGCTCTGCCGGATTCGAAGACGGCCGGCGCACTTCTGGTGAGGGCCTCCGATATTCCGTTGGGCCCGGCCCGGGGCGATCTGGTTACGATCGCGGCAGCACCGAGCCCCATGAAGTCGGGAGTGTATGCGGTGCATGAGATTGTGGCCGACTATGCGCCCGGTTGGGCCTCGCTCCACCTTCGATATGTAGGACCAGCATGATTCAGACCACCATCAAAGGAACGGACAAGCTGAAAGGCTTCGGCAGCGGCTCAGATGACCTGTTCAGCCGCATGCAGATGGAGCGGCTGGCGCAGTTCAGCCGCGATACCGTGGTAGCGCGAATCCGAAAGGGCATCGGCTCTGACGGTTCGCCCATGCCAGCGCTGAAGGGCGGCAACTCCCGCATCTTCGTTGCCAGGGTGAACGGCAAGGCCAGGTTTGAAAGCCAGACCTATGCGGGCCGAAAATCTAAGGCGGGCATGCAGCCCTTGCGCGACCTCTACGGCACAGGCAAGCAGGGTGGCCACATGCTCAACAATCTAACGGTGCGATCGGTGACACCGGACAGCGCGAAGATTGCCTTTACCTCGCGAGACGGCAGATCCAAGGCCATGACGAACGAGAAGCGTGCGCCGTTCCTCGGCTTCGCCCCGCAGGACGTCGAAGCGATCAAGGCGAAGGCCGCCGATCTGTTCAGGTCAGGGATTCAGGGTGGAGCCATGTCGCTGCCGAAGATTATCCGCGAGTTCCGCAAGAGGGCTGCGTAATGGCCCTCCTGCACCGAAAGGTAGTCAGGGACGCGATTCTGGCGTGTCTCGACGCCGGGTTCAATGGAGCAATCGCCGAGCTGGCAGGGACTTACAATGTCCCGGCGTTCTCGCTCGACTTCAGCGATGAGTCGCAGAACGTCCTGACCGGGACCATTGAAGATCAAGACGTCGAACTGTCCGGGCTTGTCGACTTCCCGGCGCTGACGGTCGACACGAACGAAGTACAGGACGGCTCGCCTCGCGTAGTTCGTGGCCTTCAGTTCTCCGGCTCACTGATCGCGCAAGTGGATCTGCTCGAAAGACGTCGGGATGGGCGGGAAGGCCGCTTTGCAGCGGCGCGTCTCGAAATGGCTGAGGACGCAGTTTTCTCGTTGTTCGGGGCCTACACTTGGCCAGTTTCATCCACCGCGAGCATCGCTTATTCCCGGCAGGCGTCCGCACAAAAGGGCAGGCTGATCGAGCTGGCAGACGGCTACGCGCAACGCCTGAGCATTCAGGCACGTTTCGAAGTTTCGATTCCATAGGAGTCCTCAGTGGTAAAAACAGCGAAGTACGAATGGCTCGGCGACAGGGGCGAAATCAGCGGGCACGTTGTCTTCGAAGAAGGCTCGAAAGGCCGCATTGTCGAAGTGAACGAAGCGATCGCCGACGAAAAGATTTCACAAGGTTTCCCGCTGAACAAACTCAGCACAAAGGCCAAATTGGCCAAAGAAGAGGCGGTCTAACATGATACTTTCCAGCGCTCCACTCAAGCGGCTATACGCACAGCTCAACCCTACTTTCGGCACCGTGGTCAATTCCAGCGGCACGTGGACCCCAACCACGGCGAAGCTGATCCCGCATAACTCCATCAACATCAAGCGGCTGGTCGATCTCATCAAGGCCGACTGGAAGACCGGCACCGCATCCAATCTCACGGGCACCCCGGGGCGAGTCTCCGCGTCGTTCTCTGGCGAAGTTCCGCTGATGCCTTCAGGGGCGGCCGGCACTGCGCCGAACGTGGATGCCATTCTTGCCAACATCTTCAACGGGACCGCAACGCTGGTAGCGTCCACTTCGGCCACGTACAACTTCGTGGACGGCGTGCTCAACCCGCTCACGCTGGCACACTTCAACGAAGCGAGTAGCAGTCACCAGCAACAGTTCCTGCACTCGGGCATCATCCAGAATTTCACCATCAACCTCGGCGGCGGCGGATTCGTGAATCTCTCGTTCGACGGCGTTGCGTTCGCCTGCCTCGAAAAAGACTACTTCAGCAGCGACGATTCTACGGCGAAGGGCGGGCTAACCACCTTCCCGGCAGAACCGGCCAGCCCTGCACTCGTGGGCAATCAACTGGGCGCGTTCACGGCCTCCGTTTCCTTCGGCGGCACGGCTGTTGCGGAGTTTGTTTCAGCGCAGCTCAGCGGCTCCACCGGCCGCACGATTCGTTTCGACGGAGTTGGGCGCTACGCTACCGGCGTCGTGCAGGGGCGGCGCTCTATCGGCCTTCGTTCGCTGAAGTTCGCGGACTCGGACGGCGCTGGCCTGATCGCAGTGAAGAACGCGGCAGCCACGAAGACGGCGATGGACGTGATTGTCACCCAGGGCACCACGGCGGGCTACATCATGACCCACACGCTCAAGAGCGTCCAGTTCGGCGGCGACGGGTTCTCTATCAGCGAGAACGGCTCAGGCGTGGACGTGGATTTCGGCGAAGCTGAAGCACACGCAAGCGCACTGGCATCCACCAACGATTACGTTCTCCAGCTCACCTAAACCGCATGCCAATCCAACTGAAAAGCAAAAAGCGCATCGAATCAGCCGCGCTGCCGGGGGTCGCCTTCACTGTAAGGCGGCTGGCGCAGATCCGGCGCGCAGAGATGGAACTGTCCACCATTGGGCCACGTTCCGAAATCGCCAAGCTCGTGCGTGAGTACAAGTCCATCATGGGCGACGATGGAACGCGCGACCTGACGACGCAGGAGGGCCGCACTGTGCGACTGGGCGAACTCAGCTCTGACGAGGTGATCAAGATCGCCGGGATTGATCAGCGCGTTGCTTTGATAATCGACCAGAGCTTGAAGCCAGCGAGCATCAGAACCGCACTGGTTTCCATCGAAGAACTGACCGATGAAGACGGCAAGCCCGTTGACACGGCAGACAAACTGCTGGCTGCTGCAACGCCAGAGCTTGACGGCCTAATGGAAGAGATTTACCGGGCGTGCGAAGCGGCAGGCGGGCTGGATGCCGAAGAAACAAAAAACTTGCCATCGCCTATCACTGGTACCGAACCGGCGACGGGCAGCGCAACGGTCACGGCCTAAGCTGTGACTGGATCGCGGACGGGCGTTACTGGGAAGCATGGTACAAGCGCCAGAGCGGGCAACCTGACCGAATCGCTGAGTTAAAGCTCCACCAGTGCCCATCCTGCTACATCACGCCCGTTAGCTCCTACCTGCTGGACCTTTACTTCGGCTCGCAGTTCCGTGATTCGCCAGCCATTCTGTTCGGGGCCGATATCGCGAAGTGGCCCGCATGGTGGCACGACGCCATGAACGTAATCACTCGGGCCGGGTACGCCGCAGACGCAATCGAGCGACATAAATGAACGAACGCCTCAGTCTCGAAATCGTAGCCAAGGCCATTGGCGCGGAGACCATCGACAAGCTATCTGCGTCTTTGGACCGCTACGCCAAGTCGTCCGAAAACGCGGGGCGTTCCGGCTCGTCTTCGATGGCATCTGGTATCACCAGTGTCGGCAGCGCAGCGCAAGAGGCCGAAAAGAAGGTCCAGAGCTTTGTTGGCGCAATCCCGGGCATGGGCGTCGCGGCAGAGCGCTTCATCAACCTGATTCCAGGACTTGGCAAGGCGATTATCGGGGCCTTCCCTGTTCTCGGGGCGATTGCTTTCGCGGAGGGACTGGATCGCGTCGGGTCCGCCATTAGCAACGCGATGGACGAAACCATCGGGCTAAAAAGGGCGATGGATGAGCTGAAAACCGCGACGAAATCGGCGGATGACGCTCTCGCCAGCCTGGCGCAAAAATCGATGTCGCTGAACGTCGATAAAATGACGGATCAGTTCGGCAAGGCAGCGGGACTCAGGCTGAAAGCTGGCCTTGGAGCGGACGAAGGGCAGGCCGACTACGTTAAATCGCGCGAGAAGTATGCGCTCGTTGAACGCCTGAAGAAAGAGAACGCGCTTAACAACGCAGTCGATCCGCGCTTGCTGATCCCTGGCGTTGCGGGGGATATCTACAAGGCGCAGAAGGCCACTTTAGATGCGCTAACGCAAGAGGCTGAAGCGGCCCAGGCTACCGGCGAACAGTAACTGCGCCAAGCGCAGCGCGACCTTGAGG
>JAOAPO010000236.1 GCA_025462945.1 Bryobacterales bacterium
ATCGCCTACAACACGCAGGACGCCGCATCAATCTACCACTCGCTGCAGATGAAGCTCGAAAAGCGCGTATCGGCAGGCTTTTGGACCCTTCTCAGCTATACGTTCTCAAAGACCATCACCTTCCAGGCGACGCCTGCCGTGGGTGGCAACTACGGCTGGGAACGCGCCCTGACCGGCTTCGACGTTCCGCACAACCTCAACATCAGCTTCGGTTACGACCTGCCGTTTGGCAAAGGTCGCCAGCACCTCAACAGCAACGCGTTTGCCGACAAGATTATCGGCGGCTGGCAGTTGCAGGGACTCACCGGATTCCGCAGCGGCACCCCCTACACGCCCACCGTCTCTCGCGATACCTCGAACACCGCCGTAGGCGGTCAGCGGCCCAACCGCATCGCTTCCGGCAAGCTGGACAACCCCACGCTTGACCAGTACTTCGACAAGGCAGCCTTCGTTCTGCCCGCGAACTTCACGTGGGGCAACTCGGGCGGCAACATCCTGCGGCGCGATCTGATCGCGAACTTCGATTTCTCGATCTTCAAGGTTTTCTCGATCACCGAGAAGTCGAAGCTTCAGTTCCGCGCAGAAGCATTCAACCTGCCGAACATTGCTTACTTCAGCGCACCGAACACGAATATCGACGTGGCAGCTGGCGGCAAGGTAACGAGCACGTCCAACACGCCGCGCCAAATGCAGCTCGCACTGAAGCTGAATTTTTGAGGCAGCAACCGGGAGATAATTCCATCAGGATGATCAGAAGACCGCTCATCTTCGCCACCACGTTCGTGGCCTGCTCGCTGCCTGGCTGGAGCCAGCCCCAGGCAGCGGGCGAGGCCGCCTTTACCGGCAGCGTGCTCCCCGTGCTGACGAAGTACTGCGCCACTTGCCACAACGAGAAGCTAAAAACGGCCAACATTAACTTCCAGGCTTTCACTACCGGCGCTCAGGCTGCGCTAAGCCCCGATCTGTGGAACAAGACTCTCGATAAACTGGTCACCGGCAAAATGCCGCCGACTGGTCTGCCGGCACCAACCAAAACTGAAATCGCAACGGTCACCCATTGGATTGAACCTGTTCTGGCGCGTGCCGGGCTGCGCCGTGAAACGGGTCCCGGTCGTGTACTGGCGCGCCGTCTGAACCGAGTCGAGTACAACAACACGATTCGGGATCTTCTCGCGATACCTTATCGTCCGGCGGACGAGTTCCCGGTCGATGATTCGGGCTACGGCTTCGATAACATCGCCGATGTCCTAACCATCTCGCCGATGCTGATGGAAAAGTACCTCGGGGCTGCCCGCAAAGCATCGCAACTCGCGGTCTTTGGTCCGGCGTACCCTGCCAAACCCGTCCTGCTTTCGCACCAGCTCGCAAAACGTTCCTATGATTTCGGTGTAGCCAGCGGTACTGAAGGGAGCATCGCCGGCGCGAGCTATCTGCCCTACGCCATGCGCGGCAACCTCGAAGGCTCGTTCCTGTTCCCGGTGGATGCGGAGTATGAGATCCGCTTCCGCGTGATGAACCTGCGGAACGCCAACGGCAACAATTTTTCTTATCTGGACGTCGTAAACGGCAAGACCTCAGCCACTCTCAGGGGCAATCTTGATGCGGATGGCAACGTGGTTCCGCCTCCTGCTGCTGGCCGCGGAGGTCGCGGCGGGGGCCGTGGCCGTGGTCCCCGAACACCCGAGCAGATCCAGGCCGCTCTCGAAAAGGCGCGGCAGGGAGCACCGCCCCTGAAGGTCGTTCTCACCTTCGATGGCAAACCGATCCTCAACGATGTCATCGAAGGCGAGACCGATTTCGGCTACGCGCGCGGTGAACTCGTGGCGCGTATCCCGGTCAAAGCCGGGGAGCACGCGATGCGGATCTCCTTCCCGGAACTGGCCAACATGGAGGATCCACGCGCGCACCTGAATATCGACATGCGTCGCAAGGTCTTCGCCGATTATCTCGATGTCGCCGGCCCTTTCAACCCCAGCCAGGAACCGCCGGCCAGTTACCGCAAGCTGTTTGTGTGCGGGCACGCGCCCGGTAAACACACCACCGCGTGCGCGCGGCAGATCCTCACCGGCTTCACCCGCCGAGCCTGGCGTCGTCCGGCAGCCGCGGACGAGATCGAATCGAAGCTGCGCCTCATCGACGTTGCACGCAAAGAAGGTGATTCCTTCGAAGAAGGTGTTCGGCTGGCAGTGGAAGCCATTCTCTCCTCGCCCAACTTCCTGTTTAAGCTGGAACGTGACCCGAAGCCGGCTGCGAACCTGGCTGTGAAAGCCGCTTATCCAGTCAGTGACTACGAACTGGCCGCGAGACTCTCGTATTTCCTCTGGTCTACGATGCCTGACGACGAACTCGCCCGGGCTGCCGATGCTCACACCTTGCGGAAGCCGGGCGTGCTCGATGCACAGGTCAGGCGGATGTCCGCTGACCCCAAAGCTAACAACCTGGTGGACAACTTCGCGGCGCAGTGGCTGCAACTCCGCATCCTTGGCCGCACGAAGCCCGACGGCTCCCGCTTCGGCACTATAGACGATGAACTGCTGGGCTACATGAAGACCGAAACATCGATGTTCGTCTCGGCCATCATGCGCGAAGATCGCAGCATTCTCGACTTCATCGATGCTCCGTTCACCTTCCTCAATGGCCCGCTGGCCCGCCATTACGGCATCTCAGGCGTTGACGGCGAAGAGTTCCGGCGCGTCAGTGTCGACCCCGTTCAGCGCGGCGGCCTGCTGGGGCAAGCCGCGATCCTGACCGTCTCGTCTTATCCCACTCGCACATCCATCCCGGTGCGGGGCAAGTGGGTTTTAGAAAACCTGCTGGGCACGCCACCCCCGCCCCCGCCACCCGATGTTCCGGTGCTGAAAGAAGCTGGACTCGGAAAAGATGTATCGCTGCGCGAGCGGCTCGAACAGCATCGTTCCGACCCGAGTTGCTCCGGTTGCCACAACATGATGGACCCGATCGGCTTCGGCCTTGAAACGTACGATGCGGTGGGCAAGTGGCGCACACACGATGGCGACGTGAAGATTGACGCCTCGGGTACTCTCCCCGGAGGTCGTAAGTTTGATGGCGTCGCGGGCCTCCGGCAAATCCTCAAAGGGCAGTCCGATGCTTTCACTCGGAACCTGACCGAAAAGCTCATGACGTTCGCGCTGGGTCGCGGTCTCGAAGTCTCGGACCGCGCTGCCGTGGACAAGATCGTGCGGCAGGTCGCCGCTGACAATTACCGTTTTTCAGCACTGGTACGGGGCGTTGTAAACAGCGACGCATTCCAAATGCGAAGCGCTCTGCCGCCGGTGATCGCAGGAGTCAGGCAATGAATTTTATTTTCAAAAAGCAACTGGACCGGCGTACGTTTCTCAGAGGTGCCACCGGTGCCGCTCTCGCACTGCCCATGCTGGATTCGATGATCCCGGCGCTGTTTGGAGCGACTGGGTCGAAAGCGCCCACCCGTATGGCCTTCGTCTACTTCCCCAACGGCATCCAGGAGAACACGTGGAGCCTGCCGTTGACCGGCGAAGCCGCGGCGCTGCCGGAGACACTGCCGCGAGTCCTGATGCCCCTTGCTCCGTATCGCAGCGACATCACCATCCTGGATAACCTGACCATCAACGGAGGCCGCGCTCTGGGCGACGGCCCGGGAGACCACGGCCGCGCCGGTGCCAGCTACCTCACTGGCGCCCACCCGAAGCGCACCTTCGGCAAAGACCTGCAGGCTGGCATTTCCGTCGACCAGATCGCCGCACAGTCAGTTGGCGGCAAGACCCGTTTCGCTTCACTCGAGCTCGGAGGCGAAGAAGGCATCCAGGGCGGCAACTGCGACAACGGCTACAGCTGCGCGTACTCGAACAGCATCTCCTGGCGCACGCCGTCCACACCGAACCCGCCGGAAGTTCGCCCGCGCGCAGTCTTCGAGCGCCTGTTCGGCCCTGCCGACGCCGAGCGGGACCCGGTCAAACGCGCGAAGCTGGAGCGCTACAAAAAGAGCGTGCTCGATTCGGTGCTGGGCGATGCGAAGACTCTGGCCGTCTCGCTGGGCAAGGACGATCGCCGCAAGCTCGACGAGTATCTCTACGCGATTCGTGACATCGAAACCCGCATTCAAAGCGCGGAGCAGGAAAATGCGGCGCTGACGCCCAATATGGCTGCCCCGCCCTCCAGCGTCCCTGAAAACTACACCGAGCACTCGCGCCTCATGTTCGACCTGATGCTCGCCGCGTTCCAGACCGACTCCACGCGCATCATCACCTTCCTGATGGCCATCGAGCAGAGCAATCGTAACTACCGCGAGATCGGCATCACCGACTCGCACCACGGCCTCACACACCACGGCGGCGACAAAGAAAAGATCGAGAAGTGCGTGATGATCAACCGCTATGAGACCGAGCAGTTTGCATACTTCCTGGGGAAGCTGAAGGCCACCCCCGATGGCGACGGCACGCTGTTTGACCATTCGATGATTACCTATGGCAGCGGTCTGAGTCTCGGCCACAATCACGACAACGTCCCGACGCTGTTGACTGGCGGAAACCACGGCCGCTTCAAGCTGGGCCAGCAGGTAAAGTACAAGCCAGAGACGCCTCTGGCGAACCTGCATCTGATGATGCTCGACTCCATGGGAGTGAGCGTGGATAAGTTCGCGGACAGCAACGGCAAGCTGGGTTACCTGTCGGTTTAGGAGCAGAAACAATGAGACGCAGAGATTTCCTGTACGCGGCCGCCGCCGCCCCCGCCGTGGCTTCGGCAATGGATGTGTCGAACATCAAGTCGCGTGGCACGAAGAAGGTGGACCTGGTTTACAAGTCACCGCACGCCACGCCGAACGGCCTGCAGGCCACCAGCGAAGGGCTGTGGGTTGTCGACCAGGGTAAGGAAAACTGGGTCTCTCTGATCAACTTCGCGGATGGCAGGCTGATCCGCGAGTTTCAGGTGCCAGGGCTGGCTGGTGCCAGCGGCCTTACAGTCGATCCCGATGGAGTCATGTGGATCAACGACACCCACAACAGCCTCATCGTCACCTGCAGCGCGAAAGACGGCAAGATCCTCGGCAAGTACTGGTGTCCCGGGGCGGGACGACCGTATCAGCTGGTCGGCGACCCGGCACCGGCACGAAGCCCGATCGCGTCGCCCTTCCCCGCCCCGGCTCCGGCACCTGCTGCGGCGGGACGAGGCAGAGGTCGCGGAGGTGTGCCTGGACAAGTGGCTCTCGATGCCACTACCGGCCTTTCCGGCGAAGGTGGACAGGGCATGGAATACCGCGACGGTCTGCTCTACTACGCCTGCCTGCCGTCGCGCAGGGCGTACGTGCTGAATCCGAAGACGTGGCAGGTGCAGGCGATGTGGAACTTGCCCGGTAACCGCGCGCACGGCGTGGGCTGGGAAGGTGACACCCTGTGGATCTCTGACAGCAACTGGCGAGCGTTCTTCCGCCATGACCGCAAGACCGGCGAAATCGTCGAGAAGGTTCAGCTCACCGAGAAGGATCCGCTGATCCACGGAGTCACCACGCACGACGGCTATATGTGGTTCAGCGACGACGTCGGGTACATCTGCAACTTCAAGCTATAACGGCCATTCCAAAACGGGGCCAGCGCAACCCTTCCGGTCAACGTGGCATCAAACAGGGAGCCGTGAGATCCCCTGTTCGAGCGCTGGTGTTCCTGGTCTTAGCGACTGTTCTTGCCGGTCTGGCACGAGAGCGGGTGCAGTGGCTCGCCCTGCCCGCCGCCGTTCGGGCCTCGCTGCTTCCATTCAGAGTGAGCGCGCTGCTGGCGACGCCGCCTGACACGTCGATCGGGATACCCGTCGCACGGGTGCGCCGGCGGCAGATCGCGGAAACGTGGCACGCCCCTCGCGGCCAGAAGAGGCAGCACGAAGGCCAGGACATCTTCGCTGCATCCGGTACGCCCGTGTATTCCGCAACGAATGGGATTGTGGTTCGGGTGGGAGGAGCCGGTATCGGCGGAAATGCCGTTTCCGTTCTCGGGGCGGGCGGTGTTGTCTATTACTACGCCCATTTGTCGCGCTTCGCCGAAGGACTGCACGCCGGCGAAGAGGTCACACCCGAGTCAATGATCGGGTATGTCGGCAACACCGGTAATGCCCGCACCACACCGCCTCACCTCCACTTCGGTGTTTACAGCAGGACGGGAGCGATCAATCCGCTGCCTTTGCTGGTGGACCGTACCCCTGAGCGACGCGGATGAAGCAAAGCGCGGGACTCCTGCTTTTCCGACGACACAAGGGCGAGTTGGAGGTCTTTCTGGTGCACCCTGGCGGACCTTTCTGGACGCGGAAAGATCTCGGTGCCTGGACCATACCCAAGGGCGAGCAGCACGAGGGTGAGGATCCTCTTGAGACCGCCAAGCGAGAGTTCGCCGAAGAGACCGGTTTCAGCGTGGAAGGTCACTTTATGGCGCTGGGGAGTGTTCGGCAAGCGGGAGGTAAGGTGGTCACCGCCTGGGCGCTGGAAGCCGATGTGGATCCATCGGCGATCAAGAGCAACACTTTCCGCCTTGAGTGGCCTCCTCGAACGGGGACGTTTCAGGAATTTCCAGAGGTGGACAGAGCAGACTGGTTCTCGCTGCACGATGCGCACTTGAAACTGCTCGCCGCGCAGCGCGACTTGCTCAATCGACTGGTCGCGGTTTCTGCAATCTCCTGATTGTACGGCGTCGACCACTGGCCGTCGTCATGCCTTCACAAAGCACGTGACGGACAGCTGCGAGGAGTGTCCAGGCTGCGGGCCGACCATTACCGGCACTGGAACGAGTTTCTGGCGTTAATGAACAGCTTCGAGACTCAGGGATCAGGTACCGACGCAGAACTCTGGCTGGCCGAGTCGGAAGCATCGAGCCTCCGCTGCGACGCTTCGCTCCGGGTCTGGCAGAAGCATCAGCAGCTGCACCACGGGACCAAAGACCTTAGCTACGCCGCCTAGCGCATCGACGTAGCGGCCGAATTCGTTAGGTCGGGCAGATTCATTCATGGGGGGCCTTGCTCCCACTGTGCGGGAGTGATACATTGCCCCCCATGAAAACTTTTTGGGGTGTGGTCGGGGTCTGCGTCTTCTCCGCCTCGCTGTTCGGCCAGGCGGGTACCGGCACAATTTCAGGCACTGTTTTCGACAGCTCCGGGGCAGCTGTTGCCGGGGCCTCCGTTCTGGCCACGAAGGAAGACACCGGATTCCGTCGAGATTCCGTCGCCACCAGTTCCGGAGACTTCTCGCTGATCGGTCTTCAGCCTGGCGAGTACACCGTTACGGTTGAGAATCAGGGCTTCAAGAAATCAACCACCACGAAACTGAAGCTCGAGGTGGATCAGAATATTCGTCTCGACGTCAAGCTTGAGGTCGGCGCTGTCACGGAAACAGTTGAGGTTGTGGGCGAGGCCGCGCTGCTCAACACGGAGCAGTCGTCGACCGGCGCTGTCGTCGATCGCCAGAAGATTATCGACTTCCCGCTGAACGGCCGTAACTTCGTCCAGCTCGGCCTGCTCTTGCCCGGCGTCAACAGCGGCGACGATGGTGGCACTTCGGGTGGCGGAATCTCCATCAGCGGCATGCGCCCCGAACAGAACAGCTTCCAGCTCGATGGCACGATCAACTCGGACCAATATCAGAACGCGCTCGTGATCCGCCCCTCGGTGGATGCCATCACCGAGTTCAAGATCCTCACTTCGAGCTACTCAGCCGAGTTCGGTAAAGGCGCCGGCGGCCAGATCAACGTGGTCACCCGTGGCGGCAACAACGGCCTGCACGGAGGGCTTTTCGAATTCAACCGCAACAACGCGCTCCAGGCCCGCAACCTTTTCGACCGCAATCCAGCGTTCGTCACCAGCAGCGGCAAGTTCAAAGCTCCCCCCTTCAACCAGAATCAGTTCGGCTTCACGCTCGGCGGACCCGTGATCGCGCCCCACTATAACGGCAAGGACAAGACATTCTTCTTCGTAAACTACGAGGGCCTTCGTCTGCGGCGCGGTAACACTACCCTGACTGCGGTCCCCACCGCCGATATGAGAACCGGGAACTTCTCCACGTTCCTCGGCGCCAATCAGGGCACCGACGCGCTGGGTCGTTCTGTACCGCGCAACGGCCTCTATGACGCGCGGACCTCCCGGCTCCTCAACAACGTCTACGTCCGGGATCTCTTCCCCGGCAACATCATCCCCACCAGCCGCTTCGACCCGGTGGCACGCAACATCCTTGCCTACCCCGGAATGGTTCCGAGCCCCAATATCGCTGGCGGTCGCGGTGCCAATGGCAACCCCACTCAAAACTTCTTCGATGGCCGGACGCGAACCAGCAACTACGACCTGTTCAGCATTCGCGGCGACCACCAGTTCTCTCCCAATGACACGCTGATGGGCCGCTACAGCATCACCGACTCGAACGCCTTCTCGCCCAATACGCTGCCGGGCTATGGCGGCTTCGATAACCAGCGTCAGATGGCCGGCACCATTGCCTACACGCACGTCTTCGGGCCGACCACGGTCAACGAGTTCAAGTTCGGCTACCTCCGTTGGGCGCAGTTCCAGGCCGCTGAGAACACCCTGCTAGACCGTGACGTCATCGGCGAACTCGGGATCCGTGGTCTTGACTTTGGCCGCACGCCC
>JAOAPO010000269.1 GCA_025462945.1 Bryobacterales bacterium
GGGCCTCACTACATCGATTTCTCCTGGGACAAAGACGAGATGCTGCGACAGATCGTTGAGGACACGCCGGTACCGTTCCTCCGTCGCGGAGCTGGCGCATACGCCGCGGTAGAAAGCGTCGTCATCCGCGCGCTCGGAAAGAAGCCCTCTCTCCGATTTCCAACCACTCGCGAATTCGCGCTGGCCTTTCGAGACGCGCTTGAGACCACTACTTCACCTTCCCGGCCGCCCACGGCAACAGCCGAACCTGAGATCCTGCTTCGCCGGGTTCTGGACGTTATAGCCGACCCCTGCCGCAGCCTGGAACATGCGGGCTTGAAATCCCCGAGCGCCTCGGTGACATACGGGCGAGCCGGTGTCGCCTGGGCTGCCTGCCGCATCGCCTGCGCCAAAGACGACCCGCGCCTGTTCGCCCTTGCCGATGCGTGGGCGGAGCGTGCGGCGGTCACCGTTGGTGACGATGCCTTCTACAGTCCGGCCATTCAGATCACACGAGAGGTGGTCGGGAGCGTCTCGCCATTCCACACAGCAAGCGGCATCTCGGCGGTGCAGGTAATTATTGCCAGCGCCCGCGGCGACCGCTGGACCGCCGACGCCGCGCGCAGCGCCTTCCTTCATCAGACCAGCGAACCGTGCGCCAACCCGGACATCACACTCGGGCGTGCGAGCGTGCTGCTGGGGGTGATGCTTCTGCTTGAAGCCCCCGGCAGTTCAGACGATGATCTGCTCGTCGCGCGTGGAGACGAACTCCACGAAACCCTCCTCGCGGTCTTGCAGGCAGAGCCTGCAATCGGGCAGCCCGGAACCATCGAGTATCTGGGTATGGCGCATGGGTGGGCGGGCCTTCTGTACGCAACTCTTCGCTGGTCGCAGCTAAGAAAGAACGAACCCAATCCGATCATTCGCCAGCGCCTGGACCAACTCGCAAGCTACGCCCGCTTTACCCGTCGCGGCGCGCGCTGGCCCGTGCAGGCAAAAGCTGGCTCCATTTCGCTTCCTGGCTGGTGCAACGGCAGCGCGGGCTACACCCACCTGTGGACTCTCGCCCACCAGATCTACAAATTTCCGGCTGATCTTGACCTCGCCCAACGATCGGCCATGGATGCCTTCGAAGGCGTCGGCGGCGGGCATGGTCTCTGTTGCGGTTTTGCCGGTCAGGCCTACGCTCAACTCGCACTTTACAAGCACACCGGTCAAGCCACGTGGCTTGAGCAAGCCAGAACTCTCGCCGAGAAGGCCGCTGCCACTACAAATGTAGTCCACAGCCACGGTACCGAGAATCTCCCGTTCAGTCTCTACAAAGGCGACATCGGCGTCGCGGTCCTCATTGCGGAACTGGAGCGGCCGGACACTGCCGCGATGCCTTTCTTCGAGGCCGTCCGGTAAACGCTAATGCGCCGAAAAAGTGACTATCTCGACGTCGCCGTAAAGGGCCAGCACTGAACTGTTCCATGAACGCAACTCAGGCTGCGAAGCGAACCAGTCATGCCAGTACTTCACGTTGCGATCGCCACCGTAGATAGCAAAGCGCCCCGCAGCCTGAAGTGAATTTCTGGCTAATTGCCGGCCCCATTCGGAAGCTTCAGGCGAAGCCTCGAACGGGAACGGATACACCTTGCCTGCCATGGGATAGACCCCGAGGTGAGAGTACAGGAAGCCGTCAACCGGGTAATCAGTCTTCCATACGCCCGGTTGCGCCTCGATAAACGGGCTGGGGCAGATGACCGGGACGTTCTCTTTACCAACCCAGGTGCGCAGATCGTGGGCAGCGCTGCGCCAGTCTGATCTTTGATGCTCAGGCCATAACCGATTCCAGTGGCCTGTGAACACCAGAACGCCGCAGCCGAGGTAGACAGCGGTGATCTTCCAGAGCCGAGCAGGCAGGAACACGCTCGTAACCAGCGCCGCCGCCAGAGAGACACCAGGAACTGCGAGATACATATAGCGCGGTACCCAGAGGCTGTTACCGGTAAGATTGGAAAACGCGAAAATCACCAGCGGATCAAGCAGCCACCACGCCAGAACCAACACCAGCGCTCCCTTAGGAAAGGTGCGGCGCATCGCGGGCGACCATCCCTTCCAGGTACTCAAGAGTGCCGTCACCGCGCACGCCGTTGTGATCATGGTCAGTTTCAGTTCTCTGAGCAGGTCGCTGATTGAAGGCGAGTCTGCTACAACGTGCGACGATGCGCCATGGAGCAACGCAATCGCTCGCATCCCGACCGGTACACACGCGCCTGTAACCACTACCGCAACAACTACGATCTGCACCATTCTCGGGCGCTGCGGGTCCGTGGCGAGGCGATATACGCCATAAATAATGAAGATCAGATAAAACGGCCAGAACACAAGGTGGACCCACCAAAGTGTCCCTGCGCAGATCGCAAATAACAAGGCGTGGCTCCACTTGCCCTCATCCAGCCAGCGCACCAAACCCAAAACGGCAAGGCACAGCACCATGGTTCCAAGGGCATAGGGCCGCGCTTCGGATGCCTGATAATTGAAGCCTCGCGATGCCAGGCACGCAAAGGCAACAAACCACGCGGCCCGAGGCTCGATCAGTATGGAGGCAAGCCTCGCGAGCGCCCACAGGGCGACTCCCATCGCCAGCACTGAAAAGAAGCGGTAACTGATCTCCGATAGACCAACCGCCTTCTCTGCAAGCGCCGGCAGCACGTAATAGATGGAATCGGCCACCTGAGGAGCGGCCTGCAGCGTGGGATCGCCGCTCCCGTGGTGCACGACGAAGACGGACGCCATTTCATCCACCCAAAAGCTGGAAGGCAGCGGCATCAGCCAAAGCCTGGCGATGCATAACACCAGAAGTACCCACAAAACGCGATCAAGTCGCTTTTCCCCGCACTCGATCATCGTGTCCAAGGATTCTACCGCGTTCGTGTGCGCACCATGCAGGTTACTTGAACGACTCACGATGTCGAGAGCTTTCCGCCCTCGACCAACTCAAACCGGCCCGCTGTCACGCCACGAAACTCCTGCTTCACGCCGCTGGGCCAATCCACCTGAACCCTGTCGGCGCGGTCTCGCCTGCCAATGCCAAACGTCAGAGCTAACTCCGACTGCGAGATATAGCTCGACCCGGTCTTGACCATGCGTGACTGCACCCCGTCCGGGGTCGTCAAACGGATTACAGCGCCAATTGCATCGCGGTTCGACTTCGTTCCGCGAAGCCGAAACCGAAGCGACTTGTTCCCGGGCTTCACATCGTTTCGGTAAAGGTATGCCGGTCCGTTGTTGGTGGTCAGCAGCAAATCCACATCGCCATCGCCGTCGAAGTCCCCGTAAGCCAGACCTCGCCCTACGCGAGGTGTCGCGAAACCTCCGCCCACCTCGCTCGCCACGTCCCGGAACACGCCTCGCCCGTCATTCAGAAACAGGTGCGGTGATTGCGCGTAACCGTGGTTGCCGGCTATGTTGCGGACCGTTTCATCGATATGCCCGTTGACGGCCACCAGATCCAGGTGTCCGTCCAGGTCCATGTCGGCGAAACAACAGCCGAACCCAAGCCGTCGCCTCGAAGGCAACGCTATACCGGATCGTGCGGCTATGTCTGTGAATACGCCGTCTTTACCTTGCCGGTACATGGCAATCATTTCATCGTCGAAGTTGGTAATCGCCAATCCGGAAAGCCCTGAGTTCTCGAAGTCGGCGGCATCCACGCCCATACCAGCGCGGGCTTTACCGTCATCGCTGAAAGCTACGCCTGCCTGAACCGCGACGTCTTCGAAAGTACCGTTCCCCAGATTGCGATAAAGCTTGTTCGGTTGGGTGTCGTTGGCGACGAAGAGATCAGGCCAGCCATTGCCCCCAAGATCGAGCATCGCCACGCCGAGCGATTTCGAGGTGGTGTCGAAGATGCCGCTCCTCGCCGTGACATCTTCAAACGTGCCGTTACCCTTGTTTCGAAATAGCCAGCACGTAGAACCGTGGTACGCCTCGGGCGTGCAGTACGACTTGCTCCGGCCATCCACGCTGCAGAACACATCATGATCGGGCGACCAGCGGACGTAGTTGCACACGAACAGGTCCAGCAGCCCGTCGCGGTCGTAATCGAACCACATCGCTGACGTACTGAACCCCGAGCGGCCGCCCAGCCCGCTCTTCTGCGTCACGTCAATGAAGGTGCCACGACCCGTGTTCTGGAACAGGCGGTTCTGGCCGACGCCGGTTACATAGATGTCGGGAAATCCGTCGTTATTGAAGTCCCCTACCGCCACACCCATGCCGTACATCGGCACTGCGAGGCCAGCTTTCTGCGTCACGTCGTTGAAGGTTCCGTTCCCGTTGTTCCGGTAGAGCCGCAAAGTCGTAGGTGTCCGGACGTGGCCGGGCCAGTCGCTGCCATTCAGGATGAGGATGTCGAGCAGACCGTCGCCGTCGAAATCGAGAAAGGCGCAGCCGGGGCCGAGCGTCTCGGGTAGGTACTTCGCACCGAAGGCCCCGCTGTTGTGTTTGAAGTCGATTCCCGCGGCGCGAGTCACGTCCACCAGCCGGAACCCGGGGTCAGGTCCGCCGGCAGCTTCGGCCGCGGTCGCCAGACTACCCAGCAGGAATGAGCGTCGGCTCGGCTGCCCAATCACGCAATACTGACCAGGCCCTTACGAATCGCGTGAACCACCAGTTCCGCGGTGTTGTGGATGCCCATCGCCTGCATAATGTTGGCGCGGTGCACTGCAACCGTATTCACACTCAGGCCCAGAACGGAAGCGATATCCCGATTCGATTTTCCGTGCACGATCAACTGCAGCACTTCCAGTTCGCGTGTCGTAAGCGCCGACTCACACGAAGCCGACGGTTTCCCCAGCCTTGGATCCATTACGCTCTCACCGGCCGCGACTTTTCTGACTGCGGAGACCAGTTCGAGATCCATGGCGTTCTTCAGCAAATAGCCGCGCGCTCCGGAGTCCATACAGGTCCGAACGTAGCCCGGTTCGGCGTGCATGCTCAGAATGAGGATGGCGAGACCAGGATTGACCTCCAGCATCCGCCGTGTCGCCACAGCGCCGTTCATACTGGGGAGGGCGAAGTCCATGACGACCACATGAGGGTTCAGCGCGCCTGCCGCCAGCACCGCCTCGTGACCGTCGCCGGCTTCACCTACGACGCGTATACCGGGCTCATCTTCGAGCATCCGGCGGAAGCCTCGCCTCACTAATGCATGATCGTCCACGAGCAGTACTGTTAATTCCTTACTCGGCATGTTCGACCCGCACCGTCTCCCTCGCCAGAACGGGCACAGTGACGCGCACCAGCGTCCCGCCCTGCTCCGGCTCCAGAAACTCTATATTGCCGTGCACCATGCCAGCTCGTTCGCGCATTGAAACCATCCCTAAACCGCCGCGTGTCTTGCCCAGGCCGCGGCCCCGGTCGGCAATCTCAAGAGTAACCGTTTCTCTGCCATACTCCAGCCGAACCCGCGCTGTCTTCGAACCGGAGTGCTTTGCGACGTTATTCAGGGCCTCCTGCATGACCCGGTAAAGATGGATGGTCACGTCGCGATCCAACTCACGTGGTTCGCCCTTCTTTTGATAGTGAATCTCGATGCCCGTTCGTTTCTCGAAGCCGGGCAGATAATCGTCGAACGCGCCTTCCAGACCGACTTCATCCAGTACCACCGGATGCAGGGCCCGTGACAGCGTACGTACCTTATCGAGAGTGGCCTGAACCACTTCGCGGACCTCCATCAAATCGCCGGCCTTACGGTCAGCTCGCTGCAACATCACCCCGATTGCCGTCAAAATCTGCCCGAAGTCGTCGTGAAGCTCGCGCGAAATGGCCGCGAACGCGTTCTCCTGCATGCCGATCAGCTGCTGCGCCAGTTCGCTGCGCTGGTCTGAGAACTGCTCGACCTGATGGAACATTCGTCGGTTGTACTGAACTACGTAGAGGCTGGTTAGCACGATTACAATGAGCATCGCTGCAAGGAACACGTAGACGTTCGTCTGCACGCCCGCGTAGATCTGGCGAGTGCGGCTCGCGGCCGCCTGTTCGCTTTCGTTGTTTTGCACCAGGAGTCGCGCGACGGCAGTGCTGATCGCAGCATGTCTCGCCTGCAGCGAGAGGCGGATGGCGGTACGGGCTTCAGCTTCGTCAATCTCCGAACGTTCGAAGACGCGGTCCAGCGCATCCCAAAACTGCCGAAAAGACTCATGCAGGTACGCCTCTTGCCCCGAAGTCCGGTCTCTCACGGAAACCTTGCGCTCCTGCGCGAGTGCGTCTTCCAGATCGGTTCGGAGCCGCCGGAACTGCGGCTTCCAGGCAACCATCGGGTAAGCCGGTCCCTCGCTGATCGCTTCTGTGTCGAGCATGTCACGCATCGCCAGCGCGACCGAATTCAAGCCGTTTTGAATTCGTAGCAGCAGAAGCGTGTCGCGACGGTTGCGGTCGATCGTCTCAGTCTGCAACTCACGAAGGGTACCCAGCTGCACGAAGGTGTAGCTGGAATAGACGCCCACGGCAATCAGCGTCACCGCGAGTCCGGCAAGCAGGCGAAATGTGGGTGAAGTGCGCGCCAATGCCTTCCATTATCCCGCCGGTACAATCAAATTTCGAATGAATCCACTCCTCTCGCTCTCCGGTACGGCACAGGCGCGTCTGATTCGCGCCCGCGAGGTTTCTTCGCGGGAAGTCGTCGAGGCGCATATCGACCGGATTCACGAGGTCAATCCGGCCATCAACGCCGTTGTGGAAGTGTGGTCCGAGACCGCGCTGCAGGCTGCCGACGAAGTCGATTCCCAGCGCACCGACTTACCGCTTGCGGGCGTCCCTTTCTCCGTCAAAGATTCCATAGAGGTTCGGGGCACGGTTTGTACGGCGGGCACCCTCGGCTATCGCCACAACGCGCCTTCCGCAAGGGACGCAACGCTTGTAGCGAAGCTTCGGGCGGCCGGCGCGATTCCGCTGGCGCGAACCAACCTTCCAGATCTGCTGTTCGCTTTCGAAACCGACAACTTCATCCATGGGCGAACCAACAACCCCTACGATTTGACAAGAACTTCCGGCGGCTCCAGCGGGGGCGAGGCCGCATTGCTGGCGGCCGGCGGCTCCCCGTTCGGATTGGGCAGCGACGCCGCGGGCAGCGTCCGCCTTCCCGCTCACTACTGCGGCGTCGCCAGTCT
>JAOAPO010000277.1 GCA_025462945.1 Bryobacterales bacterium
CGGGTCGGGGAACTCCACCGCCCATCGAAGTAAGCATCGCTGGCCCGTGCTCACCACCCGAAACGAGCTCCCAGTAGAAGCCCGGATCATGAACCTCGTCCGCGGCGCGGGCGACTGGATGGCCGAACATTTTTTCACCGCGGCATCATGCCCTCCGTCGGCCCGCTCGAGCACTTCCACAAGGACCTCTGCATTACGCAGCATTGGGTCGTCCGATTCTGCATCTCTTCGCCACGGTCTACGGCAAGGGTGAAGCCCTGAAATCGCTGGTCCGCTGGAGAGTCTTTTACATCGCCTGCGCTGAATTGTTCGGTTATAACGGCGGGAACGAGTGGGTCGTGGCCCACTACCTCTTCGCAAAACGCACCGATCTAAGATAGGGCATGCTCCCCCGCCCCCTTAGGGACTGCCACTGAACGACGAACGCGAGTCGACTATTGAAGAGCCCGCATAAGTCCTCCCCCAACATTGCCCCTGTCGTCCTCGCCGGCTTCTGCGCTTTCACCAACCTTTTCCTGACGCAGCCGATTCTGCCCCTTCTGGCTGATCTCTATGGGGCCTCCAAAGCCTCCGTCAGCCTCACGGTCACCGCAGCGACACTGGGAGTCGCTCTGTCCGCGCCCTTCATCGGGCAACTCGCCGACCGCCTTGGACGCAAGCCCGTCATCGTCTGGTCCGCGGCCATCCTGGGGATCACAACGCTTCTCGCCGCCACATCTCCCACGCTGAACTGGTTAATCTTCTGGCGCTTCCTCCAGGGACTGGTCACGCCCGGGGTCTTTGCCATCACCGTCGCCTACATCAATGACGAATGGCCTCCCGCCCGTGCCGGAGCCGCAGCCGGGGCTTACGTGAGCGGGACCGTCATCGGCGGTTTCAGCGGTCGCGCCATCTCGGGCCTCGCCAGCGAATTCATCGGCTGGCGATGGGGGTTCGTGATCGCAGGAATCCTCAGCATGGCGATCGCGTTGACGCTTCTCCGCACCCTTCCGCTTGAAAAGCGCTTCGTGCGCGGTACGCACTCTTCCCTGCTCCGGCCCGCGCTGGTCCACCTGCGCAACCCGCAGCTGCTAGCCACTTACTCCGCCGGCTTTTGCGTGTTGTTTACCATCATCGCGCTGTTCACGTACGCGACTTTTCACCTCGCTGCCCCGCCCTACTCGCTAAGCCCGGGACAACTTGGCGCCATCTTCAGCGTCTACCTTGTCGGAGCGTCCATCACGCCGCTGGCGGGCCGCGCAGTGGATAAGTTCGGCCACCGCAAGACCGTGCTGATCGCATCCGCCATCGGCATGACGGGCGCGCTGATCTCACTCATGCCGAGCGTTTGGGGCGTTCTGCTCGGCCTCACGCTGAGTTCGTCAGGAGTGTTCATCACGCAGTCGGCCGCCGTGAGCTACATCGGCACCGTCGCGAAACAGGCGCGAGCCCTCGCGGTCGGCCTCTACGTGACTTTCTACTACGTTGGCGGCAGCTTCGGTTCCACCGGACCCGCATGGCTGTGGGACGCCTGGAAATGGCCCGGCTGCGTCGCGCTGATTGTCTGCGTGCAGACCATACTGGCCTGCATTGTCTGGTTCGCATGGCGACCCTCGACCGCCGCTACCGAGCCGCTTCAATCGCCCGTATAAACAGCGCGTTGAGTTCGGCCTCGGAAAGGGCCGTGCTGACGAACAACTCCTGCCGTGCCCCGTTCGCAAGGCCGATTGCCTTCCAGCCGTTCTGCACAGGCACCGTGATTCGCACTTTCACCGTACCCTTCGCATCACGCACCGGACGGATCACGCCCGGGATTACGGACCGAATGTCGTCACTGGCTACCAGCCTGTCCAGCACGGGCCGAAGATCATCGAGAATGCTGTGCTCGATCTTGAGCTTGCCGTGTGCGGTACGAAGCCGGAAAGCCATGCTTCGATACTACCGCTACTTCGTCAGGTAAGTTCAGTTGACGAAGTGAACGGCGGCAAAAATCCCAGTTACCAGAGTCACCGAGATGGCTCCAATCACCAGATATTTCACCACGCGCTCTTTCGTTGAAGCTTCAGCCTCATCATCATGCTTGATATGTTCATCGAGACTTTCAAACATAAACTTGCCTCTCTCCGGATGTCGGCGAAAACCTTCATCCTGGCGAAGCAGTTTACTCCCGCGCGAGCCCGAACGCAACCGGGGGTACTAGAACCTGACTTGCGCCCGGCGGCGAATTTCCTTATACGGGAACTTCTTCTTGAACTCCGCGAAGTTCACCTCGATGCCAATGCCAGGCCTACTCGGCAGCTTCACCCTGCCATTCTGCTGCACCGGATAGCCGCCGTTCGTCATCTCCTGGTAGACAGCATCGTCCGCCGCCTCCCATTCATGCATCACGCAGTTGCGGCACACTGACATCGTCGCCAGCGAAGCCAGATGCGCCACGGGTCCACTGCACGAGTGCGGCGCGATTTCAACGCCGTAAGTCTCTGCCAGATTCGCGATCTTGCGCAACTCCGTCACACCACCCGCATGCATGATGTCGGGCTGGATAATCGCCGCGCCCTTCGCCTCCAGCAGAAGCCGGAACTCGGCCCGAGACAGCAGCCCTTCACCCGTCGCGATCGGTATCGGACTCTTCGCCGCCAGCTCGCCAAGACCCGCCGGGTTCTCACGCCATGTCGGCTCTTCCAGAAACATCACGCGGTACGGTGCGAGAGCATTTGCAAACTGCAGTGCTGAACGCACGCTAAACGTCTCGGCGCACTCAAGACCGATGTCCACCTTGTTGCCGAAAACGCCGCGCAGTGCCGCCACTTCAGCCACGTTCCGATCAATGCGTTCCAGTTCCCCGCCCGCTTGCGGCACCGTGTACTTGATGGCCGTCCAGCCCTTCGCCATGGTCTCGCGGGCCAGCGCAGTCAGGCTCTCGATGTTTCGCTTCTCCGGCGCGATCGACGCATCCCAATGCGTGAAGTAGACGCGCTGATCCGGCTGCAATGGCCCACCGAGCAGCCGATGCAGCGGAACACCCAGGCGCTTCGCCTCAATATCCCAAAGCGCCATGTCGATCGCCGAAAGTCCCGTCATCAGAGCAGGCCCGTTGCGCCAGCGCGTGGCCACGTAATACACACGATTCCAGTGACTCTCCGGACCGCTCGGATCCTGCCCGACATACTCCGGCTCCAGCCACCGGACCACCGACTCCGCGATCTCCGTGCGGCTCTCGAGCGTCGCTTCCCCAAGGCCAGTGATGCCGGCGTCGGTCTTCACTTCCACAAACAGCAAATCGCGCCAGCGGAGCGATACTTTATGGATCTCAAAGCCAGTGATCCGCACCTTACCCGGAGCAGACTGCGCGAGGCCAGCGCCACCGAAAGCAGGCGCGGCAAGATACTTCATCAAATCGCGTCGATTCACAGCAAGCGGATTCACAGCAAGAGGATATCAGCGAGGCAGTGCGGCGATGGCCGCTTCCAGCTTCTCCAGCGAACCCGCAAAAAAGTGATCCCCGGCTTCGATGAACTCCAGCCTCTTCGGCTCGCTGAGCTGCGCCACCATCGCTTCGATCTGATCCTTCGGCCCGAACACATCAACCGTGCTGTGGACGAAGTATCGGGGAATCGTGCAGTCAGCCAGTTCGATATCCATACCACGTACGGTCGGGAAACCCACCGGGATGAGCCGTACCGGGTCTGTCGCCGCAGGATCATCGGCGATCTCTTTCGCCATGTGCAGGATCACTCGCGAACCGAACGAGAAACCCGCCAGTGCGTACGGCAATTCCGGATAGCGCTCACGCAGCACTGCGAGCGCCGCCTTCGCATCTTCGATCTCCCCCTTGCCGAAGCCGAAAGTACCTTCGCTGCGATTCACACCGCGGAAATTGAACCGAAGCACTACGCTGCCGCTATGCCGCAGACCGCGCGCCACCCGATAGACCACTTTGTTGTGCATCGTCCCGCCATGCTGAGGGTGCGGATGACAGACCAGTGCGGCTTCAGTGATCTCGCCGCTTTCCGGCTCTTCGATCAGTGCTTCCAGCCGCCCGGCCGGCCCATCGATGAACAGAGACTCAATCCGGCGCGGCAACTAGTTGGACCGGAAGTTGATGAACTGCAGGTCGAGGCCGAAGTCGCCCTTCTTCAGGTGTGCGATCGCGGCCTGCAACACATCGCGATCCTTGCCGCTGATTCGAATCAAATCGCCGTTGATTGACGCCTGGACTTTTAGCTTGCTGTCTTTGATCGATTTGTTGATGTCACGCGCCTTCTCGATCGGGATCCCGGAGATGAGCGTGACTTCCTGCTTCACGCTGGAGCCACCGGCCTGCGTGATCTTCCCCCAGGTCAGGTTCTTGATCGGCACCCCGCGCTTCACCAGTTTCTGGTTGAGAATCTCAGTGACGGCCTGCAGCTTGAAATCGTCAGAGCTGGTCAGCGTCAGCTTCTTGTCCTTCTCATTCAGCTCGATATTGGATTTTGAATCCTTCAGGTCGTAGCGGGTAATGATTTCCTTCATCGCCTGCGAGATGGCATTCGTCACCTCGGGCATATCGATCTGCGAAACCACGTCAAAACTGTTATCCGGCATTCAAGTTCAGTTTACAGAATCAGTAGGCGGGGATCACGAAGCCGATTGACGGCGTGTGATCTCGGCGTGCATGGCGTCTGGAGCGAGATCGATTTCGCCCGGCCACGCAACCGCGCCCTGATCGATAAAGACGCGGCGAAAGAACTCCGAATCTCTAAGCGGGGCGAGTACACCAGTAAGGTCGCAGTCGTTCAACTCAACATATCCGCTGAGCCCGTCGCGAAAGCGGACGAAGAGCCGGTGTTCCGGTTCGGGTTTGACTTCGATGACATCCCAATACACAGCAGATTCCTTCACGCCAGCGGGTCGATTTTGGACGGCGCAGACTTCTCGCGGCACAAGCGCCAATTCGCCACCAGTTCCGCTTTATGTATCATGCCCCATTCCTCAACAAGCGTCAAAGCTCTCCGCGGCAACTCGCCTTCGAGAACCGCCAGCGACTCTATGTCGATGGTCGCTTCGAACTCCCCGTACCTGGCATGGAAATGGGGAGGAGAATGATCGTTGAAGAACATCCGAATGAGAATGCCGTAGAACGAAGAGATCGTCGGCATCGGCTGCGGCTCCGCTTACTTCTTAACTTCGGGCTTCCGGCCGGACAGCGCCAACACAACCCGTTCCGTGATCTGATCGATCAACGCAGGCATCGACGCATCCAAAGCCACCGTCACCGCCGCCCGCACCTGCTCCGGATCCAGCACCATCACTGACCTCGGTGCCACCGCAGCCTTTACCGGACCCGCCTCGCCATCCGCCTTCTTACCCGTCCGCCGGGACCCGCTGACAAAGCGCCCGATCGAAGCCAGCAGCAGACTCGCCTCAAACGGCTTTTTCAGAACCCCGTCCGCGCGAACCCGGTCCACTTCCTTCTCGTCCACCGGTTCCACCGCGCCAGCCGTCAGAATCACCGGCATACCGCCGTGGTTCTTAACGTACTCGCAGAGTTCGTAACCGGAAACCTCCGGCATCGAAATGTCCGCAATAATCAGGTCAGGAGAAGCATCCGCCAGTCGCAGCATGGCAACTTTGCCATCGCTGACCGTGATCACTTCGTGGCCTTCATCGCGCAAAATGCGCTCCCCCATCCGCTGTGCGTGGGGGCTGTCATCTGCCAGCAGGATACGGCTCATTGCTGGGGCTTGGCCGCAGGGGTTGCCGCTGGTGCCGGAGTTCCAGAAACTGCTGCTGCCGGAACTGCTGCTGCCGGAGCTGCCGGAGCCGCTATACCCTTCTTCTTTGCGTCCTTTGCCGCCTTCGCCGTGGCCTTCTTCTGCATCTGCTCGTACTGCTTGATCTGTTTCGCCGTCGCCGGGTGGTTGGTAGGAGGAACCACCTGAGCCGCGCCGCCAGTTGCAGCCGACTCGCCGTTCGAACCCTGGCTGGCCTTGTTCTCGCCAGTGCCCTGCGCCGCCGCTCCCACCACGCCGTTCTGCGAACTCAGTCGGGCATCCTTTGCCTGATCCAGTTGAGAAGTGTCACTGACTACCCCAGCCGCCACATCGCTGACGCCAGTCGCGCCGCCCGCAGCCACTACCGGCACGCTGACCGGCACCGCCGGACGAACCGCCGCCATCGCAGGCGCACCCATCTTCGCCGCCATGCCTGTATCCGGCTTGCCCGACATCACGCCCAGCACCTTGCTCAACGTTCCGGCCTTGTGACGGTTTTCCAGCTCGTACTTCATGCGTGCATACGACGCCGGATCAGCCTCCGGAATGGCCCGCTTCATCGCCGTCAGCCGCTCTTTCGCCCCGTCTACGTGCTCGCTCAAGGGATACTCCTTGACGATCTTAGACAGCGCGTCCGCTTCCTGGCTTTCGAACCGATCGCCCATGCGCTTGTAGGAATCAGCCAGCTGCCAATACGCCTCGTCCGCAGCGCTGTACAGCGGGTACTGCGACGTCACGAAGGTGAACCGGCTCGCCGCGGCCGGAAAGCTGCCCTTGTGATGGTAAAAGTCGCCAGCACGGTATCCCTTGTCGGCCAGAACTTCCTGCGCATTCCGCAACAGTTGTTCAGCGTTCTTCGCGAACTTCGAATTCGGGAACTGCACCAGCACCTGACGGCACTCGTCTTCCGTTCGAATCGCCTGGCTCGAATCCCGATCGGCCTTTTCCATCTGCTTGTAGTGAATCTGGCAAACCTTGTACTGCGATTCCGCCGACTCTTCCATGTTCGGGTAGAACAGGATGAAATCCTTGTACTCGGCTTCCGCCTGAGCCAGCCCGTGCGATCCGCCCTCCCGATACCAGCTGTCCGCGATCGCCAGCTTCGCCTTCGCAAGGAATTCGCTGGTGTCGTAGGTGTTGATCATCGTATTGAGCGTCAGCCGGGCTACTTCGTAGTTGCCCTTCTCGATGTTCTTGATCGCGCGGTCGAACAAAACCTTGTCCGGCTGCAGCGTGTCCTTCGAGATCGGCGTTTCGTACTTCTTGCGGCGGAACGGGAAGCCGAAGCCGCACAAGAGCAGGACGGCGAGTGTGCTCGCGATAACTACGAAGAATGAGTGGCGTCTTTGCATCTTTTTCGGAACCTCTTAAACCCTGACCGCGCCGCTCGCGGCAAGCTCAGCCATGTGTTGCATTTCTTTCACGGTTGCGGCCGGATCGGCACTATGGAAAACGGACGAACCCGCCACCATCCAGTCACATCCCGCAGTGACGATACTCTCCAGATTATCGCGCCCAACCCCGCCATCTATCTCGATCGCAAAGGCTAAGCCCATTTCTCTGCGCATCCTCGCCAGCCGGCGAACTTTATTCAGCGCATTCGGAATGAACTTCTGACCACCAAAACCAGGATTCACACTCATCAGGAGCACGAAGTCCACCACGTCCAAAACGTCTTCCAAAACAGCCACCGGAGTCGCCGGATTCAGCACCACCCCAGCCTTCGCGCCCAAACCTTTGATCACGCGCAGGGTGCGGTCGAGGTGCGTTGCGGCCTCAAAGTGAACAGAAACCTGATCCGCGCCAGCCGCCACGAACACTGGCGCATAGGTATCCGGATCGGTAATCATCAAATGCACGTCGAGCACGGCCTTTGTCACGGCACGGATCGACTGAACCACCGGAGGCCCCATCGTCAGGTTTGGCACAAAATGGCCATCCATGATATCGACGTGGAGCATCTTCGCCCCGCCTCGCTCGACTTTTGCAATGTCTTCCCCGAGCCGCGCGAAATCAGCCGAAAGAATAGAGGGAACTATTTGGACCAAGCTGTAATTTTACCACGCAAAACGAAGATCCTGTTTCGAGGATCTGCTGCGAGGCGCCTCGAGCACTCAATGCTAAAAATTGCCGAAGCACTCCCGTCCAAAGCATTAAATGTGATAAGTTTTCTGCAACTGCCGTCCGGGCGGATATAACCATGCAGTGAAAAGCCCCATCGGGGCGGGAGGAAGTGGAATGCAATTTTTCTCTACGCCGGTTCTCTGCCGCATCGCAGCGAACCTCACCATCCTGCTGATGGCCGCTTCACCGGCATCGCCGCAGGTTACGACAGCGACACTGTACGGCATCGTCACCGATCCCGGCGGCGGCGCCGTTCCAGGAGCATCTGCCACCCTCGTCCAGCAGGAGACGAACGCCGCAATGGCGCGAAAGGCCGATAGCGGCGGCGAGTTCGCCTTCGACTTTCTGCGCGTAGGTACCTACGATCTCCAGATCGAAGCGCCCGGGTTCAAGAAACAGGAAGTTCGGGGGCTTGAGCTTGCCGCCGGGCAGACGGTCCGGCGAAACTTCGTGCTGGAGGTCGGATCGGTGCGGGAGACCGTCACGGTGGACGCCCAGGCTCCCCTGGTGAGCACCGCCACGTCCGAGCAACTCCAGACCTTCGACAGCACCAAAGTCACCGAGCTGCCGCTCAGCAGGCGCAATGTCAGCAGCGTCCTGCGTGTAGCCCCGGGCGTAGATATCGGCACCGGACGGAGCCCCAGGCTGAATGGTATTGGCGCGAGCGGCACGGGCATCAGCGTAGACGGAACGGACGCGAATTCGAACCCCGAGCAGCGCAGCATCGCCCAGTACGGTTCGCGGAACTATATCGATGTAATGAGCATCGATGCCGTCCAGGAAGTGCAGGTAGTCCGCGGCATTCTTCCCGCCGAGTACGGTGGTGTCGTCGGCGGACAGGTAAACCTGATTTCTAAATCCGGCACCAATAAGTGGCACGGTACCGCCGTTGAGAACTACCAGTCCCACGTCCTCAATGCGCGTAACCCCTTTGTCGCTTCGCGGACCGCAACCGGAGAAGAGATTCGAAAGCCGCGAAGTGTATTCAACCAGTTCGGCGGCACTCTCGGAGCCCCGGTAGTCAAAGACCGAATCTTCGGGTTCGTAGCGTATGAGGGCTATCGTGAATCGGCTTCGCGTCGCGTCAACGGCACCGTACCCACCCAACAGTTCAGATCCGAAATTTTAAGAGCTCTCCCGTTCGCCGAAACCAAACAACTGCTGGACGTTCTGCCCCTGCCGAACGTACCAGTGAACGCCGACGTCGGCAACTTCGAGGGCATTAGCAACTCCGTCAGCCGGGACAATCACGTAACCGCGAAAGGCGACATGCACGTGACCCCGGGCTCGAACTGGGCCGTTACCTACACGCGCCTGCGGCCCTACGGGCTCGATCCAAGCTATCAGTCAAACGGCGCAAACGACCGGACATATGCCTACAAACAGGATCGCGTCTCGTCCAGCTTCACTGCCGCAAAGGCCACCTGGACCTCAGAGAGCCGTTTCGGATGGAACTTCAACGATATGCAGCGCCTCGACCAGATCTTCAACCTGAAGGACCCAAGCGGGATCCCGGAGAAACTGCCCTGGGGCCGCAGCGTTCCCCGCATCTCCATCGCTGGCACGTCCGGGTTCTCTTCGGGTAGCGCGGAGATCTGGGACATGAACGGGACCACCTACTCGTTCGATCAGAAGATTGCCCACATCATGGGCAAGCACTCCCTGAAATTTGGAGGCCGCATCCTGCGCAACACGGGCTTCCGCAGTAATCCGGAAAACCCTGCCTTCTCCTTCCAGAGCAAGGCCGATTTCCTCGCGAACGTTCCCAGTTCGGTTGTCCCCTCCTTTGGCTCGCCGCCCTTCAACGCAACCATGAATGAGTTCGGGTTGTTCGTCCAGGACGACTGGCGAGTGACCAGCCGTCTGGTTCTGAACCTCGGCCTCCGCTACGATTTCTACGGTAAAAGCCACGTGGACCCGACCACCAACAACCCGGTCGGCTTTTACAATCTGGCCCCGCCCACAGACTGGAACACCTTTAACTTCGGTCCTTCCCGTGACCCCAAAGATCCTTACAACAACGACGGCTGGGTGAACCTCGGACCCCGGTTCGGCTTCGCATACACAGCCGACGCCGCCAGCAAGACTGTAATCCGCGGCGGTTTTGGGATTCTCTTCAGCCCCCAGATGCCCGGAGTCGTCCGGCAAAGCGTTGCGGATCCCGTTGTTCCCTTCCGCGTCACCTGGAGCCTTGCCGAGGCACGCGACCTGGGGCTCACCTATCCGAAATACAACGATCAGATGAGAGTCGTCGTGGAGCAGCAGAGCAGGCAAACGGGAATTCAGTTTCCGTTCTCAGCCATCAATCCCGGGTTGCAGAACCCCTATGCGATGCACTACCAGTTCAACGTTCAGCGGGAAGTAACTTCCAGCCTCATGGTCGAGACCGGATACGTGGGCGTACGGGGTGTGAAGTTCCCGCTCCACCGGCGTCCCAACCTTCCGGACCGTCTCACCGGTAACAGGCCCAATCCGAACATCATCTTCGGCGGGTACTACGTCGACAGCTCCCAAAATACGTCTTACAACGCCTGGCAAACGTCGATTCGCCAGCGTTTGTCCCACAATCTCACCTACGATGTCCACTACACCTTCAGCAAGAGCCTCGGATTGACTGGCGGCGACATCGGCGCCTACTACGGCTCGGACAACGACCAGGGTAACATCCAGGAATTTAACAATCCCAGAGCAGACCGCGGACCCAACCCCGGCGACACACCTCACCGGGTTGTGGGTGACCTCGTTTACGAGACGCCGGCCCTGAAGAGTTGGAATCCGATTCTCCGTCATACCCTGGGCGGCTGGCAGTCATCGTCAATCTTCAGCGCCCGCACCGGAGAGCGTCTGATTATCACAGAGACGTGCGCGTCCAGCTATCACTGCCGTCCCGACTACGTGGGAGGAGCAACCATTGTCGAGAACTGGAAGGATGCCGGTACGGCGCGCTGCATCACCGGTGCCCGCTGCAACGTTCAGTACCTGAACAAGGCCGCGTTTTCCATCGTCCCGGTCGATGCCAACACGCGTATCGCGATTCGGCCGGGCAACCTCGGGAACGGAGCGGTCCGCGGTCCGTCGAATTGGAGTGTCGACTTCTCTCTTGCCAAGAACTTCCGGCTGGGAGAAGACATCCGGCTGCAATTCCGGACTGACCTCTTCAATGCGTTCAATCACGTAAACTACAACGCCCCGGCGACAGGCATCAACTCGGCCACCTTCGGCGAGATTAGTGGAGTCGGCGGAATGCGTGTGATCCAGCTAAACGCGAAGCTGAGCTTTTGACGTTGCCGCAACCAGAAGCCCTTACTGCGGCAGGACGCAGTTGGCACGGCGGCAATCGTGCTCCCCGGCGATCTTCTCACCGTCCCGGATCAACCGTTCCACGTGATCCCGGCTGAAATCCAAAATCCCGGCCAAACCCTGCAGCGCCTCGCGCGACGGATGGTAACGGTGGATGGTAATCGGCCGGTAGAACTCGTCGGAATGCTTGCGTCGAACCACGCCCGCGATCCGGTTCACCAGACTGGCCCGGTCGATGTCGGCCTGAATGTGGCCCGCCACAGCCGTCACCAGCGCCCTCTGCATCACGCTCATCGTGCTGCTGATCGGGCTGAGCGGCATCTTCGATACCTCCGGATTCACGCAAATCAGGTGGATTACGTTCGCTCCCACATCGATCGCCGGGTTCAGGGGCGAGTTCATCAAGAGCCCGCCGTCCACGAAACCCCGGATCTCCCGACCGGTCGGCCCCGCGCAATCCACGTTCACCGCCGGGAACACGCCCGGGATCGCTGTCGAGGCCAGAATGGACTGCCAGACGTTCTGCTCCGTCATCGCCTCTTCCTGATCGGAAGCTTTACGCCCATGTCCGAAAAGTCGAAGCTGCCCGTCTTTCCAGTCGGCCGTTGCGATCTGCAGCTGGCAGTGCGAGCGCTGCAGACAACTCCAGGAGATGGTATCCTCCACCAGTTCGCGTAAGGGCGTCACAGAGAAAAGGGTGCTGATGTCGACCATCTCCAGCAGTCGCGAAAACAAGGGTGGCGGCGTCATTGCGTAATTCAGCCGCCTGCCTGCTTCCCGCGTGAAAAACAGGGCATCATCCACCAGGTTGCTCACTCCCTGCCACCGGGTGAGATCGCCTCGAAGCCGGAAAACACCATTGTCATGAAGTCCCCCGGCAATGCGGTTGAGCCAGATCCCGATCAGGCCCTCTACCGCCTGTTCGAACGACTTCGCGCCGCCCAGACCGCAGGCCAGATAGGCCGCGTTGTACGCCCCCACTGACGTCCCGGTAAACACCTTCGGCACTGCCGGCGTTGGTCCCCCGGCGAGGCCCAGCTTAGGGTTAGTCGCCAGCGCGCGCAGTACGCCCAGTTCAAACGCCCCGTAAGCGCCGCCCCCTGAGAACACGATGCCGTGAGCTTCCGGCTGAGGAGCCGGCTCCACCACCGTGAACATCAGGCCGTCCGGGTCTTGATAAACGCCTACCGAACCGAAGACGTCAGTCGATGGCGGCTTCAGGCACCTGACCCCTGCCGCCAGGGCTTTCTCATGAAACCCATGCAGACTGCGTACTTCGAAGCTCGGTGAAGAACTGCCCGCCGTTCTCCCGTGTTCGCCGCGCAGTTCCTCGGGCAGGAAATAGCTGTTCGCCCCGTCTTTCTGGACCAGCAACAGCGTCGTACCCTGAACGCTCAGAGCCTTCGCATGTTCTCCCATGGCGGAGGCAACCGGAAAGTCGCGCGCTCGCAGCCCAAGCGTCTGCGTGTAGAAGCGTTCTGACGCTGCAAGGTTCTCCACGTAAACAATGATGTACGGCAGCCGCTGGCGAGTTCTCATGAACCTGGGATTGTGGCACGCAGCACGCTGCTTGTCAAAATTCAGATCCGAACGGCGTCCTCTCGCGGCCAGCGCCCGATCGTAAAACGATGATAGAATCGCGTCGCATGCACGAAAAACAGGCCGTGTTCGCGATCGTGGCCGGCGCAGTATTAGCTATGTTCGGCTTGGTTCCAGGCCTGACGTCTCGCTTGATGTTCGAGATCCAAAACTTCGCCGACTCGCTGTCGAACTCGTCCGCACGGCGCGCCGTGTATTCGTCAACAGATAGCGAGCACGTTCCTGGTCAGGTCTGGTTGGCCGTGGCGGGACTGGCACTCGTGGCGCTCGCCATCTATTCGATCGTCGGCAACTGAAGCACGGCCGCGAAAAACCCGTCCCCGCGATCACGGCCCGGAATTCTGTGCATCGTCCGCACCACCCGGGCGCCGCTTTCGTTCACCACGGCCTCGTTTTCTTCAGACTCCAGAGAGCACGTCGAATAGACGAGAATCCCGTCCGGCTCCAGCATCGTCAGAGCATTCTGCAAAATCGCCCTCTGCCGGCCCTGCAAATCCAGAATGTCTTCCGGCGTCAGACGCCACTTGATCTCCGGATTGCGCGAGAGCGTGCCGGTCCCCGAGCAAGGCGCATCCACCAGAATCCGGTCGAACTTCGTGGCGAACGGCAGTTGCTGGCGTGCGTCGGCCACCACCACGGGTATGCCGCTCTCCAGCACGCCCCGAGCCCTCGAATAGTGCAACTCGCAGGCTACGGCCCTCAGCGGCGT
>JAOAPO010000305.1 GCA_025462945.1 Bryobacterales bacterium
ACTGGCCCGGACAGCTCTACATCCGCGAATCCCGTCGCATGGTTGGCGAGTTCGTCATGGCGCAAAAGGATCTGCAAACGGAACTCACCAAACCCGACCCCATCGGCATGGGCTCCTACAACAGCGATTCCCATAACGTGGAGCGAATCGTGGGCCCCGACGGCTTCGTCCGCAACGAAGGCGATATGCAGGTGCCGGTGAAGCCCTACCAGATTCCGTATCGCATCATGCTGCCACGTCCCGCGGAAGCGGCCAATCTCCTGGTGCCTGTTGCCTTCTCAGCCAGTCACGTGGCTTATTCTTCGGTCCGCATGGAGCCGCAATACATGATCCTGGGCCACGCCGCCGGAGTGGCGGCAAAGCTGGCGATCGCAAACTCGACCTCCGTCCAGACCATTTCCGTAGCGACGCTCATCAGGACACTGAAAGAACAAGGCGCGATCATGGAGTACGTTCCCTCCGGACAAACGCCGGCCATTCAGATCCTCCGGAAAAGAATCGCAAAGTAGAGGATTTTCGCCCCCGCGCCACCGCCTGCGACCCATGCGGCAAACGGGCTCTCACGGAGACCCGCGCTCGCTTTCCGTCCACGTGCCGCTTCATGGTGACAGCCGACTTGGCGGTACTGATCCCGTCTCAGCTTCCGGATTGCGACGTGCTGTCGAGATCGCACGTACACGAGCAGGGCGTTTTGCGGCACACTGCGCAGGGAATCTGAGAGAATCTGGAGAAGGACACGAAATGAACACAGCGTCAATCTTCGATCTCAGCCCTTCCGAGAAACTTCAGCTCGTCGAGGATCTCTGGGACGATCTCGCGACTGCGCCGGAAACCATTCCGGTCCACGACTGGCAACAGGATGAGTTGGCGCGCAGAAAGGCAAACCTGTTGATGAACCCGGATTCGGTGGTGCCATGGGAAGAGGTAAAGCTCCGCATACGCGCCCACCATGCCCGTTGAGTTGCTGCTCGCCCCGGAAGCTGAGTTGGACATTCTGGAAGCCTGTACCTGGTACGAACACCGTCGAGCCGGGCTCGGTGAGGAGTCCCTGAGTTCAGTCGATGCGTCGTTCGCACGAATCCGACGCCAACCCGGCATGTACTCTGTGGTTCACGAGAGCTATCGGCGGTCGCTGTTACGCCGCTTCCCATATGCCGTGTTTTTCGAATTGTCAGGGGCACGGGTAACAGTTTACGCCGTCTTCAATATGTCCCGCGATCCGGACAAATGGCGTCAGCGCCTGCTCTGACAGAGCGCAAGCGCGATGGCACTGGACCGCATCTGACGAACCGGGGTTGTGAAGCCGACTTGTCGGGAGATCCCGGTCGCCAGTTCGCAATCTCGAACAGCGTATCCGCGCGCGGCTGTATTTGTTACGCCGAAGCCTTAAGTTCCTCGATCTGCTTCGTCCCGATCCCCACCGGCCGGTCGTTCGGAACGCCCGCGCAGGCGAGCAGCGTGGTGAGCAAATCGCCTTGATTTCCCTTGGTGTTTGCGATGTAGCGTCCCGTCCGGATCGAACCGCCGCCCTTTCCGGCAATTACAAAGGGGAGGTTTTCACGAGCGTGGATGTTGCCATCCTCGAGCCCCGATCCCCACATCATGATGCAGTTGTCGAGCAACGTGCCGTCGCCTTCCCGCAGGCTCGCCATCTTCGTCACCATGTAGGCAAACTGCCGGATATTGAATTCGGTGATCATGGCGATCTTGCGAACCTTCACCGGATCGTTATTGTGATGGGTGTTGGAGTGATGCTGGTCGGGGAAACCAAGTTCCGGATACGAAGCCCCGTTGGGCGTGGAGCCGATGTACGTGCTGACCCGCGTCATATCGGTCTGGAACGCGAGGATGTTGAGGTCGCACATCACCTGCATGTACTCGCTCCGCTTTTCGCCCTCCGGTATCCGGATCTCGATCGGTGGCGAATCGGAGGCGTGACGTTTACTCGACCGGACGCCGGCCTTCTCCAAAGCGGCCTCCTTCTGCCTGGCCTCGATGGCGGCGATGCGCCGCTCGACGGAACGCACGCTGTCGAGATACTCATCGAGCTTGCGCTGGTCCGAGACGGGCAACGTTTTCCGCAGGTCCCGGGCGCCGCCCAGCACGATGTCCAGCAGGCTGCGATCGAGCTCGCTCAGGGGCGTCGACTCACGCGCGGCGTTGGTTTGGGGTTTGCTGACGAGGCGATTGAGCACGTTGCGCGGATTGACCTCCGCGGGCACCGCCTGCGTGGGGGAACTGAAGCTGCAATGCGAGTAATAGCCCTCGTTCAGGCCTTCCTGGTTCTCTTTCCAGGTTTGCGGCATGGTGGCCAGTTCCAGGGAGGGCAGAGCCGTGAATGCGCCAATGTGGTTGGCCGCAATCTGATCCGCGGAGATTGCGATATCGATCTCGTTCCGCTTTTCGGGAGCCGGCAGCGTCGCCGTGAGCCAGGTAGACAGCTCGAGCGCGTGCGGCGCGCCATTGAACGGGTCAATGGGGACGCCCGAAATCCCCTTCATCAGGACGCACTGATCCAGTACGGGGCGCAGCGATAGCAGAGCCTTTGGCGGCGACGAAAGAAAGCTCTCCGGACTGGCCGGCCAGAACTCATCCATGATCACGCCGTGCGGCATGTACATGAAGCCCAGGCGCACGGGCGGCTTCGCCGCCTTGCCCTCGGGGACGCCGGCCCAACCGAGGGATTCCATCCACGGCAAAGAGAGGGTGACGCCCAATCCCTTCAGACAAGCCCGCCGGTTAATTCTACTCACTTTAGTCTCCTCTGCGCTTCGATGCGCCGATATGTAAAAGGATAACTGGAAACAACGCCGGTGATAATCGCCCGCATGCGGTACCCATCGACGGCAAGCTCGCTCATCAGGTCATCCACAACAATTTCGTCGTAGCCTTCGAGCTTGCGGCCCAGAGCGTAGGCCAGCATCTTTTCGACCAGATTGCGGGCCACGTCGCGGTTGCGTTCGGCAATGATGGCTTTTAAATCCGCCGGGCCCGAAAAGCGCTTGCCGCCGGGCAGTTCACCGGATGAATCGATGGCCTCGCCATTGGTATCCCGGTCCCGCCATCGTCCGATGGCATCGAACCTCTCGAGACCGAACCCGATGGGGTCGAGAATCTGATGGCAATTGGCGCAGACGGGATTGGTGCGATGGAGTTCGGTCCGCTGGCGGAGTGTAAGACGGGCGACGGCCGCGGGATCCTGCTTATCCAGCGCCGGGACGTCCGGCGGGGGGGCCGGCA
>JAOAPO010000313.1 GCA_025462945.1 Bryobacterales bacterium
GCGACTCACGGAACTTGGTTCGGCGCTCGAGAAGGCGGCGCTCGAACGAGACTCCAAAGGCGCAAAGCAGTATCTTGCCGAACTCGAACGATATTTGGCCAACGTTAAGCTGGAATACAGTGTCTAAATTAGGATAGATTTGGGGGACAGGAATGGAACTCTGTTTTTGGGGCACACGGGGCTCTATCGCAACTCCCGGCCCGTCGACAATCCGCTACGGCGGCAACACTTCATGCGTGGAAGTGATGACGAAGTCAGGCCAGCGCTTCATCTTCGATGCCGGAACGGGCGCTCGTCCGTTGGGCGCGCACTTGATGGCGCATGCGGCGAAGCCGATTCGGGCAACTATTCTTCTGAGCCACACGCACTGGGACCACATTCAGGGATTTCCATTTTTCATTCCGTTGTTTGTGCCGGGAAATCGATTTACGGTTTGCGGTCCGCATGGATCGAACAGCAGTTTACCGGACGTTCTTTCCGGGCAGATGGAATATACCTATTTTCCGGTAGAACTGTCGCAACTGGGGGCGGAGATCAAGTATCGCGACCTCAATGAAGGAAGCGAAGAGATCGACGGCATCCGCATAACGGCTCACTCGCTGAACCATCCGGCGCGAGCTTTGGGTTACCGGCTTGAAGCGGATGGGGCCTCGCTGCTCTACCTCTGCGATCACGAGCCCTACTGGGAAAGCCTCTGGCATTCGGAAGCAGAAGCGGGCAAGGTGGAATCGATTCTGCACGAAGGCGACCGCCGTCATGCCGAGTTCATGCAGAATGCCGACGTGGTCATTCACGATGCGCAGTACACGCCAGAGGAGTATCCGGCCAAGAAGAACTGGGGCCACAGCACGTGGGCCTACGTCACGCGCATCGCCGCCGCGGCGAACGTGAAGCACCTGTTTTTGACGCATCACGACCCGACGCACGACGACGCTTTTCTGGACGGCATTGAAGCGCAAGCGCGTGAGCTTGCGGCGCAACTGGGCTCACCGCTGCAGGTTTCGTGCGCTCGCGAGGGGTTCCGGGCAACGTTCGAGAACGAGCCGGAAGATCGTGCGAAGGTCAACGAAGTGGTGATGGTGGCTGAGGCGACGAAGGAGTCGCTGACCGTGCTGATCGTGGACGACGATGAGGACCTTCGAGTTCTGGCGCGAAAGGCGCTGACGCGTGCAGGCTACGGAGTGATCGAGGCGGAAGACGGCGCAACAGGGCTGGCCATGCTGCGAACGAATCATCCCGACCTGCTGCTGCTGGATATCAACATGCCGGGCCTCGATGGCTTTGAGGTTCTCCGCCTGATCCGCGAGAATGCTGAAACGGCGGATTTGCCCGTTATCGTGCTGACTGCGCAGGGTGACGAGGAGAGCGCGAAACGGAGCTTCGAGCAGGGTGCGACAGATTTTCTCGCGAAGCCTTTCTCGCCGCCGCAACTTGATGCGCGAGTACGCTCTGGCTTCACACGCGCACGAAGGCAGTTGCTGACCCGCTAATCACAGGAGAGCTAAGCCATGCCGCCGAAGCCGCAAACCAACGCAAAACAGGGGAAGCCGCAAGGAAAGAGCGCCCAGTCCGCGAAGGGGGCAGGTAAAGCGTCAACGGCCAGGCCGGTCGCCGCGAAGGTTGCGCTCGCCAGACCAACACCACCGAAAGCTGTTGAAGTTTCCGCGGTCGCACCGAAGCCAGTCGTTCTACAGGAGAGATCGAAGATGAGTTCCACAGAGCAGCAAGCCGATTCAAACAGCCAGGTCCTGCGCGGAGGTGCCGGGAATGTAGATAAGATCCGCGACATTCTTTTCGGCACGCAGATGCGCGATTACGAGTCGCGCTTCAACCGTTTGGAAGAAACGCTGATCAAAGAAACGGTCGAGATCCGCGAGACGAACCGGAAGAAGTTTGAACAACTGGAAGGGTTCGTCCGACGTGAATTCGAGGCGGTGCAGGCGAGGATCAAGTCGGAGCGCGACGAACGGATCGAAGTTGCGAGCCAACTGGCGCGCGAACTGAAAGACCTCACCGACGGTCTGAGCCGGCGCATTCGCGACCTGGACGACCGGGCGACGACCACCGAGCGCGATCTGCGGAACGACTCGCTGCAGCAGGCGCGTGACCTGACCGAGGAGATCCGAGCCAGGCACGAAGAGCTTTCGATGATTCTCGATCGCCGCGTTCACGAACTCAGAGACGGCAAGACAGACCGCGCGACTCTGGCCGCACTCTTCACGGAAGTGGCTCTGCGGCTGAGCGACCAGTTCCAGATCCCGGGCTCGGAAGAGTAGAGTGCCGGACCCGGCTCAATCCGGGCAGACCGGCGAGAACGGCGGGCTGGGAGAACTGCGTACGCTCCTGATAGGCGCGGAACTGGATCAGCTTGCAGCCCTGAACGAGAGGGTCGCTGACCCGGCGAAGCGCACCGTGGACCTTGCTGAAGCGCTGCCCGGGGCCATTCGCGCGGCCAAAGCGAAGCCCCTTCGAGAGGCGCTGGAGCCTGTCTTCGAGAAGGCCTTTTCCAGTTCCGTCCGGAAGAATCCGAAGGAACTGGCAGACGCGATTTACCCGATCATCGGTCCCGCGATCCGGACGTCGATCGCAGCGGCGATCCGCGACTTCGCCGAAGCGCTCAATCAGATCGTGGAGAAGAGCGTCTCGTTCCGGTCAATCAAGTGGCGGATCGAGGCGATCATCACGGGGAAGCCTTTTGCCGAGATCCTGATGGCGCGGAGCCTGCTCTACTCGGTGGAGCAGGTGTTTCTGATTCACCGAAAGAGCGGACTGCTGTTGTGCCACGAGGCGGCCAGGGGATCTGTCCTGAAGGATGCGGACATGATCTCGGGCATGCTGACTGCAATCCAGGATTTCCTTTCCGATTCGTTCACAGACGGGGGCCAGGATCTGGAAACGGTGGACGCGGGGCGCTTCAAGCTGTGGCTCACCTATTCCCCCAAGGTGCTGCTGGTGGGTGCCGTCGCCGGGACGGCCCCCGTTGAACTGCGCCAGGTCTTTCGAGGCGCTCTCGATCAGATCGACAGCCAACTCCAGTCGGAGATCAGCAGTTTCAAGCAGGACGATCTGAGTGTTTTCGAGTCGGCCAAACCGGTGCTGGAGGCCTGCTTGTTGGGGCAGTCAGCCGAAGCACCCAAAAGAGCGGGGCTCTGGCCGTACCTGGCAGGCCTCGCACTTCTGATGGTCGCTTTCGCAGGGTACCGGGTCCTCATGCAGTCGCGATGGAACAGCTACTTTGAAACTTTGCGCAGCCAGCCAGGAGTGGTGATTACGGAAATCCAACGGCACGGGCTGTCTTATGTGGTTTCCGGGTTGAAAGATCCGGACGCTCCGGACCCTGTGGCTGACCTGGCGGCACGTAAGCTGGACCGGGCCAACATACGCTTTGTGTGGCAGCCATACCTTTCGCTGAATACAAGCTTCGCAGCAATTCGAGAACGCAAAGCGGCTGAACGGCGTATCGACCGGCAGATCGTACGGTTTGACAGCAACAGTGCGCGGCTGGCGATTTCGGAGGCGGACCGTATTGAGGATCTGTCGGAGGCCATCGTAACGCTGTTACGGACTGCGCCAGCCGCCAGGATCACGGTCGCCGGGCATGCTGATGAGACAGGTACGGCCGCGGCGAACGACAAACTGTCACTGGATCGTGCCACGGCGGTGGCTGATGCGCTGGTGGCACAAGGGGTTCCCCGCAGTTCATTGAACATCATCGGTGCGGGAAATGCAGGTCCGCTCCGCAAGGGCTCATCCGAGTGGGACCGTGCCACGAATCGCGGAGTTTCCTTCGGGATTGACGCCGCCGTGGAAAAGTGATGCATCTCACCACCGCTCAGACACATGGTTCCCATCAAAAGAATTGATCGGGAGTCAGCGTGCTGTGGATTTCTGCGATATACTCCGGGCGGGGCCCTGTGCGCGAAACCGCGTTGCCCCTAAACTGCATCTCCCGGAAGAGTGGTGGCCACGTTTATGCCGCGACGAAAAGTACTCGCCTGTCTGTTGCTCGCTCTGTCCCTGCCGGCGAGCGCGCGAATCTCCCGATCGCGCCCGGTGCCGGTTACTCCGCTAGCTACAGTGACGGTGGTGATGGATTTCAAGGGACCGAACTCCCTCAACACAACGAACGAGATGCAGCGTGAAGCGGAGTCGATTTTGGGCGCTTCGGGAGTGCAACTCGCGTGGCGCAGCCGCGCCGAAGCCGCCGCGGAAGACTACCCGGATCTGGTCGTGATGACCTTCCGAGGCAACTGCAAATCCGAACCTGGCCTGCCCCGCTACGACGAATCAGGTCCCTATGCAGTCACCTGGACGACCGACGGTCAGGTTCTGCCGTTTGGTGAGGTGGACTGTCAAAAAGTCATTCGGTCTGCACGTTCCGCCATGTGGGGCGGCGATCTGGCCCGGGCCGAGTATTTTTACGGCCGTGCGCTCGGTCGTGTGGTGGCTCACGAACTGGTTCACATGCTGACAAAGACGGGAACGCACGCGAAGGACGGCGTGCAGCGCGAGGCGCTTTCGCCGCGCGATCTTACGGGTGCGTCTCTGACTCTGAGCCGCACAGATCTGGATCGACTGAAGCAGTATTACCAAGGCAGGTGAAACTCAAGTTAGGGGCCTGCCGTGGTGGCAGGGAGACTCTTCGCTGGTAGCATTGAGAACGGTGCGGTACCTCTATGCCACGAGCTTCCTCGCCTTCTGCAGTCTTCTGCTTGCCGGATCGGCGTCGGCTGAGGTCGCACCCACAGCGACCTTTGAGGGTAAGCGCGTCGTTTTGATTGGTTTCGAGCCTGTTCAGCAACCTCTTGAGCCGATCGCCATTCTCAACATTGTGTCATTGAAGACGGATTCGGCGTTCAGGGCGGCGGACGTTCGTACTTCCATTGAGCGGCTCTACGCCACCGGTCGGTACCGCGACATCAAGGTAGACGCGTCGCCGCTGGATGATGGCGTCGCCATACGGTTTATCACCACTGGTTCCTGGTTCGTCGGGCGGGTGACGGTTGAATCCGAGATCTCCGAGCCTCCGAGCGTGGCGCAGATGACGACGGCAGTGGGGCTGGACCTCGGGACCAGGTTCGACGAGGAACAGGCTCGGGCTGGCGAACAGGGTATCCAGAGGCTTCTACACGGTAACGGTTACTTCAGCGGCACCGTTTCGCACAAACTGGAGTACGATCCGCGTTATCAGCAGGTTGCCGTTCTCTACAGCGTGCAGCCTGGCAAACGAACCCACTACTCGGCACCGGAGATTACAGGCGACACGGCCGACCTGACTGAGAGCCAGCTGGCGAACGCCACCCGGTGGCGGCGCAACATTCTTGCCTTTCGGTTGCCGGGATACCGAGGTATCACGCAGAACCGGACGCGTGCGGGTATCGACAATGTGCGGGAGAAGTTCCACACGAAAGACAGACTGCTGGCGACGGTAACGCTGGAGAGCATCAACGAAGAGAGCGGGCAGCCATACCTGCGCGTCAACGCGGGGCCTGTTGTAGAAATTTCAACGACCGGGGCAAAGATGAGCCGCAAGAATCTGAAGAAGACGGTGCCGGTCTTTGAAGAGCGAACAGTGGATGCGGATCTACTCGTTGAAGGCGAGCAGAAGATACGTGACTACTTCCAGAGCCAGGGCTACTTCGAGGTTGGGGTTGACCTGGCGCATCAGGAGCGGGTCGGCGGGAGGATGAAGATCGTTTATGAGGTGACGCCCGGAGAGAGGCACCGCCTGATCGAAGTCATCACCGACGGCAACAAGTACTTCGACGCGAAGACGATCCGGGAGAGGCTCTATGTGATGCCGAAGTCTTTCGAACTCCGTCGGGGCCGCTACAGCGACGGGATTCGGCGCCGGGACGAGGAGACGATACGCAACCTTTATCGCACAAACGGCTTCCGCGACGTGCAGGTCACATCGAAGACGGAAGACGACTATAAGGGCAAACAGGGCGACTTCGCGGTTTACTTCAGCATCACGGAGGGCCCGCAGTATATGGTGGAGTCGCTGCGGATCGAGGGCGGGAAGGGCGTGGACCTGAATCCGATTATCGGCACCCTGAACTCGCAGTCGGGCCAGGTGTTCAGTGACTTCAACGTGGCGGCAGACCGCGAGACGATTCTGCGGCTCTACGGCGCGAATGGTTTTAGCGACGCAACGTTTGAGTGGGATTCGCAGCCTTCGTTGAAGCCCAATCAGATCAACCTTCGCTTCCAGATCAGCGAGGGTGAGCAGAAGTTCATACGCAACGTGTTGACGACGGGGCTGCACACGACGCGGCCCGACCTGGTCGACCAGATGTTGCTCTTGAACCCCGGAGACCCGATGTCTCCAACGGCTCTGGCCGAGACCCAGAAGAAGCTATATGACCTGGGCATCTTCGCGCAGGTAAACATGGCCATTCAGAACCCGGATGGCGACGAGCGGCAGAAATATGTGCTGCTCGACCTGAACGAGGCGCGTCGCTACTCGGTGACGGCCGGGTTTGGCGCGGAGTTCGCGAAGCTGGGAGGCAGCCGTGCGCTGGCCGATCTTTCTGACCCGGGCGGCTCGGCCGGGTTCAGTCCACGTGTCTCCGTAGGCGTATCGCGGCTCAACTTCCTGGGGCTGGGGCAGACGCTTGGGTTCCAGGGGCGGCTCTCGACTTTCCAGAGGCGCGGCGCAATCAGCTACTTCGTGCCCCGTATCGCGAACACTGCTAATTTCGACGCGAACTTCTCGATACTGTATGACGACACGCATGACGTGCGGACGTTCCGGGCAAGGAGGCAGGAAGCGTCCGCGCAGCTGGTACAGCGGATCTCCAGGTCCACAACGTATTCGTACCGGTTCAACTATCGAAACGTCGGTGTCGGCGACTTGAGGATCGATCCGCTGTTGCTGCCGAGGCTCGCGCAGACGGTTCGCGTGGGTATCGCGTCATTCAACCTCGTGCAGGACCGCCGCGATGATCCAACCGATGCGCATAAGGGCATCTACAACACGCTGGAAGTGGGCACTGCGTCGAAAGTGTTCGGGTCACAGACGAACTTCCTGCGAGTGCTTGGCCGCAATGCCACTTACTACCGGCTGGGTCAGAAGTTCATTCTGGCCCGCGAGACGCAGGTTGGCATACAGAAGGCGTGGAGTATCCCCGCGAATGCCGATCCGAGCGACCCGATTCCACTGCCCGAGAGGTTCTACGGGGGCGGCGGCAACACGCAGCGCGGATTCCCTGAGAACCAGGCGGGCACGCGTGACTTGCTGACCGGCTTTCCATTGGGCGGCTCGGCGCTTTTCTTCAACAACATTGAATTGCGCTTTCCCCTGCTGGGCGCGAACATCAGCGGCGTACTCTTTGAGGACGCGGGGAACATCTACTCCAGTATTGGAAAAATGTCACTCCGAACGAAGCAGAAGGATCTGACGGACTTCAATTACATGGTCCATGCGGCTGGCTTCGGCGTTCGGTATCGAACCCCGGTGGGCCCGATTCGCTTCGATTTAGCCTACAGTATCAACCCGCCACGATACAACGGTTTCCCCGGAAGCTACGTTCAGTTGGTACAGTGTTCCGCGGCGGGCACGTGTCAGGCGGCAGTGCAGCGTATCAGTCACTTCCAGTTTTTCTTTTCGATCGGGCAGGCGTTCTGATGCGGGGCCTTCTGCTGGCGGGCGCGATCATTCTCGCGGCCACAGGGCAAGCGGAGATCATCGACCGCATTTCGGTGCGGGTGGGGACCCGGATGATCACGGCGAGCGAGATCGATCTGCGCGTGCGGCTGACCGCGTTTGAGAATCGCGAAAAGCCAGAGCTCAGCGTCGAGCGGCGCAAGCAGGCCGTGGAGCAGTTGATCGACCAGCGCATTGTGGAGCACGAGATGGATATCGGCCGCTACCCGCGGCTGGAGCCGTCAGAGAAGACTGAGCTGATGGTTGCGTTCGCAGGTGAGCGTTTCGGCGCGGATGCAGGGGCGCTGGGCAGCGCATTAGCGGCTTATGGCATCACACCCGACGAGCTTGAGTCCGACCTCGCGCGGCAGCAGGACCTGATCACTTTCCTCGGCCTGCGCTTCCGGCTGGGTACAGACCTGAAGAAGGCTGACGCAGAGCTGGACGAGTGGCTGACCGAGCAGCGAAAGCGTACGGGTGTGGAGTATCTGGAGAAGGAGCTGGAACCGTGAGTTCACGGGGCAGGAAGTGGTCCTGGATCCTTGGCGGCCTGACGGGCGCGCTGATGGTGCTGCTGTGGGCCGGGCTGCTGGTCCTGTCGAGCGACTGGCTGCGGGATAAAATTCGCGATGTGATCGTGTCTTCAGCGGCGAAGGCCACGGGCGGGCGTGTGGAGATGGAAGGGTTCCAGTACGACTGGCGGGCGCTGCGGGCCGAGATCCGGCGCTTCGTCATCCATGGGACCGAGCCAGCCGGTGAGGCGCCTCTGGTAGAGACCGGGCCTGTTCGGGTCGAGGTCCAGATCATCTCGCTGCTGGCTCTGCAGGTTCGCCCAACGAATGTGGAGGTGACGAATCCACGGGTGCATTTGATTGTGGAGCCGGATGGCGCCAGCAACATTCCGAAGCCGAAGACGACGGGCCGGCGGAAGGCGATTCCCGAGACAATTGTTGACCTGAAGATCGCGAAGTTCAGCCTGCGCGATGGCGCGTTCACGGTGGATGCACCGGGGCGCGAGAAGCAGCGTCTGCCGCTCAATATGACAGGCGAGGGCCTGCGTGCGCTCTTCACTTTCGAAGACCTGCATCACCGTTATGCGGGCCAGCTGGCGCTGGGGCGATTGCTCTGGAACGGCCTGGGGATTGAGCTTGCCACGGAAGCTGTGATGGAGCGTAACCGCGTGGTGCTGCGCAATGCGTCGTTAAAGACCAAGTCGACCAGCGTCCAGTTGCCAGAGATAGTGGTGGAGAATCTCGCGGATCCGGTGGCAACAGCGAAGTGGGAGGCAAGTGGCTCGGCGGCGGATTGGGTCCGGCAGGTGCAGGGGAAGATCCACGGTACGGGAACGGCACGCTTCCGGAATCTGAGCGACTACGAGGTCGCCGGCAAGGTAGATGCGGTGGGCGTCGCGGTGGACCGTTTCCGCAACATGCAGGGGACGAGCTTGCTTTCAATGAATCCGGATCGGATTCATCTGAGCGAGATCAAAGCGAGCGCACTGGGCGGGAATTTCGCCGGCGACGCGGAGGTCCGCGACTTCCGGATCATCACGCTGCAGGGCAACGCGAGCCGCTTCCGGCTGGCTCAGGTTGCGCTGGCGGCGGGCGCCAAAGCTCTTCCGTACGATGCCATGATTTCGGGGCGCGTAACGGCGTCGGGCTCACTAGGGGGAATGGAAGGCAGCGCGCAACTCAAGCTTGATCCCGTTGCGGGCAAAGAGCCTGTGCGTGGCATCGTCGCTATCACTTACGATCCCTCGCGGCAGAGAGTGGACCTGGGAAATTCATGGGTTGAATTGCCGCATTCCAGAGTAGACGTTTCGGGAACGCTGGGCACGCGCCTTGATGTGAAGGCGTCATCGACGGATGTTGCGGATATCCTGCCGCTGCTGGGAGAAGGTATACCGGCGTTCAGCTACGGCGCATTCTCGTTCGAGGGCAGCGTTTCCGGGCCGCTGCAAACGGCCGTGGCGCGCGGTGCCGTGAAGGCGCAGAAGGTTACGTCTCAGGGTGTCACGCTGGACGCGGTTAGCGGCGACGTCACGTTATCGGCGGCGCAATTCGTCATTCGGGGCGGCGACGTTAGTTACGGAGCAGCACGAGCGAAAGTGGACGGCACTCTGGGCCTGCGCGAGTGGCGTGCGGACCGCAACTCCGCGATCGCGGCAACACTAACCGCGAGCGAGCTGGACCTGCCCAAGCTTCTGGCGCTGGGAGGACAGAGAGATTTTCCGGCAACTGGCCAGGTGAGTGCCGCCGGTCAGATCGCCGGAACCGTCGGGGAGCCGAAGATTACCGGCGATGTTACCGTTTCGGAAGGGACTCTGCACGGGCAACCTTTCGATTCAGCCACGGCGCATGTTCAGGGAACAGGCGCGGGCGGCGAGATTATCACCGGGCTGCTGGCTTCGGGTCCGAAGCGCGTGAATTTCAGCGGCAGGTTCGAGCCAAAGGGTTCGACCTTCCCGCAGGGCAGGCTTGACTTCAGCCTCACCAGCAACACAATGCCATTGAGCGAGATTCAGTTGATTCGCGTTCGACAGCCGAGTATTGCAGGATTTGGGAAGTTTCACGCGGAAGGCGCGCTGACGATCACGCGCGATACAAAACAGCAACTGCAGGTCGACCTGGCTACCGTGAGCGGCGATGCGTCACTCAACGGGGTTGCCATCGAAGGCCGCAGTTTCGGCGACACGCGCCTGACGGCGGCCACGCAAGGGGATACGATCGCCGCGCACTTCGAGTCGAATGCGGCGAACGTCGCCGTGCGTGGCGACGCGACGATGAAGCTGGCGGGCGACTATCCCGTGGACGCTACCGTGCGATTCAACGACACGACGATCGGAGCACTGGCGGCCATCGCGCTGAAGCCGGAGACGGTGCGCAAACTTGCGCTGGATGGTGTTGCCGAAGCCGACGTCAGGATCACCGGTCCAGCGCGCCATCCGGAAAACATGCGGGCCGAAGTGAATGTGGGGCGACTCGAGTTCCGCGCCACGCAGGGCTCGGATGCGGCCAAGCTGGTGCCGGGATATGCGCTGAAAAACGACGGCCCCATTCGCGCCATAGTGACGAAGCAACAGGTGAAGATTGAATCGGCGAAGCTGAAGGGTCCGCAGACAGAGCTGGCGTTGTCGGGAGCACTGGCGTTCGCAGGGCAATCACCGCTCAGCGCGCAGGTGAAGGGGCAAGTGAATCTGGCGCTGCTGGAGATGTTCGATCAGGACCTGACTTCCAGCGGCATGCTGACCCTGGACGCCGAGATCAAGGGCAGCATGGATGCGCCCGACGTGACCGGACGTGCGCAGCTGCGCAACGGCGACGCGCACTACACAGGCTTTTCCAACGGTCTTTCAAAGGCTAATGGGGAGATTGTATTCAACGGCTCACGGGCGACGATTCAGTCGCTCTCGGGAGACACTGGCGGCGGGCGAATCGATGCGAGTGGCTTTGCCGCGCTTTCGAATGGAGTGGTCGCCTTCCGGCTGGATGCAAAGGCCCGTGACGTTCGCGTGCGCTTCCAGGATCAGGGTTTCAGCTCGGTTTCAGACGCCGACCTGACGCTGGCGGGAACGTCGCAGCGGAGCCTCGCATCGGGTGCGGTTTCGGTGCAGCGCGTGACCATCAACCCGCAGTCGGACGCGGCGAGTCTGCTGGCTCTTTCGGCGCAGCCATTGGAAACGGCGTCAGTCAAGCCTGGCCTGCTGACAAACATGAATCTGGATATCCAGATCACGACCGCACCTGATCTGGTGGTGCAGACGAGTCTGACGGAGAGCCTGCAGGCGGACGCGAACCTGCGGCTGCGCGGCACCGCAACCAATCCGGCGATACTTGGGCGCGTTAATGTAACGAACGGTGCGCTGATGTTCTTCGGCAACAAGTACACAATCGCGCAGGGTGCGATTTCGTTCTTCAATCCGACGAAGATCGAGCCGATTGTGAACTTCGATCTCGAGACCCGGGCGCGTGGCGTGGACGTGATTCTTACGGTGGCCGGACAGGTGAATAAGCTGAACGTGAGCTACCGGTCAGATCCGCCGCTGCAGTTCTCAGAGATCGTGGCACTGCTGGCCACTGGGCGCACGCCGACGGACGCAACGCTGGCGTCACGCGACACGGGGCAGACGCAGGGACTGGCCGGGCTGGAGGCATCGTCGCTGGTCAGTCAGGCGATCGCCAATCCAGTGGCGGGGCGACTGCAGAGGTTCTTCGGCGTGAGCCGACTGAAGATCGACCCGAGGCTGACGGGCATCACAGGGAGTCCGCAGGCACGACTGACGATCGAGCAGCAGGTGACACCGGATGTGCTGTTCACTTACGTGACCGACGTTTCGAACACCAGCACGCAGTTGATTCGCGTGGAATGGGCGATGAACCGAAACTGGTCGGCGCTGCTGACACGAGAAGAAAACGGCAAACTCGGGTTGGACTTCTCGTTTAAGAAGCGCTTCAAGTAGCGCTGGGCCAAGAAGCGCTTTAAGTAGAGCTCAGGCCTTCTTCACGCCGCGCTGGCCGTTCTCGACGATCCAGCTGGAGTGTGTGCCGACGGGCGCTCCGGGACGCGTTACATAGGGCAGCGTGCGGTAGTCGGCGCGGCACTGCGCCTTATCGAGAGACACCATCACGTAGCCACGGCGGCCGTTGTACATCTTCAGGTGCGGGTTCTCGCGGTACCAGGCTGGGGTGTCAGCATGTTCGTCGATGCCGTCGCCGGCTGAGGAAATGGAGGTCCCGGTGAACTCCGAGGCGACGACCGGATCCTTTTCATTCTTCCAGTTCACCTTGAGGTCGCTGACCCAGCTCGAGTGGATGTCGCCGGTGATGACGATCGGGTTGCTGGGCTTGCGTTCGGCGAGGAATCGCAGGACCCGGTCGCGGTTCGCTTCGTAGCCGCTCCACTGGTCCATGGAGAGAGCTTCTTCGGGGCCAGGCTTACGATCGATGCGGGCCATGAGAACCTGATTGGCGATGATGTTCCAGCGGGCGGGCGATTTATCGAGCGACTGCTTGAGCCAGGCTTCCTGTTTGTCGCCGGTTATTGTGGCGACCGGATCGAGGGTGCCGGGGCAGACGGGCTTCACGCCATCGCCACAGGGCTGGTCGGTGCGGTACTGGCGCGTGTCCAGGATGGTGAACTGCGCAAGGTTGCCCCAGGAGACGCTGCGGTAGAGCTGCATTTTGGAACCCTGGGGCGCTGCAGTCAGACGCAGGGGCATGTTCTCGTAGTACGCCTGGTATGCGTTCGCGCGGCGCTCCATGAAGGCATCGTGAGGCTGAGCGTCTTCAGGCGTCTCGCCGGCGTAGTTGTTATCGACCTCGTGATCGTCCCAGGTGAGGAGCCAGGGACAGAGCGTATGCATCTTCTGGATTTTCGGATCGGTCTTGTACAGTGCATGGCGGTTCCGGTAGTCGCTGAGCGATTTAATTTCGAGGCTGTTGTGCTGACGGACCGCTTTGGCGTTGATGCCGCCTTCGTAGATGTAGTCGCCGAGGTGGACAACGAGATCGGGCGTGGCGGCGGCCATGTCGTCGTAGGCGGTCCACAGGCCCGCTTCCCAGTGCTGGCAGGAGGCGAAGGCGAACTTGAGGCGATCGGGTGACTCGCCGGGCTTCGGCGCAGTGATGGCACGGCCGATGGGGCTGATGTCTTTGCCGACTTTGAATTGGTACCAGTACGGTCGTGAGGAACGCAGGCCAGCGACTTCGACGTGAACGGAGTGCGCGAGGTTCGCGGCGGCGATCGCCTTGCCCTTCTTCACGATGCGGCGCATGGATTCGTCTTCCGCGACCATCCACTCGACTTCCACGGAACTCGTGCCCATGCCGCCGCCGTTGAGCGGATCAGGGGCAAGACGCGTCCAGAGGACGAAGCCGTCAAAGGTGGGATCGCCCGACATAACGCCGAGAGAGAACGGATATGCGGTGAAACCCGGCGCCGCGTAGACGGTGGAAGCGAGGGCTGCTCCGCGGAGCAGGAAAAGACGGCGAGTGAGGTTCACAAAGGCATTTTACAGGCTGGGGAATTCAATACGATGACAGTCCGTTTACAGACGGCGCACGAGGCTTGGGTGCGGTACCAGCTCACGAGTGGCTTCGGCCTTCCGCATGAACGGCGATTCCAGATGGCGTTCGGTTCCAGATGAGCGCGGCGGCACCGTCGGGCTTGAGAATCCGGACCCACTTTGTGCGCGGTGGGCACCGGGTCGCACCAATTGAAGGCCTCACCGGCGGTGATGAGTTGGCGGGAAGGGTCTGACAGCCCAGTGGTATCGGCGTTGCCGTCCATGAAAGTTCGGGCATCAGTTGCCAAGTTCGAAGCTGCCGTCCGGAGCGACGACGAGCTTTCTGCCGCGCCAGAGGATCGTCTTGCCGAAGAAGCCGAGAAGCCACGTGACAAAGCTCGCTACGTCTTCCGCGGGAAGTTGCCACCAGTAACGGGCGAGGAGCGGGTCATTCAGGATTTCGACAGCCGTGGACCATGCTACTCCGGCGCGAAACAACAGAGCCACCACGACGAGACCCCAGGCTTTGGGTTGAGCCGCCCAGATCAGGAGAGAGATGGCGAAGGGCTTGGTGAAGATCTCGCCGATATAGCCGGCGCGGCGGGAACGACGAGTACTGCGCGCCCAGCGAAGTCGGTGCTTCCAGTTTTTCAGAAACGGATCGTTGCCGATGTGGTGCTCGATGACGCTGCGGGAGAGGATAACCCCGCGACCCTGGCGATGCAGCAGATTGCCGATCACGAAGTCTTCGGCGAGATATCGCTGCAGGTGCTCGAGGCCCCCGACGGCGGTGATGTCGGCGCGGCGGGTGGCGATGGTGCAGCCGATGGCGAAGTCCATGCCGTTCAGCAAGCGCTGCGTGAGCATGCCCGCGAGAAAGTCTGTGTTCAGGCCGAGAGCTTCGATTCGTGACCAGAAGCGGGGGCCGCCGGTCGCGCGGTAAGGGCAGGTGACTAGAGCGACATTCGGCTGTTCCAGTTCGGCGACTACGGTGGACAGGCAGTCCGGTTCGTGGCTGATGTCGCTGTCCGACATGACCACGCGCTCGTGGCTGGCTTCGGGAAGAAGCGCACGCAGGCTCCAGACTTTGGCGTTCGGCAGGGGCGACGGTCCGGCGATGATGAGGCGCGAGGGGATGTGCGGGAATTCGGCCATGACGCGGCGCGCGACCGCGGCGGCGGGGTCACTGGCTTCGTGGACCGAGAGAAGAATTTCGAACCGAGGGTACTGCTGGCGGAACAGTGTGCGGAGGTTGGCTTCGGTGTTGTCCTCGGCGCCAGCGAGAGGGCGGAGGATGCTGACAGGGGGCCACAGGGTTAGCGGGCGCGCACCGCTGCGCCGATAACGCCACGCGCCGAGCATCGCCAGGACGCAGTAGACCAGCGAGCCTGCGAACATTGCCAGCAGAGGTACAAGATAGAAGTGATTCAGCACAGGGGCGATGACAAACATTATCGTAGGTACCGCCGGTCATATCGACCATGGCAAGACATCTCTGGTCCGGGCGCTGACGGGAATCGATGCGGATCGGCTGGCCGAGGAGAAGCGGCGCGGCATCACGATCGACCTGGGATTCGCGCATCTGCAGGTGGGCGAAGATCTGCGGCTCGGGTTTGTGGATGTTCCCGGGCATGAGCGCTTCGTCCGGAATATGCTGGCCGGCGCGGCCGGAATCGACATTGTGTTGTTCGTGGTTGCGGCCGATGAATCCATCAAACCGCAGACCCGCGAACACTTCGAGATATGTCGCCTGTTAGGTGTGAAAGCCGGGGTAGTTGCGATTACGCGCGCCGACCTGGTGGATCCCGAGATCGTTGATCTCGTGAAGCTGGAGGTTGAGGAGTTCGTCCTTGGTTCGTTTTTGGAGAGCGCGCCTCAGATTGCGGTCAGTTCCGTCACCGGTGTGGGCATCCCGGAGTTGTTGCGGGCGCTGGAGCAGACCGCGCGCACGGTGGCGGTGAAACCAGCGGACGGGTGGTTCCGAATGCCGGTAGACAGGGCGTTCACGATGCGCGGGTTTGGGACCGTGGTCACGGGTACGATGACCGGCGGCCAGTTGCGTCGCGAAGCCGAGGCGGAGTTGTATCCGACGGGCAGAGTGCTGCGGGTGCGTGGCGTGCAGGTGCACGGCGAGGCGGCCGAGGTCGCCAGCGCCGGGCAACGGACGGCGGTGAATCTGGCTGATATTGAACCGGGCGACATCGTGCGAGGGATGGTGCTGAGCGAAGCGGGGCGGTTCCGGGCTGTGACGGTCTTCGATTCGAGGTTTGAGCTGCTGGCGGGGGCTCGGCCGCTGAAGAACCGGGCTCCCGTGCATCTGCACGCAGGGTCGGCGGCCGTGGAGGCCGAGGTGCGGCTGCTGGAGAAGTGCGCGGCGGTCGGTCCGGGAGAAAACGCGTGGGTTCGTTTTGTACTGCGCGAGCCGGTGCTGGTCCTGCCAGGGGACCGCTTCATCGTTCGGAGCTTCTCTCCGGTGGTTACCATCGGCGGCGGCGAAGTGCTGGATGTTTCGGGCTTCCGATATCGTGGCAGCGCTGGTGTGGCAGCGCGCCTCGAGAAGCTTGCGGGTGGTGACGGCAAGGCCATGGTGGAGTTGCTGATCACAGAGACCCCGCATGGGATTGAAAGGTCCACGCTGATCGCGCTCACCGGGCTTCGTGAGTTGCCTGTTTTGGGTGCAGTGGAAGCGACGGGCGAGTGGCTGATCGGTAAGGAAAGGGCGGCCTGTCTGCGTGCGGAGATGGTCGAAACCGTCGGGGCGTTCCATAAAGCTAATTCGCTGCTGCCCGGAATGCCGCGGCAGGAGTTGAAAAGCCGGGTGGTCGCGGAAGCGTCGGTAGAGATCTTCGAGTATCTGCTCGCCTCTGCGGCAGCGCTGGTGGCGGAAGAAGCGTTTGTCCGGCTGCGTGGGCACAACCTGGCGTTCCGTGAAGACGAGGCGCGCGCCCGGACCGCCATCGTGAATGCCTTTGCAGGTGCCGGGCTGGCCGCGCCCGCGGTCGCCGAGGTCGTCAGGAATGCGGGCATTGATGCAAAACGAGCGCGAACGATGTTGCAGCTACTGCTTCGCGAAGGAACGCTGGTGATGATCACCGAAGACCTGATACTGCATCGCGATGCCATGGGGCGGTTGCGCGAGACTCTGGCGTTGAAGCAGGGCCAGCGCTTCGGGGTCGCTGAGTTCAAAGAGTGGACGGGGGTTTCGCGGAAATACGCAATCCCGCTGCTGGAGTATTTGGATCGGGCGAAAGTTACGCGTCGTGACGGCGAGGCCAGGATTGTAACCGTGCGCTGAGGGGTGTTGTCTCGCTGGTGAGGGCTTCGTCCAAATGATCCTGAAACGAGCCGTTGGCCGCGGCAGGTGTGTGCGCCCTTTCACGCTCCACCAGGCGATGCACAAGCTCGACCAGTCGTTGCAGGTTCAGGTCAGACTGTTCGACGCGCGCGCGCAGGTCATCAAGAGCGGCGGCCTGGCGGGATATTGTGTCTTGCAACGGCGCGAGGCGTTCAGCGACTCTGGCGGCCACCGTGTCCTCGATACGGTTGAGGTTTGACGGTTCGAAAAGGGCATCGGGAGTCAGCGCAACGCGACGTTCAAGCGCCTCTATGCGGTCCAGCAGCGGCTCCAGCTCAACGATTTCGTCCGCCTTACAGGCGACGCTTCGAAGGCGCGGCGATGGAACCGAGGCTGAGCGCAAGCCCAGCCCCCGCCGCCATCGCCGCGCTCTTCAGGATTTTTGCCATAAGGCGGCTGCCTTAGGCTGTCTGTGGCTGATTCGCGAAGCGACGGGCCAGAAGTGCGTGGATCGCGAAGATGCCACCGGTGAACGCCAGGTCGCCGGCAAGCGTCCGTCCCCAGAAGGGCAGTGCCATTGTGTAGGTCTGCAGGAGGCCAGCGAGGTCTGTGGAATACATCCCGGCGTGACCGCGAGCGGCGGGGATTGCCCAGATCATGAAGTTGGTGACGAGGAAAAACTGGAGGCTGCCAAGGAACGCGGCGGTACCGACGCGGACGGCCGTTGCACGGCGACGCAGCAACTGACGGCCGATCCAGACGTTAATCAGGAATGCGGCGTAGATCGCGACGGAGCCTTTCGTGTAGCCGCCGACGAAGGGGTCAGTGACCAGCATGACGGCGATGGGAAGAATGTAAGCGAGCCAGCCGGGGATGCGTGCGCCTGCGAACAGGCAGGAGCCGCCGACGGGGGTGACGTTCGGAGCGTGCGGTACGAGGCGCCCGAGGACGCTCAGTGCGGTTAGGCCGATGGCCAGTTGACGTGAATCTTTCGCGTTGGGCATTTCAGTTCTCTCTTATGTTAGCTGCTACAGGCGTGATGCGGCGCGGTTCGGCTCCCAAAGGATCTCGGGCAGCCCCAAACGATGGCTGGCCCAGCGGCTCCAGACAAAGAGCGCGTCGCTGAGCCGGTTGAGGTAAGTGACGATTGCGGGATCGATCTTTTCCTGACGGGCAAGCGCCACGCAGATGCGTTCGGCGCGGCGACAGACGGTCCGGCAGACGTGCAGTTCGGCGTTGAGGCGGTTGCCTCCAGGCAGCACGAAAGACCGCAGGACGGGGAGTTGTTCGTTCATTGCGTCGATTTCGCGCTCCAGCTGTTCGGCGTCGGCGGGCGTGATGCGTGCCTGCTGCGCGTGAACATCTTCGGGCAAGGTAGCCAGGATCGAGCCGGCGTTGAACAGTTCGTGCTGAACGCGAAGCAGAATCACTGCGAGCGGCGCCAACGAGTTTTCCAGCGCCGACTCACGGGCAAGACCGATGAAACTGTTGAGTTCATCGATTGTGCCGTAGGCCTCGATTCGCAAAACATCTTTAGCAACGCGCTGACCGCCGACGAGCGAGGTCTCGCCGCTATCCCCGCGTTTGGTGTAAACGCGGTTGATAGCGACACGGGGTGCGTTGAAGTCGCGGCTGCTCATCGGGCTCGGCTCAGGCTCCACTTCACGCCTGCCACTACATTGAGGATGGGCGAGGGAAAGCCGTAGATTTCTTCGTATCGCCGGTTCAGGGCATTCCGGAGATTGCCGTAAACGGTCAGGCTCCGCGACACATGGTAGTTGAGGTTCACGCCCACGCTGACGTAGCCCGGGTTCCGATAAATGCCACCGAAAGCTCCGTAGTTCGGCTCGACATCAAGCGTCTTGCCGCGGAAGGCACC
>JAOAPO010000281.1 GCA_025462945.1 Bryobacterales bacterium
CAGGAAGGTAAGACGAAGTCCACCAAAAAGTCCTTCAACTCCCGCGCGATCTTTCTTGCGCTCGGGGGAGGCATCCTCATCGGCTTCCACTACCCGCTGGTCCAGTTGGCCCGTGATCCGGACATCGGCCTTGGACCCTACGGGATCGTATTCGTCTTCTCGGCAGGCGTTCTGTTCTCCACCTTCGTCTACAACCTGTTCTTCATGAATCTGCCCATCGCCGGCAAGGTCGTTGATTTTTCCGAATACTTCAAGCGCGGCGGGAAGACGCACCTGCTGGGTATGCTTGGAGGCGCGCTCTGGGCAATGGGAGCGCTCGCCAGTTTCGTCGCGGCTCGCGCGGAGGGTGCCGGGTCGATCGGCTCAGGTCTCAACTTCGCGGTCGGCCAGGGAGCGACCCTGCTCGCAGCTCTCTGGGGCTTGCTTGTCTGGAAGGAGTTCGCCGACGCCGACAGCAAGGTCAAGAGCCTGGTCACAGGCACGCTGGTCCTGTCGCTGACAGGGATCCTGCTGGTCTCGCTGACGAACGTCTACCGTTTCAAATAGCTTCCGCGCACGGCCCAAATGGAGAAGCCCACCCTTGCGGGTGGGCTTTTTTCGTACCGTCCCGTTTGAGGGCGGCATCGATGGGAGAATCATTTTCGACGGTGGCAACCGCCAAAAACTTTAGTGATTGGATCTTAAGGTTTTCCGAACCCATTCGTCAAGCGAAAATCTATTGCTCGAAGTTAGACTCGCTAAACAGTTGACAACGCTGCACTTATAGACCCTACCTAAATCGCGTGACAAAGCTAAAGAATAGCCGAACAAGGTCAGTTTCAACGTGGAAAAACGCTCCAATTGCTACCATCCAAAGCACTTCAGGGTTTGCCTGTAAGGTGGAGGGAGATCATCTCGTTTTCATCGCCGCCGGGGCCGGAACGACGAAAAAGAATTCTCATGCCGCCGAACATCAGACCCGATGCCAGACACAGTGCGATCAGTATGCCGCACAGAATCAGGATGTTCCAAAGGAGATTGGCCGGATTGTCCTTCAACCCCGGCATCTGGTGCGGTACCGTCACATCCGCCGAATATTTCACCAGCGCCAGCAGCTTTTCGGCGTCATCCGGATTCGGCGCGCCCAAAGTCATGGCCACCAGCGGACCCGATCGCTTTACTACCGCGCCTGGAATTTGGCTGAAAGCCTTGATGCGATCCCTCGCCATCTCCATCGTCGGATAGCTGAAAATGACAAGAGTAGTTGGGTTGTCGTCGGAGCCGTAGTTCGCCACTACACCTTCTGAGCTAAAACGGAAAGCCGCTGTGGAGGGCGAGATCGCGGGAGCAAACCGAGCCAGGCTTACGGGCCCCGTGATGTACCGTTCGGAGTTCGGAAGATCGCCGGGGGGCAGATACTTCGGCAGCGTCGGCAGCGGCGAGCGGGCGTACCGGGGAGCGGTAGCAAACAAATGGCTCAACTCTTCTCCCGCCAGACGGTAGCCCTCCGCCACGAATATGAAGTTTCCGGCCGCGACGAGTTGCAGCTTTTCATTCTGTGCCGTCATGCCCATCAACTGGACGGACTTCGCATCGGCAGGACGAAGCTGGTCGAACGCCGCCATGGCGCCCGTGGCATCCGAAAAGCGGTACGCGGTTAAGTTGAACGACTTCCCTGCATCTGAGTACGGCGTCTTCTCCGACTCCTGTAGTCCATACTCCTGCCAGACACTCGGGTCCGGTACATCGGCAGGACCAGCCTGCCCTCGCTGCCAGTGCCCGATGGTTTCGGGCAGAAGCGCGGCGCTCGCCACGACGCAGAAAGCGAGCGGCGAAAGCAAAATTGTTAGTTTACGGCGCATAAGTCTCCGGTTTGACACCTCATGATAGCGTGTTGTTCCTGAATTGATGCTGTTCGCGGGGTCGTGGATCAGCGAGGCATGTTGTAGAGGAACGTCATCTGTAGTACGATGCGGTCCCCTTTGAACTCTGTGGGTAACGGAGGCAGCGGGTTGGACGCGCTGATCGCGGCTACCGCTGACTGGTCCAGGGCTTTAGCCCCGGACTGACCGGAGAAAATCACCTTGGTCACCGAGCCCTGCCGGGCGATGGCGAACTGCAAAACTACTTGTCCGCGCTGCCCAAGCCGGGCCGCTTCGGGGTAAACAGCGAACCAACTTCGCCGCACCGCCGCCAGAACCTGGGTCATGTAGGGCCGGAAATCGACCCCCATCGGGTCCGACTTGAGTTCCAGATTCGAGCGGGGCCGACCAGCCGATGGGGGCAGATTCAGCCCCGGGCCCAGGCCACCCTCTTCCGAGCCGATGTCCCCGATCGAGATAGATCCCACGTTCCCCTGAGATCGGGATAGGCTGCGAACCGCCTCCTGAATTGAACTGGACGGCACCTGGATCAGACCGGTTCCGCGTCCCGAGCCGGTGCCGGGAGCGGCCGTACCGGCACCCACGTTCTCGAAGGCGATCTTCGGCTTCTCAGCTTCCGGGTTTGGCAGATTCGACTTCGGAAGCTGCGCCGTCTGCAGACCTTGCACCGGCGACTCGATTTTCGGCGCTTCGATCACCACCTGCTTCGGGGCCTCCTTCGGAGTCACAGGCGCCGGCATCGGCGGGGCGACCTTCGCCAGCTGCGGTCGGGCTGCCGCCGGGGCAGGTGAAGGAGCTTTCAGAGTCGGTCGAGGAGCAATCGACTCGACGGTTAACTCCTTTGAAACCGGGGCGTTATTCGGTGCTTTCTGAGTTAGTTCAGGAGGTACATAAAGGGGCGTCACATGCCGGACGAACAGGCGTTGAGAGCTTCGTGGAACATAGGGGCTTTCCTTGACGCTCAGTGCGACCAGAGTCAACATGACGTGAACCGCGATCGACCCGATCGCCGCCACCTTGTGGCGATAGCTATCCCAAACCGTGTCTCTGGTGAGGAGCAGGTCAAGTCTGACTTCTTCGGGTTCGGGGATTAGGGACACAACGTCCTGCAGGCTAAGATTTCCATCCAGCGAGCGTCTGAGCGACTACACCCGCATGTTCCCCGATCTTATCAAGAATCGCGAGAGCCGTCCTAAGTGTTTGACGGGCCACGGTTCCATTCAGTTTCGGAGGCTGACGCGTTTCGACTGCGTCAAGGAAGGCATCGAATTGAAGCTTCAGCGGCTCGCCAGGTTGTACCGGGATCTGCTCGAAGCCAATACCCTCCGGGCCGCCTACTGTCACCACGGAGAGGCTCTTCGCTGCAGAGTCGAGGGATGCGTACGGGAGAGGCTGGAACAGCCGGAGCTTGCGGACCTTCTCGGTGGAAACCCGGCTGGCGGTCAGGTTGGCGATGCAGCCGTTGTCGAACTCCAGTCTCACGGTCGCGATGTCCACTTTCGGGGAGAGAACGGAGATTCCAGCGGCTCGAATTTCTTTTAGGTTTGCACCCGCAAGTGACAGAACTATATCGAGATCGTGAATCATCAAGTCCAGAATTACATCGACGTCCAAGCTTCGCGGCGTGAACATACACATGCGGTGGATCTCGAAGAACAGCGGCAGCGTTGCCATGCCCTCCAGCGCGATCACGGCCGGATTGAAGCGCTCCAGGTGTCCCACCTGGAGGATCCGACCACCCGCATCTGCTGCCGCGATCAGTTCGTCGGCCTGCTCCAGTGTCGCGGTAATCGGCTTTTCGATCAGGACGTCGATACCGGCCTTCAGCAGAGCCAGACCTACTTCGTAATGGGCAACCGTAGGAACGGCAAGGATCGCGGCGTCGACGTTGCCGACGATGTCTGCGTAATCCGCTGTCCACTTGCAGTGGCCGGAAGCCGCGAAGTCCTTTGCTCGCTGCGTATTAGCGTCAACTACATAAACCAGTTCTGCACGCGAACTCTCCGAGACCACCCGCACGTGATTCTTGCCAAAAGCTCCGGCCCCGATTACTGCGATGCGCGTCATTCCGGCTCCATGCCAAAGATGGCGATGTTCGCTGCATTGGCTTTGTTTTGTAATTCTTCCCGGTCCAGCATAAGAGTCCGGCCGGCATCTACCGCGACAGCCGTAGTGCCAGTGGCGATCATGGTGTCGATGGTTACCGGCCCGATGACCGGCACGTCGAACAGCAGATGCCGCCGCCGGGAAGAGGCTTTGACCAGAGTCAGACGCTTCCCTTCCACCAAACTGGCCGCTCTTCGCAGCATGGCGTCCGTCCCTTCCATCGCTTCGAGTGCCACACAGGCCCGGTCGGCGATCGCCACGCTTTGGCCCAGGTCCAGGCTGGCAAGAGCGTTAGCGATCTTACGGCCGTACTCGATGTCCCGCCGCTCGTCAGAGTCTGGTTTGCGCTTCGACATCGCGCCTGCCGTCGCCAGGAGAGGCTTCAACAGCAACGTTGAGTCAACCAGCTCAATCCCTTCATTCAGCAGCACTTGCTGGACGCCACCGATCAGCGAATCCGTATTTTTCGTCGCGAGGCTCAGCAGCACCTTGGCCAGCCGCCAGTCGGGCCTGATGTTCGAGAAAATCTTCGCGTGCCTGACCTGCCCAGCCATCATGATCTGGGAAATGGCTTCGTTCTTGCAGCCGTCGATCAGCTTGCCCAACTCTCCAAGCGAGATCCAGTAGCATTTCGCGGCGAGCGCTTCCACCTCGGGAGACGCCTCTTCCTTGATCGCGAAGACGACAACCTCATCGCCCTGCGTCCGTGCTGTCTCCAGCGCAAGCACAGGGAACCGACCGTTCCCGGCGATGATGCCGTACTTCATCCCTTCACGACGCCGCGCTCGGAAGAAGCGATGAACTCGAGCAGAGTCTCCACCTCAGGGCACGTAGGCACTTCCTCGCGGATGCGCTCAACAGCCTGCGAGGTGTTCAGCCCGGCGCGCGTCAACAGGCGCAGCGCGGTCTGCAGCGCCTCGATGGACGACTTCTCGATACCGCGACGTCCCAGCCCGATAGCGTTCGCACCGTATACATTCACTTCCGGCTGGTAACTCGTTAAGGAATATGGCATTACGTCTTGCTTAATGACGCTGTAAGGCCCGATGAACGAATGCTGTCCGATCCGGCAGAACTGGTGCACGCCACTGAACGGACTGATGTCTGCCCAGTCCTCCACGGTGACGTGCCCCGCAAGTCCGACGCTGTTCCCAAGAATCACGTGGCTCCCGATGCGGCAGTCGTGCGCCACATGCGCATAGGTCATCAGCAGGCAGTCGTCCCCAATGGAGGTGATGAGTCCCCCGCCCGCCGTGCCACGATGAACGGTGACGAACTCGCGGATCCGGTTCCGGTTGCCGATACGGGTTTCGGCACGCTCACCTTTGTACTTCAGATCCTGGGAAGCCACACCGATCGACGAGAACGGGAAGAAGACATTATCATCTCCTATCTTTGTAGGACCTTCCACGAAGATGCTGGCCATCAGCCGGGTCCGAGCACCAATCTCCACCTCAGGACCGATGACGCAGTATGGTCCGATGTCGGCAGATGCGTCGACGGTAGCGGCGGGATCGACGATTGCGGTCGGGTGGACCGGCATTACTCGGCCTGCGGGGCCTCAGTCTTCTCTTCGGGCTTGTCTTCGAGCTTGCACATGACTTCGGCCTCGGCGACCAGTTTGCCGTCCACGTAGGCCTTGCCGGCCATCTTGGCGACAGAGCCTTTGCGTTTGATGACCTTCATCTCGAACCGGAGCTGGTCTCCCGGAACGACGGGGCGACGGAACCGGGCACCATCCACCGAGACGAGGAAGACAAGTTTCTTGTCGCGATCCGGGATGCTCCGCAGGACCTGGATGCCGGCGGTTTGAGCCATCGCTTCGATGATCAGCACGCCCGGCATAACCGGGAACCCGGGAAAGTGACCCTGGAAAAACGGCTCGTTGGCCGTGACATTCTTGATGCCGACGATGCTCTCGTCGTCAACTTCGAGAATCCGGTCGACCAAAAGAAAGGGGTAGCGGTGGGGCAGGATCTTACAGATCTCGTTAACGTCCAAAGTTGGCATGGAACACACCAGTATATCGGGCGGCTACTGCAGGATCGGCAGCTCCAGGTAGTTCCCGGCGATATGGAGACTGCCTTGAGTGGTTCCGCCTGGCGCGACGGCTTTGAGTGCCGCGTTCAGTTGCGCTGGAGTGATGGAACCGGCCAGCGCATCCTGCCAGGCTTCGGTCACGCTCCGGACCTCTGCTGCCGATTCGTGGGCGAACTCGAGTCGGAAGTGGCGGATCCCGGCGTCGAGCCAGGCTTTCAGGTGGGTGCTGGCTTCCTGCGCCTCGGCACCGAAAACGGTGTTCCGGCAACCCACGTCGGCCATCACCGGGTGGGCCCGTCCATTCTGGTCGCGCAGTTCGACCCGGTGCTTTTCGCAGGGTCGCCCGCAATCCTTGTAGCTGGTCCCGGAGGAAAGGAAGCGGCAAAAAACGCAGTGCTCGGTGTGGAACACCGGTAGATGCTGGTAGGCGATGGCTTCGATTTTTCCTGCCCCGGCTGCCCGGGCAAGGTCCGCAATCTGGGCGGCGTTGAGGTCGTGAGTCGGGGTGATCCGGTCGATTCCCATCCCGAGGAACTCGGCTGCGCTGAGAGCGTTCGCGGCGTTCAGGCTGAAGTCTCCGATGAGCGGGCGGGTAGTCTGCTGCCGCAGAGTGTACAGGATCCCGGTTGCCCGGACCAGAATCTCGCAGTCCAAACTCACCAGAAAATTGACGATCTTCGCTTCACCCGGCTTCAGAATCCGCGGGCTGGCAACCCGAGCGGGGATCTCTGCCGCCTTCACCCGCTCCACAGAAGGGCGCAGTCCATACAGATCCAGGTAGTCCAGGGTGATGCTGGCCGGGCAGAATTCGAGTGCCGCGTCCAGTTGTTCCGGCGTGCGGACGAGCAGATGCAGGACGGGTTGGCCGGTTTCGGGGGGTGGGTTCGTTTTTGCCTTCGGGACATGAACCCGGGTAACCGGACCCGGATCGTGTCTCTCCTGAAGTTCGGTGAGAGCCGTAACGGCATCCCGGCGGAGCTGGTTCAGAACTGAAACGGGGGCGAAGACCGCCGGGCCGACCTCGAGTTCCAGAGCTTCCAGGGCGTAGGGTGTCCCACCCAAACGGCCGAACTGTTCTCGAAGTTGCTCCTCGCTGAGACCTCGGTTTCTGGCCTCCATCAACTTAGTTTCCGAGCGAACGCTGACAGAAATCTCGGGCTTTGCAGCCAGCCACCATTCCGCGACCAGCGCCTCCCCGGGTTGTGCCGTCACCTTGATGCTGACCGGCTGACGCTGCACAGGGGCGGTCGCTTCGAGGAAAGGTCGAGCCGCGGCAGCCAGCGTCGGGTCGTCGGTACGCCAAAGAAGATCGCCGGTCCGAATGCGCGCGAAATCGACGGCGCGGTTGCCGAATTCGAGGCTGAGCAGCCCGTCGCGACCGGTGGCCACCGAGAACACGCGACCACCCTCTTCCCGCTCACCGGGACTCCGCCATGAGGCGGCATCGAAGACCACCCCGTCGCCCGGCTTCAACGGCGCGATCCGATGCGCCTTTTCCGGACGCACCATAACCGACTCCGGAGTGACGTCCACAATCGTCCCCATGAGCACTCCGCGATGCCTGGGGGCGCGGCCATTCACCACCGCCTGATGGTTCGTTCCGGTTACGAAATGTGCGCCGAGTCCCCGCGAGTAGACCTGCTCGAGTCGCAGTTCCTCCTCGGAGGTGACGGCCAAAGGTCGCCCGGCCCAGGCGTCGTCCACCGCCCGACGGTACGCGTTCGTGGTCAGCGCGACGTAATCCGCATCCTTATACCGACCCTCAATCTTCAGCGCACCTACCCCGGCCGCAACGATCTCGGCCGTGTGCCGCAGGGTATAGAGATCGCCCGGCGAAAGCAGATAGCGAGCATCCGCGAGCGGTTCCACCTCCCCATCGACCAGCAGTTCGTAGGGTAACCGGCATGCCTGCGCGCACTGACCGCGGTTCGCACTCCGTCCGCCCCAGGCTTCCGACGAGAAACACTGGCCCGAGTACGCAACGCAAAGTGC
>JAOAPO010000335.1 GCA_025462945.1 Bryobacterales bacterium
CCTCAAGAAGCTTGGCCTGGAACCGATTGAATCGACAGGCAAGCAGTTCGACCCGCATCTCCATCAGGCGATCGAGCGAGTCGAAACCGCCGATGCCGAAGACGGCGCGGTGCTCGGTGAGTTCCAGCGTGGCTACAACTTTAAAGGTAAATTGCTGCGTCCCGCGATGGTGCGGGTTGCGGTAAAGCCGTAGTTTCGAAATAGACACATGCCGGCGACAAAGCGCGATTATTACGAAGTTCTGGGCGTTCCCCGCAGTGCGGGCGATCAGGAGCTGAAGAGCGCCTACCGCAAACTGGCCCTGCAGTTCCACCCGGATCGCAATCCCGGCGATCAGGAAGCGGAAGACAGGTTCAAGGAAGCGGCGGAGGCCTATGGCGTTCTGACCGACGCACAGAAGCGCGCCGCCTACGACGCCTACGGTCATCAGGGCGTTTCAGGCGCAGGCGGCGGAGGCTTCGATCCTTCCGCCATGGATCTCGGCGACCTGCTGAGTCAGGTCTTCGGCTTTGGCGATGCCTTTGGCCAGCAGCGCGGCGGCGGCAATGCCCGCACTCGCCCCGTCAAGGGCGACGACATGCGTTATGACCTGACGCTGACGTTCGAAGAAGCAGCCTTCGGCAAGGCTGTAGAAATACAGGTTCCCAAGCTGGAGCCCTGCGGACGATGCTCCGGCAAAGGCGCTGAACCGGGCAGCAGTTCCGTTACGTGCCCTGCCTGCCATGGCCGCGGCGAGCAGCTGTTCTCACAAGGCTTCCTCTCTGTACGTCGTACCTGCTCGCATTGTGGCGGCACCGGCCAGATCATCAAGAACGTTTGCCGCGACTGTCGCGGTGAAGGCTACAAGCACGTCAACAAGCGCCTGAAGGTCACGGTGCCGGCAGGCATCGGGGACGGCAATCGCCTCCGCGTCACCGGCGAGGGCCAGCCCGGCGCGAACGGTGGCCCCAACGGCGACCTATACGTCTTCTTCACCGTCAAAGATCACCCGATCTTCGAGCGGCACGAGAATGACCTGCACTGCTCCGTGCCAATCAGCATCAGCCAGGCGGCACTTGGCGATGAAATCGAAGTACCGACGCTGGAAGGTCCTCACAAACTCGAAATCCCCGAGGGTACCCAGAGCGGCGTGCAGTTGCGCGTCAGGGGCAAGGGCGTGGCTGAGGTGAACGGACGCGGACGCGGCGATTTGATCGTTCACGTGATCGTCAAGGTACCCACGAAGCTGAACAAAGAGCAGAGAAAGCTGTTCGAGCAGCTGGCCGCAACCCTGCCTGTAAATAACGAGCCGCACGAAAAAGGTCTGCTCGACAAAGTAAAAGATCTGTTCTCTTAAGCTCCGCTTGTTGTCTGAAGGCTGCCGGGATTAGATAATAGTGCGTTGACTCCAACCACTACTGTTCGCATTCCCGGTTCCAGCGCCAATCTGGGCCCTGGGTTTGACGCGTTGGGAATCGCCCTTCAGGTTTATCTGGAGTGCACATTCTCTGTCAGCGACCGCCTCTCAATCCGCGTGAAGGGCCGTGATGCCGGCCTGATCTCTTCCCGTGAAGACAACCTGATCTGGCAGACGGCCCTCGGCGTCGCCGCTCGCGTGCACCGCGAGCTTCCGTTCGTCGACCTCGAAATCACCAATGAGATCCCGCTCGGCAAGGGTCTTGGATCCAGCGCCGCGGCTCTGACAGCGGGCGTGATTCTCGCCGACAGCGTTCTGCATCTCGGCTGGACACCTGGCCGCATCCTCGACGAAGCCGCCCGTCTCGAGGGCCATCCTGATAATGTCGCGGCCAGCGTGCTCGGTTCCGTGGTCGCGAGCGCCGTGGATTCGGAGGGAATGACCCATTCAGTGCGCCTCGAAATGCCGCCGAACTTCGAAGTTGCCGTGATCGTCCCGAACTTCCTGCTGCCCACCAGCGAAGCTCGGGCGGTTCTGCCCGACTCGTACTCGAAAGCCGACACGGTGTTCAATATCCAGAGGGCAGCGCTGTTGATTGCCGCACTTGCGACGGGCGATAGCTCCGCCTTTCCCGCCGCTCTCGAAGACCGTCTGCACCAGCCGTTTCGCGCGAAACTTGTGCCCGGTCTAAGCGAGATCCTGCTGCTGCGCGCACCGGGCCTGCTCGGCTGCGCTCTCAGCGGTGCGGGTCCCGCCGTGCTCGCGTTCTATGAACGGGGCAGCGAGCACGTCACTGACCTGATTCGCAGAGTCTTCGCCACGCACGGCTCCACTACCGAAGTGATGGCGGGTGGTGTGGCAAGGCACGGTTATGAAATCGTGCAAACTGTTTTGCACGTCTGACGGACGCGGGCCGTCTTAACAGGTACTATGCGGCTCGGCGCCTTACTTCTCCTCACTCTCCGCGCAAGTGCAGCCGTCCTGCAGGGCGTGGTTCTCGACGAAGAGACCGGCAACCCACTCGCCCGCACCCTCGTCACCCTTACCCCGCTGCCACGTACCGAAGCCGCGACGGTCACCATTCGAACGGGCGACCGGGGCGCGTTCTCCATCCTCAGCGTCCGGCCCGGCTGGTACGTACTGAAGACCAGCCGCAAAGGCTTTGCTGACGCGGAAGCGGGGCAGCTCAGGCCAGGGCGGCCCGGCATCCCCTTCGAAGTGCTGCCGGATGGCCAGTCCGCATTCTTCCAAATCCGCATGAAGCGCCTGGCTGCGGTTACGGGCAGCCTTCTCGACGAGAATAACGTCGGGATTCCTGATCTGCCCGTCCACATCTACACCGCACGTAAGCCGGTGCGCCGTATCGCGGAGGGCAAGACCGACGATCGCGGCATCTTCCGGATCGGAGGCCTCGACCCCGGCTCCTACATCGCACGCTCGGGCGCAGGTCTCCTCGAAGACAACACCGGCGTGCTGCCCACGTACTACAAATACGGCGACACGCTCCGGACGGCTCAGCCTTTCAACCTCCGCCTCGGGGATACTCAGACCGACGTCGTCATCCGTCCGCAGAGAGGCCAGTTGCTGACTATCAGCGGCGTGCTTTCACTGCCTGCCCAGCGCCTGACGCTCATCACCGATACCGGTCGACGCCAGATTGCGAGCGGTGCCGGTCCCTTCGAAGCAGGCAACATCCCGCCCGGCCCCATCGAACTGGTGGCCGACGGTGCTGATTGTGGTGGCTATATGAAGCTCTCGCTGGACCGCGAACTGCGCGCGCTTCGGATCGGCTGCAACCCGCTGTACGCTGCCCAGATCGACTGGCGCGTTCGGGATACGACGCGGTCGGGCGTTCAGTACCCGATCCTGGCCCGCCGCGTAGATCTGGATGGTGCCAGCGCGAGCCGCATCCTGAAGACCAACGAGTTCATTCTGCCTGGCCACTATGAGTTGATGGTCCAGACCGGGCCTTCGCATTATGCGCAGGCCATGAGAGGCATCCCGCCACCGACGAAAGAAGGTGGGTGGTTTGGTGTGGATTTCGGAAACCAGGCGCGCCTCACGATTCTGCTTTCCGATACGCCCGGAGCAATCTCCGGCTCGGTGACCACAGGTGGCAAGGCCGTGGCCGGTGCCGTCGTTTACCTCGAAGCCTTCGACCGCGACGCTCAGGACCCGCGCCTGCAGCTTTGGGCGGCTCGTACTGACCACACCGGCAGGTACAGTTTCCCGGGCCTCACGCCCGGCATGTACCGCCTGCTGAGCACCTTCGATTTCGATGCCGAGGACCGGTACGCGATGAACGCTTCGCAGGAAGTGAAAGTGGTGGAAGGTTCGGCCGCGCTGGTGGATCTGGAGCTGATCCTGCGCTAAAGCGGCTTGCGCGCGATAAAGTGCGCTCGTCCGTCATCCTCGCCAGCGGCGAGTTCGGTCCACCCCGGAAAGGCGGTTCGGTAGCTGGCAAGGGAAGTCGCGAACCGTCCGGTCGTTTTGCCTGATAAAGCAACCACCCCGCCTGGCCGCACGCCGGCAGCAATGCCCGGCATTAGATCCTCCTGCCAGTAGAGCCAGCAAACGATCAGGTTCCACGCGGCGGGCGCAATAACGAACCCATCGGCTTCCAAATCCGAGTTCACGAAATCCACTCCCGAGAGCAGCACCGGAACGAGATCGGTCGCTGTCACGCGCCAGCCCTTTTCGGTTAGCCAAACCGCATGTCTTCCGGTGCCACAGGCCAAATCGAGAGCGGTGCCCGCGGGTTCCGTCGCAAGCGCAGCAGCCAGTTCCGGAGACGGAGACATGTTACGCCAAACCCTCTCGTATCGTGTCCGCCTCACGCCTGAATCTCAGAAGCGTATTCTGGTCAAGCCGCCGTAGATTGTTGATCTGAAACAGCATGCGGGGGTTCGTTTGGAAGCGCTCCTGGTGCCTTTCGAGAAAGTTATAGTACAGCACGGTAACCGGACACGACGTCGGCTTATAACGGCAGCCCCGGCAGTAGTCGCTCATTTTGTTGATGTAGTTGCCGGACGCGCAGTAGGGCTTCGTTCCCATGATTCCGCCATCGCCATATTGGCTCATTCCCAGCGCGTTGGGCAGCGACACCCAGTCAATGGAATCCACAAACATTGACATGTGCCACTCATGGAATTTTCGCGGGACGACGCCGAGCAGCAGGCTGAAGAGTCCGAAAACCATCAGACGCTGAATGTGGTGCGCGTAGGCGTGGTCCACGAGTCCTCTGGCCGCCTGGCGCAGACAATTCATATCTGTGTCTCCCGTCCAGTAGAACGCAGGTACCGCGGATTCTGCCTGCAATGCGTTCATGTCCTGATAGCCCGGCATGTGGAGCCAGTAAATGCCACGTACAAACTCCCGCCACCCGAGCACCTGCCGCACGAATCCCTCCACAGAGTTGAGCGTTGCGTGGCCGCGCTCGTACGCTTGCACGGCCTCGTCGATCGCCTCACGTGGGTGCAGCATGTGAAGGTTCAGCGAACTCGACAGCCGCGAGTGGTACATGTACGGCTCGCCGACAGTCATCGCATCCTGGAACGCGCCGAAGTTCGGGAGGCGATGCGCTATGAAGTCATCGAGAGCTCTCAGCGCATCGGCGCGCCTGACAGGATAGTCGAAACTCTGAGTGGACCCTGGGCTGTCTTTGAAGATCTGATCGACCGTGTCGATCACCTCCCTGGTCACAGCATCGGGCGGGAAACTCAGCGGCTGGGCCAGCATCTTCTTCGACGCCGCATTCATCGGGCGCCGATTCTCCTTGTCGAAGTTCCATCGATTGCCGGCGGGCTTGCCTCGCTCCATCAGCATGCCGTGCTTCGCTCGCATCCGACGATAGAAATTCTCCAGGATCAGATGTTTGCCCTCTGAAAGAGCGGCAAACTCATCAGGTGAACAAAAGAAATGCCGGTCCTCGCGGATCTCGAGTTCGACACCGAGGTTTCGGCAGGTTTCTACGATGCTCTGCCGAACCCGGTAGTCGCCCGGCCGCACGACAATAAGTTTGTGCGGATCGAGGCGCCTGACCTTGTCCGCTATTTCAAGCGGAAAGGTGTGGGTGTTTTCCGGATCGCTGATCGCACGATAGTGGACGTTGATCCCGTTCGCGATCAACTCATCGCGAAAGTGACGCATCGCGGCGAAGAACAGAACCAGCCGCACCTTGTGCTGGCGGATGTAGGTCGCCTCCTGGCGTACCTCGTGCATCGCCACGGCGTCGTGTTTCCGGTCGAAGCCGTCGAAGGCAGCGGAGTTGCCGTCGAGTTGATCTCCCAGGACCAGAATCAGATTGCGAAGGCGCATCGCCATGTTATCTTTCCCCGGTGGTACGCACAACACCGCGATACTAACAAAGCGACTTCGGAGACCGGGGCCAGCGATGCTTCAGGGACATTTAGCCGAGATCCCTGTACTAAGCGGGTGATGTGGGTTTGACCTCGGCCATGAGGACAGGAAGACCAACAACGCCGATAGGGTTGAGCGCAGAAAAAGAGCAAACGCCGAAACTAAGTCGACGCTGGCACTGGCGCTGCGGTGTCGGATCGGCTTGCATTGTGCGGAAGGGCAGACAAGCAGTGACGTTGCCGGCTTGCTGCGAATACAAAGCAGACCGTGGGTAAGTGACGCGCGCGGTTTCTGGCGCAAACGGCTGGACCGTCTGAGGGTTGAACCAGGACCGGGAATCCCACGCCGCATTGCGAACGCGCAAATTGAGGCCGCAGTCACCCGACCGTTGGGCCTGGAACCGCACGGTGTCCCGACATTCACGCCCTCCACCGACCCTTCGTTCGTGGACAAGGTGCGGGATATTGCGGCTTATACCTGGCACCGCCAGACTGGGCACTCGTTCCTGGTGTAGATGAGAAGGGGCAGGTTCAGGCGCTGGACCGCTCACAACCCGTTTTTCCGATGTGCCCGGGGCAGGCAGAGAGGCGAAGCGTGACTCCAGCGCAACCGTGGGACGACGCTGTTTGCCGCATTCGATACCGGAGTCCGTCAAGTGATAGGGGAATGCCATCAGCGTTCCATGCCGTTTTCGGCACCCGGAGATAACCTTCCGCGCCCCGGCGTCCCAAATGGGGGCTTCTCGCTCACCGACACCAGCACCTTGTAGGGGCGGATTGAGGTACAACGCCCATTACATCGGCCCCTGGTCTTGCTGATATCCTGCAACGCTGCCCAGCAGGTTCCCGTTCCGATGGCGAGTGCCTCTTTAACTCTCGTGATCCAGCACGCGGAACGCTCACCTTTCGATGGCCGGACTAGATCACAGGCTTGCCATAATGGGCCGAACCCCTGGCCCGCGAGTCTGGCAGGGCTAACAGGCGGCATCACTTCGAATCCCTGGTTCGTCGAGCCGGCGCCAGCCAGAAACAGGATGCGCGAACACTCCACCAGGCGATGCTCGCTCCGACTGTGCCGTTCATTGCAGCAGCTTCTTCTTCCTTCCTCTTTCCGCCTCATCGAGGGCGTTCCGCACGACGCATGAAGACAGAACTCACAACGACAAAAGCTTGCGTAATGAAACACACGGCTCGTAGACTTACAGGTATGTTTTCCACAGTTATGCTGGCGGGAGCGCGGAAGGATGCGTTCCCATCGGCACCGCAGGCATCCCCTCTGGTCCAGTATCGTCCAGCTATCGACGGACTGAGGGCCGTGGCTGTTCTGGCGGTCTGCATCTTTCATTTGAACCACGGTTGGCTACCCGGCGGCTTCGTCGGGGTTGATGTTTTCTTTGTGATCTCCGGTTACCTGATCACATCGATTCTCCGGCGAGATTGCGAGCACGCCACTATCAATCTCGGCAGATTTTATCAACGACGCGTCGCGCGTTTGTTACCCGCCTTCGTCACGGTTGCGGTTGTTACCCTGGTCAGCGCCTATTTCCTTTATTCGGAGCAGGATTTGGCTTCGGCTGGGGCCGTTCTTACGGCGGCGTCACTGTCCGTAGCCAATTTGAAGCTCATGTTGCAGGGCAATTACTTCGTCTTGTCGCCAGATGCTCAACCTTTTCTTCACTATTGGTCATTATCAGTGGAAGAACAGTTCTACATGCTTTTTCCTGTCGCATTCCTGCTCTTGAATCTCAGGGCGAAAAGATACAAAACGCTGGTCTTCGCCACCTTGTGCGGCACTAGCCTCATTGCGTGTATCGCGTTGACGCATACGAAGCCAACCTGGGCATTCTTTCTGCTGCCGACCCGGGCGTGGGAGTTGCTGACTGGGAGTATGCTTGCCGACTTGCCGAACAACAAAAGCCAGCCACGAGGGCGTCTTCGGGCTTCGCTGTCGTTGGCGGGATTGGCCCTGATCCTCGTCTCGTTGTTTGTCATCAACGATGGGTCGGGTTTCCCTGGCTATCTTGCGGTACTTCCTGTCCTGGGTACCGCCTGCTTTCTCGGCCGCAACGGGCTCCCAGCGGGACCGGCGGAAAGCCTGCTCTCGTGGACGCCACTGGTTCTCATCGGGCGAATGTCGTATTCGTTGTACCTTTGGCACTGGCCGATTTTTTCGCTGGTCGATTACAAGTTCTATCTGGCCTCTGCATCATTTCGGCTGGGCCTCAAGGCGGTGTTGACGCTCGCCGCCACGACTGCTTGCTTCGTCTTGATCGAGAAGCCTTGCCGCGTGTTCTTAAACCATCCGAGCAGACGGCGCATCGCCTTTTCCTTTCTTGGCTGTGCACTGTTGTCTTTGGTGCCGCTGGGGATTGCCACGAGACAGGCAAACTACATAAATGCGGAACTGGGGGAGGTCGCTCAGGGTGGACTCATTTTCAATAAGGCGAGCAGGAGCGGCTCGCTGGTCGTGATGGGCGATAGCAATGGATCGATGTACGGCAAGGTAGCCAGATCCGTGGCGACCCAACTTCACCTGAAGCTCAATGTTATTAGCGTGGTGGGAGGAGATCCGCTCCCCTATTCATCCGGGCGCCAGTCCCAACTCTGGATCGATTCGCTCTCGTTTGTAGAACGAGAAAAGCCCGATTTTGTCGTGTTCGTCTGCAACTGGCGGTCCAGGCTAAATGACGACAGCGGCAGGCTCGGAATCGCTGTCGACGCGTTGAGGCGGCGCGCCAACTATCTGGTACTGATCACGCAGCCACCACAGTTGCCTAAGCTGGCCAACCGGGTATCGATGAGGAACGGAAGCCGCCCACCATTTTTCGAAGACCCAGTCGAACGCGCAGCAAGGACCCATTCGAACGCACTTCTCAAGAGCCTTCAGCGCGACAATGTGATAGTCATCGATATCGAATCGCTCTTCACCGCGGACGACGGTTCGGTTCGCTTTGCATCGGGCGACGGTAAAGAGTTCTATCAGGATGTCGATCATCTATCTGGTCTCGGGGCGGACTTGGTCAGGGCCGATGTTCTCAAGACGATTACAAGCCGGAAAGCTGAGTTCTGATCCGCGATGTAAGTGTCTTGTCTGCTATTCAGGTGTGTACCTGTAGGTCTCGGCTTCCCCGCTCGGCCGGTCGCAACGAAGCTAAGCAGGTTGGTCGACAATGACCACAGCCTTCGGAGGTGCCTCGAAGCGGATCCCTTCCCGTTGCAGACGGATGTAAAGGGCCACCCGCAGATCGCTCAGCACAGCGAACTGATCGGCGAACTTAGAAACGTTGCAGTTCACCGAAAACGACAACCCCTGCTCGGTTGCGCCATTGAAGCGGACGGAGGGCGGCATCTCAGGCAGTGCCCCGGCAAGCCTGGGCAACGCGGCCTTGGTTTCCTCAAGCAGCACGTCCATCACGTGCTGGATATCGGACGACGTCGCCACATAGACGTTCGCTGAAACGCCCATCTGGTGATCCGGCAGGAAATAGTTGGTGTAGATCGCCTGCGCCAGCTTGTTGTTCGGGATCACGACCAGGTTATTGCCCCCGGTCCGCATCGTGGTGCAACGCCACGTGATATCGGCGATGTAGCCTTCTTCTCCCGAGTTGAGGCGGACGTAATCGCCGAGATTCACCAGCCCCGAGATTGAAACATAGAACCCCGCGAAGAGATTCGACAGCGTATCCTGCAATGCCAGTGCGACGGCCAGACCGCCGACCCCGAGGGTGCCCCAAAGGGCCGTGAGCTCGGTCTTGAAAACAACCTTGGCAAGCCAGCCGAGGCCAATCGCAATAACCGCGATCTGCACCAGCTTCTCCGTCAGGCTGGTAACGGATTTGACACCCTTCGCCGGAGCTCCGTAGTGCCGCACCGCGCGCCCCGCGAAACGACTGATCGCGGAGGTGATCGACCAGATCCACAAGACTTCAATCGCGCGCAGTATGTAATCGAGGTAACGGCGCGGAATGTCCGAGCCCTCAATGGCGACGTGCAGCGCGACAATGATCGTCCAGAGCAGAGTGGAGCCGGAGAGGGTCTCCGACATGAGAGTGCCCAGCTCGCTATCAGTCTTCTTTGACCACCGCGCCATCAGCGCGAAAAACAGCCGGCGCAGCAGCAGGGCGAGCAGCAGTGTGCCCACAAACAGCCCCACTGGCTGAATCAGCAGAAGTGGATCAAAGTGCTTCAAATCGTCAGCTTCCCAAGCAGTTTGGCAACGTGTTTCGCGAGCACATCGCACTCCACATTCACCCGGGAACCAACCGCGCGGGTCGCCAGATTCGTAGCCGCCCACGTATGCGGAATGATGGCAATCTTCACGAGCCGGTCCGTTACAGACGCGATGGTCAGGCTAATGCCGTCGATCGCGATCGAGCCTTTATAGACCAGGTACGGATCGAGCGCGTCGGGAACCCGAACGTACACTTCACGGTTGTCTTCGTCACGGTCCACGATCGCTTCGATCACGCCGGTGCCGTCCACATGCCCCTGCACGATGTGCCCGCTCAGCCTGGTAGCCAGAGTCACCGGACGCTCCAGATTGACCGGGTCACCCACCGTAAGCTCGCCCAGATTCGACCGGTCCAGCGTTTCCGGCGCAAGGTCCGCACCGAAGCCGTCCGCGTTCAGCGTTACTGCTGTTAAACAGACACCGTTGACCGCGATACTGGCTCCGATCGTGACGTCCGACATCACATCGTGGCAAAGGATACGCAGCTTCGCGCCGCTCTCCGACGTCTCGAATGATCCAACCCGGCCCAGTTCCTCGACGATTCCGGTAAACACTTATTTCTTAACCCACGCTTCTACGGCAAACTCATCCGGCGGAATCGGATGCAGCTTTGTACGCTCCAGTTGCAGCGCATCCTTTCGCTTCTGTTTTCCGGCGCCGCCGGCCATTGGCAGCGACTGCAGTCCACCCAAAATCTTCGGTGCGTAGTAGAGAAACACCTTGTCCACCACCCCGGAATCGAGCGCCGCCCAGTTCACCATGCTGCCCGCTTCCACCATGAGCGAAAGATACCGTCGGGTCCCGATCTCCGCCACCACATCCTGAATATCGACGCGGCCGCGAGGGCCATCCAGAACCTTTACCTCGACCCCGCGGGCTTCGAGTGCATGCCGCCGCTCCGGTGAAGCCGCGGACGTGGTCGCAACCAGCAGATCACCCTTGGCAGAGGCCACCAGCTTCGATTGCAGCGGGATGCGCAGCGTCGAATCCAGCACCACCCGCAGCAGCGGACGAGAGCGCGGCAGACCGCTGCGGTCATTCAGCAGCGGATCATCGGCCAGCACGGTGCCGCTGCCGGTGAGCATCACGTCCGACGCGTGCCGCAGCGTTTGTACATGGGTCCGGGCGCGTTCGCTGGTGATCCAGCCCGTGTTGTCCATCGGCGCCGAGATCTTGCCATCCAAAGTCAGCGCGCACTTCAAAGTCACCAGCGGCTTGCCGGTCCGGATGAAATGGAAGAACGCCTCGTTCAACGCCACCGCTTCGGCCTCGAACTCAGGCGTCATGGTGACTTCAATTCCGGCCGCACGCAGTCGCCGCAAGCCTTCACCGTTCACCAGCGGGTTCGGATCCGCCGAGGCCACAAACACCCTGGCCACTCCGGCAGCAACCAGCGCATCGGCACAAGGGCCGGTGCGGCCACTGTGGCTGCACGGCTCCAGCGTGACGTAAACATCGGCACCGCGTGCGGCAGCGCCTGCTTCCTCCAGCGCCAGAACCTCAGCATGCTTGACGCCTTCCCACGTATGGAAGCCGCGACCCACAATCCGCTCGCCCTGCGCGATGACGCAGCCCACCATCGGGTTAGGCGACGCGAGCCCAACAGCCTGGCTGGCCAGCCGAATGGCCTCTGACATCAGAGCAGACGCAACAGGACCCATAACCGCCTCAAACACCGAAGAGCGAATCCACGAATCGCTCGGGTTCAAATGGCAGCAGGTCATCCACCTTCTCGCCAATGCCGATGTACCGAATCGGTAGTCCCAGTTCGCGACTGATCGCCACCGCGACCCCTCCCTTGGCCGTCCCGTCCAGCTTGGTCAGCACAATACCAGTCACGCCCGAAGCTTCGGTGAATCTCCGCGCCTGCTCCAGTCCGTTCTGCCCCGTCGTCGCATCCAGCACAAGCAACACTTCATGTGGCGCATCCGGGATCACGCGCGAGGCCGTGCGCCGCATTTTCTCCAGCTCAGCCATCAGATTCGTCTTCGTCTGCAGGCGACCGGCGGTGTCCACAATCACGTAATCCACACCGCGTGACTTCGCCGCCGTGAGCGCGTCGAAAAGCACCGCGCTCGGATCAGAACCCGTGTTCTGCCGGATCACCTGCGTGGACGTACGCTCGCCCCAGACTTCCAGCTGCTCGATCGCCGCCGCGCGAAAAGTATCGGCCGCGCAGAGCAGCACCGAGCGGCCTTCCCGCTTCAGCAGCGAACTCAGCTTCCCGATGGTGGTCGTCTTCCCCGCCCCGTTCACGCCTACCAGCATGACCACCGCCGGCGGCACCTGCACATAGGCAAGCGGCCGGTCATTGGCCTGCAGCACCTCGTAAAGGTATTCGCGAATCAAACCCTTCAGCTCGCTGGAATCGTTCACCATTCGGCGGTCCACTCGCTCGCGAATGCGGTCCAGAATCTCCTCGGTGGTTTTCACCCCGATGTCGGCGCTGATCAGCGTGTATTCAAGCTCTTCGAGGAGGTCGGCGTCAATCTTTTTCTTGCCGGAAACAACCTCTTCAATGCGGGTAACGAGGCCGTCACGCGTCTTTTGGACGCCGCTCTTCAGTTTTTCAAGAAGCGTCGGCTCCTGTTCTACGGGGCCGAAAAGGGTTTGAATCATGGTCTGCTTCGATGTTAGCAGCGTGGGACAATGGACCTTTCCCCGGAAATGGTCCCAGCCCTGCGCCTTAGTCCACATGCCGTCGGGCTCTGCGCAGTTGCCCTGATCACTGCAGCGATTACCACCGGCTGCGCTCAGGACATCACCATGCCCCTGCCGCCCCAGGCGGTGCCGCATCCGTACTTGGCCCGCGTTCTCCTCGACATGACCCCAGGGCAGCCCGCGCCGTGGGGTGCTTCCATCGACTCGGGCGTCGACTCTCCGGACCCGAAGCTGAACTGGCGCTGGATCACCACCAGCTCTGTCTACTCTTTTCAGCTGGAAGACCGGCCCGACTGGCAGTTCGATCTGCACCTGTCGGCCGTCGATTACGTCTTGAAAGCACTGGGACCGCAAACCGTTACGGTGCTGATGAACGGCAGCGAAGTGTCGAATCTGGTTCTGGACAAAGCCGGGCCGTTTTTTGCCCACCTGGCGGTTCACCCGGGCTCGAAACCGCAACTCGAACTCCGCATCGCGCCCTGCGACCCTCGCCCCGACCGTGAGCCATACTGCGCACTATTGCATTCCATCGGCTTCTCACGGGAGTTGCATTGACCTTTCTGCGCATCCTGCTTGGTGCGGCCTTCGTCTGTCTTTCGTGCTTCGCCGCCGGAGAACTCTTTCTGCGCGCACTGGGCGTTACCCTGCCGGCACAGGGCCGTCGCTTCGCTCACTTCATCACTGGCGCCCTCTTCGTCAGTACCTTCGTCTTCACGCTCTGCGCCGGACGGCAGTTCAGCACCTCGCTGCTGGTGGCTGCGGGCGTGGTGCTCATTACAGCGTGGATACGGACCTGCCACCCCTCGTTCCGCCCCCGCCTCAGCCTCGACCTTCCGCCCTTCTGGACGGCCCTTTTCTGGATACCGTGGTTCGCCTTCGGTCTGGTCTACCTCATCGTCGCCGCAGGCCCTGAGATCTCGTCCGACGGCACGGGTTATCACCTCGGCTTGATTTACCGCTACTACGAGCACCACGGATTTTACAAGATCGGCACCCTTATGTACGCCGGTCTGTTCGAAGGCATGGAGATGCTGTACCTCGCGGCGTTCGCCATTGGCAAACATTCAGCCGCCGCCGTGGTACATGCCGTGTTCCTGCTGGTTGCGCCATTCGGTATCCTGGCGATCGCGAGGCGGGTCGGCGAGCCCCGCGCTGGTGTTCTCGCCGCGATGCTTTTCTACATGTCGCCGGTAGTTGGCAAGGCTGCCGCCTCGGCGTACATCGATACGGCCACCACGGTTGTGATCGTCGGAGCCTTCTACTTCCTGCAACTCTGGAGAGAGACGCCGTCAAACCGTCTGCTGGTCCCCGCAGCCCTTCTCAGCGGCTTCGCCGTAACTGCGAAGATCACGGCCGCCAGTTTCTTTCTCTACGCACTGCTGGTGGTGCTCACGGCCACTGCGGCATGGCGCTTTCGGTTGGGACGACTCGCACTGCTCTCCAGCCTTGCCGTCCTGCCGGTCATCCCCTGGGCGCTCAGGAATGTCATCTGGTTCCAGAACCCCGTCTTTCCCCTGTTCAACCGCCTTTTCCCGAATCCGTATCTCTACCCCATCGTGGAAGACGAGCTGCGGACCATTACCGCCCACTACGCGGGCGTAACCTGGCAGCACATCCCGTGGCAAGCCGCAGCTGGCGGCCAGCTCCAGGGCATCATTGGACCTGTCTTCCTCGCCGCTCCCCTTGCGCTGCTCGCGTGGAGGATCCCCGCAGCGCGCCAGTTTCTTTACGCCCTCGCCTTTCTGCTTCTGGTTTATCCCGCGAACACGGGGACGCGATTCCTGATTCCTTCGCTGCCCTTCCTGTCCCTCGCCATGGCCGTCGCGATCCTCCGGATCCCGAAGATCGGCCAGACCCTGGCGGCCGCGACGCTAATCGCACATGCTCTGCTCTCCTGGTACTCGTTGATCCCGCGCTGGTCGAAAGACTACCAGTGGCGCATCGACGCCGTGGACTGGCGCGCTGCCCTCCGCATCACGCCGGAGCGCAACTTCTTCGCCGCCCACTGGCCCGATTATGAGCGTGGTCTGCTGCTGGATCGCTACGTCGCGCCCGGTGAATGCGTCCTGTCCCCCAACATGGGCCAGATGGCGTACCATCGTCGCGAGATTCTGGGCTTCTCCGATTCATCCGCTGGCCGGCGCGCGTTCATCACATACATGCTTCCTGTGGTCCCGGCGCTCGGGAACACGGCGTACCGCGAAATCCGCTTTCCGGCGGTAGAGACCCGCGCCGTTCGCCTGGTCGCCGCCTCCGCGCTCGACACCGACGTCCGCATTTCAGAAGTGCGGTTCTTCGATGGTGACCACGAAATCCCGCGCAAGCCGACGTGGCGAATCAGCGCTTCCTTGAACCCGTGGGAAGCACCGCTCGCCTTCGATAACATCGCAGTCTCCTGGTGGACCTCCGGCAGCACCATCAAATCAGACAAAGATGCGCCGAACACCTGGCTTGGCGTCGATTTTGGCGAGCCCGTTACGGTGACAGGAATTCTCATTGAACAGAGCGGCGACCAGCGGTGGATGTCGATCGTTCCGGCGTTTCCGGAGGGTAATGGCTG
>JAOAPO010000402.1 GCA_025462945.1 Bryobacterales bacterium
CCAGGATGTCGTGTGACGTGTTTGTGCCAACTGAGAGTCCCGATGGCACTCGATGGCATCGAAAATATCGCCCTAAAACGCTGTAAACGCATCGGACCGGATCGTTCGTGTAGGTTGAGGTGCTAGCAATCGAAAGATTGTGGGGGTTCAAGTCCCCCTCTCCGCACCATTTTCAATAACTTACGAGCAATTCGGAACCTGAGCCGCACTAGTTCCGCACTTCAGAACGCGGATTTTGACCGACGGCTTGTGTTGATTCTGAACGAATCGTTAGGGCGAACCTGTGGAGCCGGGCTAGTATTCTCGCCCTTTTGTGACGTGTTTGTGCCAAGTGGATTTCTGACCGCAACCGTTTCACTAATGTCGATCAGTTCCAAAACGTACGCGGTGGCTCCACGGTGTATCCCCGTGTCGACCTCGAACTGCCGGCGAGTCGCGAACTGTGCGCCTGCTGTTCTCATGAATCGGCAGCAAGAAGCTTTCTGCTGAGGCTGGCCGGCTTTACGCGACGAGGGACGAGCAGATTACCAAGCACGAAGGCAGCTCGGCGCACGGTTCTCGGTGCACACATCAGCCCTCGTGAGAGCCGCTGGCTTAGGCCGCCCTTCCTCTCCATCTTCCCGGTGCGCGCCGAGCGACTGCCCGTTGCTCTCAATGGACGATAACCGGACATCACAAGCCCAAGCAGGTAAACGCTGCGCCGTTAAGCGATGTCTTACGTGATCTGGGCTCAGGACGGCGTGGGCGACTACTCACCCGTTGGCGGAATCGAGCTTCGATTTTGTGATAAGCTGCGCTCCATTCGATCAATCACCGTTACCGAAAAGTCGATGGAGTGTGAGAAATGTTCGAAGGACTTGGCGAAGGACTAAAAGAGTTTGCAAAGGATCTCGGGAAAAAAGCAGGTACGCGCCCCGGTTGGCTTTATCTACTCATCCTTACTTCCTTTGCAGTAGCCCATGTCAGGCTGCCTGAGCGTATTGGGCCGGGACACTGGGCGATAACCCTTTCGAAGGAGTTCTGGGTTGCCGTAGTAACTTACGTGGCCTACCAAATTGGCGATGTGCTGGATAAGATTACTTTCAGGAAATGGACCAGGGCCGAGTCGGACGACGATCAGTCCGACTCAGGCAAGTCGGACAAGGGCAAGTGGGTCCCGCGGCACCAGCCCGAGGCACTTTCCACGGCGCGTTCCAATGCGCGTGGTCGGCTCGGAATCGACGAAGGGGTTTACGACGTGTCCATGAAAATCCTCGAGGCCGCGAAGAAGAAGCCACTGGCGGTGCGTCTTCTAAACGAGGGCGCGAAATGCTTTCGGAGCCTGATCATTCCCGGATGGGTGGCTGCACTCTACTCAGCCACTTTCCAGCCCATCATCGTCGGTATCTTACTGGCGCTGGCCGCTACCGCAAGTGCGGCGTTTGTCGCCTGGTACATTTATCCGCGAATGAAGACGCGCCACATCACCAATCTTTATCTCGCGATTCCGGACATTCTTGATGAAGACCGTCAGCGGCCCAGGGATGAACGACGCCTGGATATCGAGGACGTGGTTGGCGGAAAAGGCCAGATCAGGATGTTCCTGTGGGAGGGACTGCCGCTTACCTCTGCTCGACGGGTAACTCAAAAAACACCTCGCTTCGAGGCAACAGCCGTCCGGCAGCTTTGACTCATCAGAGGCTTTCCGATCGGTGAAGAGCGAATGTGTGGACATGCCTCAAGTCCACATAAGAACAGTTACAGAGACCGGCCAAACTTCTGGTTCTAACCTCAAGACGGCTCTTCGGGAACCTTTGGCGGGAGCAGTTCTCGGAGCCGGTGGCCAGATCTTACACTCTGGCTACGCGGACATGACAAGCCCGTTCGGCCAAAGCTGCGCCGCGAGCGGACGTGATTCGTCTCCCGGAGGGATCGACAGAATTGTCACATCGTTCGGGAGTATCAGACGCTCCCGAACCGGGCCCACCCATTCGTTCGAAGCTATCCGAGGGTCAGCAGCCAGTTTCGTCTCGCATGTCGTGAGGGCGCCCGATTCTCAATCAACGAGAACCGGACTTTACTGACGCGGCCGTAGAACGTGGTGTCTGAGGTCAGTTTCCGAGTGGCGCGTAATGCAAACCTAGCAGTCCGGGGCCTGAACTGATGTTCGTCCAGGGGGCAAAGTGAAACTGGACACCACTCGACTTATCTATCCAAGCGTTACCAGAGCTCTCGAGGTTACGCCCTTCGCTGCCTTCCGGTCATTAATTTCAGATCGGTCCGGTTCAAAGCAGACCCGATCAACGACGATTTCATAGGCCGTGCGCCCGACCTCGGCGCAGTCGACCTGAACCAGCCCCAACCTCATTACGGCCTTCGATTGATCACGTGGAAACCGTTCTATCGACAGTCTGATGAGCGGGGCCTGCAGCGCTTGCGCCTCGCGGATCACGGGGCGGAGCTGATCAGGATTTAGCAACCGCCCACGCATATATCGAGTCACTTGCCAGGTGCTGGTGACGTGCCGTCCGTTCTACTTGCCGGCCGCCAGCGTGGGTGTTCCGGCGGGAACCGGCAGGCGAAGTGTCAGCAGGAACTGGACGACAGCATCCTGCTGCGCCGCCGTAAGGCGCTCGAAGGCGTCAACCACTTTGTTCGCTTCACTTCCGGGACAGGTAACGGAGTTCCCGTGTTGCAGAACAGCGTCGCGCAACGTTGTGGCCCGGCCATCATGCAGCCAGGGTCCCGCGTCCGCGACACCCCACAGGGCTCTGGTGAGGAACTGGTTCGCCACCGTATTTACGTCGGCGACATCTGTGCCCTGCGAGGGTAAGCTTTTTCCGGCAGCAGTTTTTGTCGGATCCGAAAGGCACGGTCCCATCCCGTGGGTACGCAGATCGCTGAACAACGGAACATCGATGGAGCCATCCTTGCTCACGGGTAGGCGGTTCAACTGATAGGGCGTAACGGTCGCAGGCGGTGGGTTGAGCGGGATGAGGTAATCGCCCGGCAAGACAGCCTGGGTGAGACGACGCAACTGCGTCAGCGGATCAGCCGCCGGATCCAGAGTGGAGGCCGACCGATTGAAACGCCGGACTACCGCGAGACTGGTGGAACGGCGAACAGGGGTCACCAGCGCGCCGTTATTTTGCGAACTGCCGTAGGATGATTCCACCGGGCACGACTGAGCGTTGTTGGGGATGCCCTGACGACACTGCGCCGGCGAGATTGGCCATGTGGCCGGATTTTTCGGATCGATCAGCTGATCCTCATTGTTGGTTCCGGCGCTGTTCGCCGCCGCCTGGGTGGGAGCTTCAATGTGAACATTGAGATCTCCCCGGATGGTCTGCTTCGCCAGATGGCAATCCGTGCACATGTTCTTAGGAAGTGACAGCCCGGATGCGGTTCCCATGAAGATGCTCTCTCCCAGTTTCACGACTGCTTCCTTGCCAGGCGGAATCATCTGAACAGGAGGGCGCATCATGGTGACAAACGCGGTAATGGCGGTAACGTTGCCGATACTCACTTCGGGGCCGCTGGACGGTGTGCCTTTCCCATCGCGGTCACAGTCGCAGAATGCGACTTTTTCGAACGCCTGCATGCTGAAATGAAAATCCAGCGCATCCCGAACGAAATGGCGAACGCTGGAGGACACACCCTTCCACTGAAAGGCACGGATGACCAGGTCACAGTTCACTCCGGTCACCTGGGTGACATCGTCATGGAATTCCTGGGCCCCGCCGATGAATGTTGGATTCGCGGCTGCCGCCGGACAGGTCGCGAGCGCGGTGATTTTGGCCGGCTGGCCCTTTTGATACGTCGTCCTGAACGTGCCAAAACTCAGGCCATTGACTACCAGCGGCTGCGCGACCGCGACACCGGGAGTGTTCCGGGCGGCTTGCCGGATCTTCAGTCTTGCCAAATGAAGCTGAATGGTGATCTCATTGGCCAGGGTTTGGGTATAACCCGTTCCAAAAACGAGGGGCGGATTGCGGATGAAGAGGGTCAGCGGACTGGGGAAGAGCGGATTGATGAAAGCATTGCTGTTGCTGCCGGCCGCGCCGCCGACCGGGAATGGCTTGCGGATCAGAGCCTGGGGCAAATCTTCGGGGCTGCCAACAAACTCCTTCGAACTTCCGATTGAGTTATGACACTCATAGCAACTCTGGGAGTCCAGGCCATTCAGGCGGAGAAATGGGTACTTCAGATTAGAGGGGTTGAACTGATGACGCTGTGATGCCCGCGGGCCATCTGCCTGTCCGTCGACGCCGTTGTTACCTTCTCCATAGCCATCGCCTTTCTGAGTTTTGGGTACGTACGGCTGGAAGGGAGTTGTATAAAAGTCGCCCCCGGACTCAAGCACTTTTTTAAGCGGGTACTCGCCTTTGAGCAGCCTGTCCTGCTCGATATTCACCTCGGGCCGGAAGACCGGCTCCTGGGCAAGCGATATTACTGTCAGCAGCGGCAACGCGAGAGCGGCGATCTTCATTTTTGAGTTCCTATGGATTGACGGGTTGATACTCGAAGCTGGGGCCCGCGGTGTGGTGGGCGTCGACGGGAATACGCATCATCTCCAGAGCCAACTCCCGCAGGGAGTGCATAACCGCGATCGCAGAGTTCAACCGGCTCGGTTGTCCGTTGAACGTCAGGTGGAGAGCCTTCAGCAGACTCGTGTAGGTGTAGTTGAAGCTGTTGTTCAAATAGCGCGCCTGAGACGTGGCGCAATAGAGTTTCGAGTTGGGATTACTCACAGCAGGCGAAACACCAGCGGCATCAAAAGGGATTGGGGCTCCGTCGTATCGATACTTCTGATCGTCAGGCGTGCCGGGCGGCGGATCGAGTACCGGTCGAAGCCTGTAGCCGTGCCAGATTTCGGCGAAGCGGTAATAGTGGGCAAACTGGCCCTGTTCGTCGAGCGGCGATGTTGTAGTGCCCTCGCCCTGTTCTTTGATCAACGTGATAGCGCGCAGAGCGGACTCGACTCCGGTTACAGGGAAGATTTCCAACGCCGGGAAGCCGCCCGTTACCTGGCGCGTTGGAGAGCCTGTGAAGATGGAAGGTCCCGCGGCTTCGATTTCTTTCGCGATCTTTGTGTAGAAATCAGCGATGGTGACCGGCCGGTCGGCTACTGCCAATAATGGGAAGCTCAGCGGTTCGTCGGGCGCCTCGATGACCATGAAGGTGTCGAAAACATGATCGAGCGAAAAGCGCTTTAGGTGGACCGTCAGGCCCGATTCGACGCCGCCGGGCAACTTCCCCGGGAAGCGCGGAATAAAATCAGGCTTGTCGATTGCCGGCGAGCCGCCAATCGCATTTAAGATATTGCACGCCAGCGCGAAGTGCAGCATCTCTTCCAAAATTATTGACAACATCAGGCGCTGAATGGCGGGGTTGCTCGTTCCGAGAGAGTAATAGGAATATAGATAGGTCGGAAGGGTTGCGTGTTCGAGTTCAATGGCCCTTTGCAGAGCGCAATGCAGCCCGTTGGGCCCGTCCATCTCGCTGATCAGCTTCGGGTCCAGTAATAGCTTTTGAGTTTGCTCTAACATGTTTCCGCCTCTGTCCTCTGCTTACCGGGAGCGCTGATTGACTTGGCGCCGTTTGACTGCCGCGAACTTACCGCCTTTTTGCGCATCGAGCGAGGACGATTTGGCAGCCGCCTGGCCCGCTGCCGATTCGGTCTCAGCAACAGGCGGCGTGCCCAGCAGGGGTTTGCCCGATGGATCGACCTTGGTAAGCCACGCGAGGATGGCTTTGCGCTTGTCTGCTGACAGGTCTCGCGTCACCGGCATCAGATTCGGATCGGACTCGTTCAGGCCGAACGCAATCCGGAGCGGCACGAGATTCATGCATATTGAGTCATAGCTCGATAAATCGAGAAAGCGCTGCATCAGTGGATATAGGTTCGCGTACTGTTGAAACACCGGTTGCAGGCAGCCGTACCAGACAGGCGGATCCGCCTGGAAGTTGTCCCACACAAGGAAGCTCACGTATTCCCAAGGGTTGAAATTGTAGGATGCGCCGGGAAGCGTCTCAAGTAAGACCGGCCGAATGCCGTAGACCTGTCCGTCAATGTAGGTGCGCGGATTACCCGGTGCGGCAGCGAGCACGTTCACCTGCGCGCTGCCGGTGGAGTCTGTGAAGACCTTGCCCGGAAACGTCAAACCGGACGCGGGTGTGCCTGCCGGCGGCGCCGGTCCGCCGCCCTGAAGCTGGCTTGGGTCAAGGTACAAGCGTATTTCCGCATCATTGTAAGGCTGCCCGAAAGCGGTTGCCTTCAGTTGGAGGGTCGCTGTTTCCCCCGGATTGAGGCGGAAGACGTATTTATCCGCTCGGACGTACACGCCGCCGGCGGATTCCGCGATGGCTATGGTGTCAAAGCCGCCGACGCTCTTCAGAATGACCAGCGGGTTGCTTGCGATCGAACTCAGCTCCTGCTCTGTCAGGCGCCTGTCCGGGGGCAGTGTCACCACGCCCGCTGTCTGAGCGTACCAACCGGCCGATTCGTATTCAATGCTGCCGAGCGGGACGTAGGTTGTCTGGCCGTTCGCGTCCGTCACGGCACAAGCCAGCGATAAACCCCCGATGTCTACGGCCGCTCCACCCATGGAGGACACAGGCAGGGAATTGCCAAGATACAGCATAATTTTCGCCGCCGTCGTGTCTACGACCGCGGTGCAAAAGTTTATCTGTCCGTCGGGAGCGAAGAAGTGACCACTCGGAAGTCCCTTGGGCATGAACTGGCGCCCGGCCGTATAGAACCGCGGTTCACTGGCTTGCGCCGGACCAATGGTCCCGACGACCCGGCCAAGAGTAAAAGTGGGGGAATTGAAGTTCGTGTCATACCCATCGACATTGAATTTGATGGACAGGACGCCGTCTGAAGCGGCCTCTTTCAGAGCAGTCAGAAAGGGCGATCCGCTCACGTCGGCCCATTCGATACCGTTAAGCACCGACTGGTACTGGGCGCCCGCCATACCGTCACCCGATCCGAGCGGCCAGCGGTCCCAGATGTTCATGAACGGTGCCGCGTCATACTGCGCCCGCATCAAAGTGTTGCCCGCCGGGTCGGCAATCCGGACTTCAAGTCCCCAGATCTCCGACACCAGTTGCTGCTCGGGGTCCAGGTCGACCAGTTTAGCGGCTACCGTGAGATCTGAATCCGCGATGAGGCTTTGCATGACCGGGTCGGACGGCGCGGCGTAGCTTCCGTCGGGCAGCACCGCTGACGTGATGGCGCAGCCGATCATGCGCCAGTTTGCATCCCCTCTTGGGTTCCACCAGCCGTTCGGCGCGGCCGCGGTCTGTCGCTCCTGATATGCGGGGATGAAGGTGGCGTTGTTGTAATGTGTGGGATCGTTGTTGACAGTCGATACCGCAGCCTGGAATTTCCCGGCAAAGTGTAGCCTCGGCGGATTCAGATAGCTCATAGCGGTGTAAGTGCGTCCTTGTTCTGTTAACCGATTTACCTGACAGTGCGTTTACCACGTGACCGCAGGAGTTGAAGCTGGCGAGCCGCGCGCTCTTTGGCTGGCGCGGAACCCCTCGCCGCGTCCCAGTTGATTAGCGCCTGCCGGGTCACGAGATCGTAGTCGAGCGCGGTTTGCCCGCTGGTCTGCGGCACGTTACCCGCGCGGTCCTGGAACCACTCGTTCCAGGCTGCCGAGCCGGGGGCGTTTGGCAGCGGCACCAGTCCGGCAAGTGCCTGGTACTCGGCTGCCCCATGGCAACTCATACACGAGGAAATCCCCTGCAAGGGATCTCCAGGATTTGGTCCCGGTTGCGTCGCGGCGTCATTCGGACCAGAAAGCCGTCCGCCCCAGCCTAAGGTAATCTTGGAGTACGCCGGCGCCACCGGATTCACGACTGTTTCGTTCAGGTTGTTGTCATTCACGCCCGGATCATTGCCCCACGCGGCGCCCAGTGGGACCATCTTGTCCCATGTCGTAGCTCCGGCCGCGTCTTTGTCGTAAACGAGGGTAGAGAATACCCATCCGGTTTTCGGTGCCGTGGCCGCATCTTTGACGATGATGTCCATCTGCAGGGTATAGACCGGAATCAGCTGCGGCGGCACTGCCGGACTTGGATTACTGGCAGTCGGGGGTGGCACAAAGATGGTGGAGCGGGACGTTCCCTGCATCGGAGCCCAATCTTTGCCCGATACGGTGGTTACGGCGAGTTTGATAATCATCGACCCTTCCGCGAACTGCGCTCCCGCTGGCTGCGGAGCATAGGGGTTGGGTTTCTGCCACAGTTCATGCAGGGTAACAGCGGCGGTCTTGTTGTAGTAGACGATCGCGTAATCCTGCATGAAATCAACTTTAAGATCCGGATAAGTGGTTTTGTCGAAGCCGGGGCCTGGATAAGAGCCCTGCACTGGCTCGCGTCCCGGCCAGTTCTCACTCTTTATCGCGATCCACGGCTGGTCATACCAGCCGGCGGCAATCGGGTCCCATTTGGTGTAGTCGTCAATCAGATTCCTGACGTCGCCAGCGATAGCGGTTTTCAAAGCCTGCACGTAAGGGATCGCATTGTACTTTCCGATGGGCTTACCGCCCAGCGCTTCGCGCCAGGCAGGCTCGCCGGGTGCCGGGGGGACAGACACAGGGTAGGCATGATTCAGGCGGTAGCGAGGGCCCGCGTAGCCAGGTGGCAGTACGTCGCCATTATTGTCGGCGTACGGGTTCAGGGCTCCCGAAAGATCCGCCGCGTTCTTCCCGACTGCCGCTTGTGTGGCGGCTGGCGCTTGTGTGGCGACCGACGGGGAGGTACAGCCAGTCAGCGCCAGAACACCAGCCAGACCGGCAACGACCAGAGTTCCGACGAAGAGCTTCATGATACTCCTGAAAATAATTAAGGATGTCGTAGAACGTGAATATTGGCGCAACAGTTCTGACAACCGCAACACAGCTGCGACGAATGGACTTTTATATTCGGGCGGAGTCGAACTGGACTACGCAGTAGAATATAAATTTAATTCCATACATTGTCAATACTTATCCGATCAAAAAAACTGCTCGCATAATCTTTTTCATACGGCGTAACCGCCATTAATGCGGCGAACTTGGTGCGCCTGCAAAGCCCCGTGGATTACGCAATTGACTGCGCGGGACGGACGAGCGGCGGCCGGATCGGTTCAAGCTCCACAGATGAACGGGTAGTCCTTATTGGAGATGATGGGCTCAAACCCGAAGAAGTCGTTCAGCACAGATTCCGAGGTACAGTAAGCCCCTTCCACCCACGCCTGATCGTTAGAGTAAGTTTCCCCTACGATGAAAATGCTCGCGTCCGCGCCATCGATCAACTGTGACGGCTTGCGAAGCTTCTGCTGGACGTCGCCGATGTCGTAGTGAGCTGACCAGGCATGGTAACCCGCGCCGAAGGGCGGCAGCGACCAGTCCATGTATTTGGACTGCAGCGGCTCGGGCACGGAATCGTAGTTCGCACCTGGCCCGAAATGCAGCGCCGCAAGCTGGCTTCGCAGCATCTTAACCATGCCGGGCGGCACCGTACGGGGTCCTTCCAGCGGCTGATAATTTTCGGATGGAGCCACCTTGCGGGATCCCTCGGGGCCTATCTCCAACTCTTCCCAGAAGGTAGTAAACTGCTCATCGTCATAGCTTGCCAGGAGTCCGTATACCGGCTTTTCTTTGTCGCCGACGGCATTGTTGCCAAAGTAAACTACCTGGCGGATCGGAGTATCGGTCACGCTCGGTCCAATGGTGTTGCGTTGCGACAAACTGAGCAGAAGCTTTTGCTGCACGACGGTGCATCTCTCGTCCAGGCAGTTTTCGATTGCCGCTATGAAATCGACCTCGGAAGCGAATGGTTGCTCGAAGATGGTCGGGCTATCATGCAGCCTCTTGATATCTTCTTGAGAAAATGCGCTGGCGGGCAGGCTTTTTAATACCTGCTGAGTGATCTCGTATCCGGTGATGGGAGCCGGGTAGACAGGGGCAGCCGCCGCCCCCTTCACCCACCATTCCTGGTCGAAGAACATTCCCACTTTGTAAGAAGGCTGAAGAATGGCCGACTCCATGTAGAGCTGCACCCTGGGATGATTGAGGACATCCAGGCCGTTGTGCTGCTGGTAACGTGTGGCACGGGACACCAGTTCTAAAGCGTGACGGGGCATCGCAAGCCAGGCGGCATCAGTGATGTGCTCGCCGTTGGCTTTGTCCGGATGCTCCCGTGTGGCAGTCCAATAGTGCACCTTTCCCTTGATCTCCAGGACAGAATGGAGGCGGGTTTGGGGATGGTAGCGGAAATGAATACCTTGTTCCGCAGCCAGGTCCGCGACGGCCTGGAATAAAAACGAGAACATGCTGGAATAGCCGGTTTTCAGGGTTTTGTATTTCGTTCCAGGTGCGAATTCGTTGTTTGACTCAATCGCGTCGGCCGCATTCCAGTTGATGACATTCGAGGTGTATCCGTTTCCGTCGGCAGTGTATTGGTACCCTTCCGAGCCCAGTTGGTCGAACATCAGATTCCAATAGCCGATGTCACTGAGGCGCTCGCCCTTCCGGTAGATTGAGGCGTCTCCGAGCTCCGCCTGAATGGTGCCTTCCTTGTAGAATTTGCACCAGTCCTGCCTCGTCATTTTTGCGGCTTTGTCGGGCGTTACCGCTATGTCCTGAATGATTCCGAAACCCTGATCCGGCGAGTCCGTTGCGCCGTAGTTATTCACGTTGTAAGGCGCGGGGTTGCTGGCGGTAATGTCATTCAGGTAAACGTTTTTGGCCCGAAGGTAATAGAGCGGATTGGTCGACTCATTGAACGGTACAGAATCTTCCTTCAGACCGAGCTTCTGGATGACCGTAGTTACGAGGCGGTGCCCTCCGCCATCCTTGCTGCCATCCCATTCCGAATAGCGCATGCCGCCCACTTCCACATAGGACGCGGTGGTGTCATCTTCATAGTGCCAGGTGCAAACCCGTGCCCCCGCGGCGCGCGTACCGGGCTGCTCAGAACCGAAGGTGTATTTGCCCCAGTCGTAAAGCTCCAGCGTGTCGCCCCGCTGCAAGGCACGGCGGTTGGGTTTCTGGTCTTCCTGACTGCCTCCACCGACAAGTCGCCACGCGGTGTAGAGCCCCGCGGCACCGGCTCCGAAAACGGAATAACTCTTTGCGTTCATATAATGTTCAACCCTCCGCGCCAAGCCGCTTCATCTGACCCGGCAGGTCCTTTTTGGGTATCACGATCTCAACCAGGGCGGGCCGGTCAGTAAGGCCTTTGAGCGTGGGGAGGATACCAGCAAGTTCCTCAATCGTAGATGCACGGAAACCCATCGCGCCGTAGGCCTGCGCCAGCGCCATGTAGTCCCAGACGGGAAGAATGTCGAAGGCGTCGAATTTGTGCTTTGGCCCGGCTTCAAACGCGGTGATATCAACATAGACCTGCTCAATCGCGTACACGCCATTGCTGATCACAAAAATGACAGCATTCAGGTTGTTTCTCGCAAGCGTGGAAAGCGACTGACCCAGCATCATGAAACCACCGTCCCCGGCAATAGCCCATGCCCGCTTCCCACTCCCGAGTTGCGCGCCTGAAGCCGCTCCGGTCTCGAAGCCAATACACTGCCACGCGGCCGAAGCGATGAAGCTGTTCTGCATCAGGCCGTTCGCGTTGGTGGCGACATACAACGAACTGCTGACCCCCAGCGTGAATACCAGGCTGTCGAACAGTTTGTAGTGGCGGATGAACGCCATGGTGTGCTGGAAAAAGCGGTTGTAAGTCAGCAACTCGGGTTGCCCCGACCACTGGGGATCTGAGTTGCCAGCCCACGGCTCGGGATAGACGGGCGAGGCCGGTGGAACAACAGCGACGGGATAATTCTTTGCTCCCCGAAAACGCTTGAGAAGCGCCTTCATAAAGTCCCGCATGGTGACGTTTTGATACTCGAAATATCCAACTCGCGTCTCTTCGGCGGAGATACGCACCATGGACCCGTACTTCGTTTCAATAAGCTTCAGGTAGTCGTCACTGATGATCGTGCCCAGAGCGATAATGCAGTCGGAGTTGTCTACCGCCTCAATGACGGCCGGTATGGACGCAGCATCGGAATAAGTGCCGATGAAGTTGTGGCCTTTCTCGTCGAGCACGGTCTTACCGAGAGTGGTGGTGGTGTAGAGAAAGCCGCTGGAATGGACGATGTCCCGAAGCAGGTCTGCGAGTCCAAAGCGCAGCAACTCAACACCGGCAAGAATCAAGGGGGATTTGGCCGTCGAGATGTGACTCCATGCCCGATTTAAAGCATTTTCCAGTGCCGGCGCGTCGCTGACGGGAATGAGAGGTCTGAGGGCCGTCTGGGGTGGCCGGGGACATATCTCGGCCCAAACCTCCTCATAGCAGGCGATGTACACGGGGCGAGAGTGCGAGATCGCGGCGACCAGTAAACGGTCGATGCGTTCCGGAGCACCGGAGGAGGTATTGAGGACCTCCGCTGCGACGGTCACTCGCGCATATACGTCTCTATCGGCATCCAGATCGCCGGTGGAATGGTGATAGAGCACGTTGTACATCTTCGTGATCTGCCGGGCATCCGCGCCGGGCGTCGCGCTGATGACGACGATCGGACTTCGTTCCACGTACGCACCTGCCACGGCATTCAGGGCACTGAATGTACTTACCCCGTATTGCAGGGAGATGGCTGAGAGTCCACGTGTTCGAGCATAGGCGTCAGCGGCATACCCGGCATCCAGTTCGTTTATCGTGCCGACAGCGCGGACGCCGTCGAATTTCTCCAGCGCCTGAGTGAAGTTTTTACAGTAGTCTCCGGGGATCTGAAAGACGTGGGTGACGTTCAACTGTTTCAGTCGTGTCAACAAATAGTCGGCAACCGTAAAAGGTTTATTCGCCATCTTTGGTCCTGTCAGTTTACACCTGACGCTGACAGATCGGCAAATTAAATCGTCGGTCAAACGCTTTTTTAAGCGCCAATTTCGGTTCACTACCCGAGACAGCCGGGAATGCTTTTGTCGGAATGGCTGCGCCAGCAAAGCTTTGGAGTAAATTAAAGCAGATGATGTGGTTCGGCCAGCCAGTGAACGATGCTTCCATCTGGCCGCTGCTGACGGGGCACGTCGCCTGATTGGCCGTGGGCTGAGCCAACCTTCAAATCGTTCGCGAAACTTGCGCCGACGATTGTAACGGCGCTTCGCAGTGACTCACAATGCCGCTATCGCCGAACGACGGAACTCTTTGGGCAGTGCTCATCAGCGCTGCCGCATTGCCGGCGAGCACGCGGGCAACGCCGCACCGAAGGTCAACTCGGCTCTATCCAAAAACCTGCCGCAGACAGAAGTCGGATCGCCCGGAGAGCAACCATAAACCAATCGCTGGAAGGTCTAAGTGGTACGGATCAGCCCGGATGGGTCGACCAAGATCCGCAGTTTCGACGAGTCAAATCCTGAAGGGAACCTTGTCGTCTGGGAACTCCCCGAGGACGAATTCTACTCGTCAAGGCATTCCGGCACGGACTCTTCGAGTGGGAAACGCAAGTACCTGCATTCCTCATGCAGATGGCCTTCGTCCAGTGACACAGATTGCAGGTCTCTTCCGCAAGGTTTTACCTGCACGGCTAAATTTCCAGCCGCTGGGAGGACTCTTTCGTCAGAGAAAAGCCGACGAAATTGATTATGTATCGTCTGACCAATCGACGAAATCATGGAGTATAATCGGCTACTTGTTCTCACCTTAGATTGGAGGAAAGGTGTCCAGCAGACTCCGTTCAAGATTGGTCTGGCATCAGGTCCAGGCACCCGAAGCCGTATCGCCTCCCGGATTGTTGCGAGCTCTCGCTCCGCCCGGAACTCCGCCAGGAACTCCCGCCCCGATCGTTTCCAAAGAAAAGCCGGATTTCGAAGTTCCGGTCGCGCCCCGGGAGCGCGCCATTGCCCTTCTTCACGTTGGCTCCGAGATCGAGCACGCCTTGATGGTCCAGTATCTCTACGCCGGGTATTCGCTCAGCGAGGATCAGCCGGACGAGCATCGCCGCGCTCTCGTAAAAAAGTGGAAAGCCGTCATCTTGGAAATTGCGCGCGAAGAAATGGGCCATCTCGCCACCGTCCAGAACATGCTTACGCTGATCGGCGGACCGCTCTGCTTCGAACGTGAAGACTACCCCATCATCGACCCCAATCTTTGGCCCTTCCCGTTCCAGCTGGAGCACCTGACGAAGGACTCACTGGCAAAGTATGTCCTCGCGGAAATGCCCTCCAAAGAGGTGCTCGCGAAGCTGAACCTCACAGAGGAGATCGAAGAAATCGAGCGGCGGCTAAAAACTAACGACGACCTGCTCGTCCATCGTGTGGGCGCCGTCTATGAGGAAATCATGCTCCTCTTTACGGAGGGACCGATGATTCAGGGTCCGATTATTCATCACGTCACGGATCCCCACCCCTTCGTACCCACTGTCGACATTCAGGCCGACAGCCTGCAATTCCAGGTGAATCCAGGCGCCTGGGGTCTCGGCTACAAACAGATCCTCATCGAAGTTGCGTGGGATCGGACGAGCGCCCTTGACGCGATCCAGAAGGTCTCTGTACAGGGCGAAGGCCCGATAAGTTCCGGCCCCGACATGGTGCAGGAGTATGAAGGGTCTCACTTTCGCCGTTTTCTCGATGTGTATCGTGAGTTCCCCGAGGAAGAGGAATGGAAGCCGGCCAGGCACGTGGCGACTAATCCAGTCACCAATCCTGAAAACAATGACCCTAACCGCCGTATTAAAGGCGAGGCTTCCTGCTGGGCTGATCTCGCGAATCTTCGTTACCGAATGTTGCTGCTGTATTTGAAGCACTCCTTCTACATTGAGTCGCCGGCCGGGAACTCGACACCGTCGGCTCGCGGAGCTCTTGTCTCCTGGGCCTTCGGCGAAATGTACAACCTGCGGACGCTGTCAGAGGTGCTGATGAATCTCCCGCTTCAGCCGGGGAGCGAATGGATGGCAGGGCCGCCGTTCGAGATGCCCTACACGATCGCACTTCCCACGCGGAGCACGAACCGCTGGAGGGCCCACCGCGATCTGCTCATGGCCTCCATCGAACTCGTCGGTAAGATGCTCACAACTGGACAGATCCAAGAGAAGTATCTGCGGGCGCTCCGCGCCGCGGATGAAACCGCACTTGAACAAGTAAATGCGTTGATCGGAGCTTGAAAAATGGCCATCAAAGACATACGCCTGTTCCCGCCCCTAGCGGTTGCTCGCCTCGGATCTTCTCCCGAGCCGCTCGAAAATTATGACCTTGAAATCCGCGACGCCGTGAGCCCCAGAACCATCGTGCCGGCCGAAAGCTTGGTGCTCGATGTGGACGGTAACATCACGCGCAGGAAGTCCGCTGGGCCCGTTCAGTTCCGCGACGCAAAGGGCCTTATCAAGCCCGTGGCACCTTTTTTTGAGCTACACGCGCAACTTGATGACTGTTCCGACTGGGTGCCACTCACTCCCGAACTCCTCCGGCAAAATGGCTTTGAACTTGAATCCGTCAAGTGGTCTGCCCACCTCGGAAATATCAAAGTCGAGCGCCGGACCGGCAACCCCCACGATCGTATGGAAGCGATCGTCGAAGCGTTCAACGATCACACCGCACATCTTGTGACGGGCACCTGTAAGAACTTCATCGATGGCGAGTCGGTGCCGCTGGGCCATGTCCAGTATGCCCGTTCCGAAGAAGATTTCCCCGGGCTGCGCATCCGCTTCACTCCCGCGCACGGCAAGGTCTATGGCTCCAAATCCGACGTGGAAGATCCGAATGTCGTGAGGGTCGTCTATGACCCCGCGAAAGGCTGCTGGCCGGGATACCGGGAACCGGGCTCACCTCCGAATACCTACGAGGGCCGCCGCCTTACCAACCCGGCCCAGATCTTCGCCGGCTACGACACACCGGACGATCACATCAGTTATGGCTACATTGATGACGAGTGCGATGGCGTCATCGAAGTTCAGATTGAAGGCACGGGCTTATCCGCATTCGCCCGCGTGGCTGCGGGCCCTCCCACCTTTGCGCCCGACAGCAAGCCCGTCCGGACGGTTGCCGACGAACTGGAGCAGGTCCTCCGCGGTCCGGACGCCGAGGCCAACGATGAAGAACTTGCGGCGGTCCGAGATACCGTCCGGCGCGCTCTTGAAACCGTTCGGCTGATGAATACCGGGCAACTGAACAAGGGGGGCCGAACGCGCGGCGTGGGTATGGCGCGAATGGACTATCTCGATGTTGGCCGCAAGTCGGACCCGATCTTTGATCCGATGGTGGCCGAATCCCTGGCGATCCGCTCCCGCCACGAACGTGTCCTGCTGGCACTGGAAAGTGGCGCTCTCGCGTGGTTCGCGCGTATCCTCCGCGATTACGACAAGGTGGGCGACCTTACCGACGAAGGCCGCCGCAAAATGCCCGGCATGATGCGCAGCGCCGATGGCCGCCATCTCGCTCTCACTCGACGTCAGGTGAGCAAAATCAAAGCCGTTGCGGACTACATCGTAAAGACCGGCGCCAAGCCCGCAGTCCAGCAATCACAGGCGGCGGGTCCTGCGATCAAGCCGCTCAATCTCTCCGCCCAACTGGCTTTTGAGGCGGCCGGGAACCCGCCGAACAGCCGCCCGGACACGGCCATCTCAAACGCCTTTCCCGGTCTTGAGATGGACATCAGGAATGTCTGGAAGCGGATCCTCGAAGGGCTGGTCCTCCATGAGTCCCTCAATTTTGTGCTGGAAGTCGAACGTGAAGATCTAAAGCCCCTCAAGGGCATGTTCATCATGAAAATCGCGGGCATCGAACTCACCGCGCCCGTCACCGGGCCGAACGCCGATGGCATCACAGGTCCGCTCAAGGATGCCTATGGCAATGACCGCATGGCGCTTGAATGGTCCAACGCTCTGGCGGACATTCTGCACGAGTACAAAGGGAAATCCGTGCATTGCGTCTTCCAGTCGCTTGACGGCAAGCAACAGCACGACAAGGATCTCACGGTCCGGCATTTTTTTGAACACGGCACGGCCGTAATCGCTCGCGCAATCGCTCAACCGGGCGCGCTGACCGAAAGCCTCTGCGCTCCGTGGCAGAACGACTATCGTGAGTGCTCCTGCTTCTACTGGGCAGCGAATCGGCCCGACTACGTCAACGTGGAGCCGCGCGCCGACGGCACCAGCGCCGGGCAAAACTGGATGCAGCGCGACCGCACCTTCGACACCCCCAAGGTCTATATCAACGACGACTGGCAGGACGAACGCCTCCTCACCCACTCCGACCTCGTTCAAAACTGGGAGAAGGCCCTCCGGTTCGTCATCGGCAATGAAGACGAGCCGCCGATCGCCTGACCATGCTGGTTCAAATCGCCGGTATCACTTCCGTGCCGCCATCGTTCCTTCCGGAACCAGTGCGGCAATCTCATGTGTTCCAAACCGCCGCGAACTCCTATGTGCTGATCGTGGATGGGAGTCGAATCTACGCGATTGATGCCGAAATGGCCGCGCAACTCCGGTCCGACCCGGGCAACTCGACGCACCTTCTGGAAGGGCTCAGCCTGCTCGATCCAGATCGTCCCCGCATAGCCGCCGAGGCTCCCGAGTCTGTGCCCGTGCGCTCTCTCTCGCTCGCTGTGGCCCAAAAATGCAATCTCGCCTGCACATACTGTTACGCCCAGGAAGGCAGCTTCGGTTCCGAACCGAAAAATATGGAGCACGAAGCCGCGCTCCGTTCGGTGGAGTTGCTCTTCCGGAGTGCCAGTGCGGGCGAGAGCGTAAACCTCGCGTTCCTTGGCGGCGAGCCGCTCGTCAACCGCCCGCTAATTCGCGACTGTACAAAGCTCGCCGCGCAAACCGGAAAGAGCCAGTCTGTCCGCACGAACTTTTCTATCACCACCAACGGTACTCTTCTCACTCCAGATGATGGCCGATTTTTCGAAGAGTACGGCTTCGCCGTCACCATCAGCCTTGACGGCATCGGGGAAGTTCATGACAGCCAGCGATCCTTTCAGAGTGGAAAGGGCAGCTACGCCCGAATCATTGAGAACGTCCGGCCCCTCCTGGCCATGCAACGCCAAATGCAGGTATCGGCACGCGTCACTGTCACCCCCGGCAACCTGCGCCTGAAAGACACTTTGGATCAACTCCTCGCCCTCGGGTTCCACAGCGTGGGCTTTTCACCCATGCTCCACGCGCCCTCTGGCCGGGGAGAAATGGATCAAGCCGCCCTCGACGAGATGCTCGCGCAGATGATCGAATGCGGCGAAACTTTCGAGCGCCGCACCGCTCTCGGGGAACGGTATGCCTTCTCCAACCTCGCTACCGCCATGCGGGAGATCCACAAGGGGACGCATCGGCCCTATCCGTGCGGTGCCGGGGGCGGTTACTTTGGCGTGTCCGCCGATGGGGGCCTATACGCCTGCCATCGCTTCGTCGAAGACCCAAACGCCAAGTTCGGAGACGTATGGAACGGCGTGGATCCGGCGACGCAAAAGACGTGGCTTGCCCAGCGCCACGTCCATACCCAGTCCCCCTGCTCCGGGTGCTGGGCGCGCTACCTGTGCGGCGGCGGCTGTCACCACGAAGTTATCCACCGCGGACGGCCCGCTTGCGACTATATTCGCGGGTGGCTTGAATACTGCCTGCAGGCATACGTGCGCCTGCAAGCCTCCACGCCGGAGTACTTTGCCTGACCTCACCGTCGACGTCTGCATCGCCGGGGCGGGTCCGGCGGGTGCGGCGCTCGCGCTGCGACTCGCGCAACTCGGTCGGACTGTCGCCCTTGTCGAGAAATCGCCCTTCCCCAGAACGCACATTGGCGAGTCCCTGACGGGTGGCGTCATGCCCTTACTCGACGCGCTCGGCGTGCGATCCGAAATAGAAGCCGCCGGCTTCATCGTGTCGGCATGGGCGACTGTCGAATGGGGTGGCGAACTTCGACGGTACCAGGTTCACGGCGGTCCTGGCCTTCAGGTTGACCGTGGCCGCTTCGACGGCCTGCTTCTCGCGGCTGCCGACCGGTTTCCCGAAGTAAAGCTCCATCAGCCTGCCAGGATCACTGAACACCAGTGCACTCACGATCGCTGGATTTGCAAGCTTGACACAGGCCAGACCATATCGGCTCGCTATGTGGCGGACGCCGCTGGCCGCGCCCGGCTCCTTCCCGGCGTTAAGCGCCCGATTGGGGTGCCGACTCTCGCGCTTTACTCCTACTGGAACGGTGTGGCCGATTGCGAACACGGTGACACGCTCGTAGAGGCCGGGCCATCCGGCTGGTATTGGGGGGCACCGCTCCCGGGCGGTGAATGCAACGTCGCCGCGTTTGTGGACAAAGGCTCGCCGGCTGACTACGTGGCAAAGCTACGTGAATCGAAGATGCTGTGGCCCCGCCTCCGCGATGCCGAAATCCGCGGAAAGATCTTTGCTTGTGACGCTACCCCCTACGAAGATGAGTGCCCGGTAACAGCAAATTCGATCAAAGTTGGCGACGCCGCCCTGTCTATTGACCCGCTCTCCTCTCAAGGCGTGCAGACCGCAATCGGAACCGCAATCCATGCCGCCGTTGTGCTCAACACGATACTCGAGAACCCGGCCGCGGCTGAGTTCGCGATGGATTTCTATCGCTCCCGGCTCGCTGCATCGGCCGACTTCCACACGAGGGCCGCGGCGGCCTTTTACCGAGATCAATGTGCCAACCTGGCTACCCCGTTCTGGAGCAGGAGAGCGAGGAACGCCGAAGACGCTCCACGCACCGACGTCCACCCCAATACCATCGTTCGGATATCGCCGGATCTTGAGTTCGCCAAGGTGGCGATTGCCGAAAACGCTCAGATTGTCCCGGAGGATGGCGTAAAGCTCAGGGGCAAATCGTTCGCCTTCGTGGATGGTCGGTCAGTCCATTCCCTTCTCAAACAGCTTGATCGTCCGCTGTCGGCGCAAGCCGTAGTAACACGGTGGTCTCGGTCGATTCCCCCAACTCAGGCGATGCGCCTGCTGCATTGGGCATGGCGAGAAAGACTGCTTGAATGACTTGCTCGCGCGATCTTGCTTGGGCGCCGACCCCGTGGGTATCCCGGCGACGTTCGATGTAAGGCCGTGCAGGCAAGGAACGAGAGGAGTACCATGGCCGCTGCCGTTGGCGGCGGCACATGCTACCGACCAATGGAGCTAACGGGCCCCGGCAGCGAGCCTGGTCCAGGTCTCGCGATCCATGCAGCGGTGACGTTCCGGGTCTGACTACGTGATCTCGCGGCGATCCCATACAGGAGAGTGCCCCGTTTCGCGACTTGGGCGGCGAAAATGTCCGGTCGTTTCCATGGGCAACACCTTCGCCTTTGCCGCTCCCATTTTCTTTACGAAGTCGGTATCGCTCATCGCTGCCAGCTTCAGGTCCAGCGCGTCCATGCTCATCCCCGGCTTGAGATAGTCCGTAGCCCCGGCCATGGACTTCAGCTTCTGATGTGAAGGGGCGTAATCCTCCAGCTTGTACGTCCTCTTGCCTTTCCCTATTGCAAGGGACAGAAGAAAGCCTCCTCCTTCTCTTCCTCCCTCTGCCGATACTACGTTAATATCGCCAGCATACTTGACGCCACGATCGGCTCTTGTGCCCTCTCCGTCCCGCGGAAATCGCGATTGATCAGCTCTCTCGTGAACTGCGCCTGTTCCTTCGGTTGTCTTTTCCACCCTCGCTGCTGCTCCTGCCAAGTTCCCAGCGAAGCCATTGTGACGTCCAGTGATGCTCGGCAACTGGTGATCGATGCGTGACGCCGGTTTCAAATCGTCAGTTGGGGTGATTTGTTGCTCTTCTGTCCGGTCTTTCCTGGGCACGGCTTCGGGCCCAATCCCGCGCCCGGCGGACGGCGGAGTCTCTGCTTCGCCTGTCGGCGCCTTCCGGTTCTGGCTCCCCCATTCTGGTCCCCCCAGAAAAGCACCTCCTTGCCTTGGGAGCGGTGGCCACTCGCTCTGGAGTGCCCCAGGACAGACGGGCAGAAAGAGAAAACATCATGTACCTCAACAGACTCACTCTCATCGGCTTCACAGGCGACGATCCACAAACGAAGACGAGCAACAACGACTCGACAATCACCACGTTTTCCGTGGCGACAAAGAGTTCCTGGAAGACGTCGCAGGGATCGTGGGAATCGCGAACCGAATGGCACCGCTGCGTAGCCTTCGGCAAGCTCGCCGAATTTGCTTCCGGATTGAAGAAGGGAGCCCACGTCCAGGTGGAAGGCGAACTCCGTAGCCGCGAATATCAGAAGGACGGCATTGCTCACAGAGTCTCCGAATGCCGGCTGGAATCGATCCTCAAACTTGATCGCGCAGCAAGGCGCTCTGAGCCAGAGGCCGATCAGACGGAGTAACGGCCCTTCCAGAATGGCGTGCCCGCTCCGCCTCGCGGGCACGCCAACTCCGGGGTCAGTCAGCATCATCGGTTTGATTCCCCGATTTCGGCATCGGACGCGTGTCTCCGATAGACAGGAAACGAGATCCGTTCGGCAAACGTGGCGGCAAGTCTGTTTGATGTAGATCCCGTCTGCATTTGCGAGTACTCACTCCAGACGGAAATCTCCTTGCACAGCATCTCCAGCAATGCGTCCACACTGGCGTCCCTTTCTCGCAGGCTCTCAATCTTCTCGATTGAATAGAGAACCGTAGTGTGGTGGCGCCCGTTGTAATACTTCCCGATCCTGGTCGTACTCCACCGGCCTACGTGTTTCGCCAGGTACATCGCAACCTGCCTGCTGAAGGCCGAACTCTGATGATTGCCGGGGACACGCCCGGGGCCCAGATACGCGGAAACAGTTGCCTCGATCTGATGCAGGCTGATTGGCCAGATGCGCCCGTGGTCGTCAGCAGACATGAGCACCTCCGGCCGTCAGAACGGCACT
>JAOAPO010000431.1 GCA_025462945.1 Bryobacterales bacterium
GCCTCGGAACCGGTCACGCACCACGCGGACCGAAGAGGATGACGCCAGTCCCCACCAGACACACCGCCGCGCCGGTGACATCCCAGCGGTCCGGTCTGGTATTCTCCATCACCCACAGCCACAGCAACGAGGACACGACGTAGATCCCGCCATACGCGGCGTAAGCGCGGCCCGCGCTGCTGTTCTCCACGCGAGTCAAAGCCAGCGCAAAAAGCACCAGAGACGCGACACCAGGCAGCGTCCACAACGGACTCTTCCCCATCCGCAGCCACGCCCAAAAGCAGAAACATCCCGCAATCTCACCCGCCGCAGCGAATGCAAACCAGCCCAGGCTCTTCATGAACTCCGACGATATCAATCGCCTAATGCCCGGCAGCGTGCCTAAGCGGCGGAGACAGTTCTCGAAAACTTCCGGACTCAACAGGAAGAGTTCGCGGCGAGCCTGTCGCCGGGCCGGAATGGCGAGGCGGGGTCGATCGCCCCACCTCGCCATGCAGAACCAGAATCGCCAGCTCGAGCCGGTCCGCGACCCCCAGTTTGTCGAACACACGCGAAAGATAAACTTTCACCGTACCCTCAGTGATGTTCATCCGGTTTGCAATCTCCTTGTTGCGCAGCCCAGTCGAAACAAGGTCCACCAGTTCACTCTCCCGCAGCGACAGGCGACCGACTCTGCGCGTCAACATTGCCGCCGATACATCGCTCGGCAGCCAGACTTCACCGCGTGCAACCACCGTCACGCACTTCAGAATCTCCTCCGCCGTATTCATGTCGCACAGGACACCCCGAACGCCACTCTGTACCGCGCGGCGGGCCACGCTCGCAGCCATAACCGGCATCCACGCAATTACCGGCCGGACAGTTTGCCTGACCGCTTCCTCCACCCTATCGGCGTTCCATTGCCGCATCTCCAGCACCAAAATGTTGCCCTCGGGGCTCGCCGAATCCGGCAGCAGCGTTACCCTGGCTATTCCCTTCAGCGTCGCCGCAAGAGCGCTGCTCAGGATGTGGCGCTCCGTCACTACTCTGATGTCCACCGTTCTCCTGTTCTCGTCGGGCTCGACAAGTGTTTATCGGCGCTGCCCGATGGAGACTTTAGGGTCGGCTGTCAGATGCCGGACCGAGGCGGCTGCAGAACGCCTGAACTCTTCTCCCAATGCCAAAAACTCCGCCAGCTTCCCCGTCCCCCAGCACTGTAAGTTCGTGGCTGACTGCGCTTTTCGTAAGCGCCTCAGACACCAGCCGGTGGACCCGAAAATGTTGGTGACAGGCCTTTTCGGAAAATTTTGGTAATATTTTCAGCAACTTAGCCGAAGCTCTGCCGCATCTGCACACTCCGCCCCCTGACTCTTTGAGTAAGCCCGGACCAGAGGCAACGGTCCCGGTACCGCTCTCCAAAAGGAAAACGAAACATGATCTCCGAACTGCAACTCCTCGCCAACCAGCTCAACGGTCAGAAATCCACCGGGCCCCGCACGGAAGCCGGCAAAAACATCGCCCGGTTCAACGCGAGGCGGCACGGTCTCACCGGTCAGTTCTACTGCATGTCCGAGGGCGACGAAGCGGCTTACAGCGGCTTCGAGGTCAGCATGCTCACTGATCTCAAACCGGTCGGCCCCTGCGAATGCCAGCTGGCGATCTCCATCATTCAGGATCAGTGGCGTCTAAACCGCTCACGCGGTGTCGAGTTCAATCTCATCGGCATCGGCCACACGAGGACCATGCCGAATACACCAACGCGCCATCTCCCAACACCCAGGCCGCGGCCACGATGGCAGCCACCTGGCAGATCGACGATCGGCGCTTCGCCAATATCGCCCTCTATGAAACCCGCATCCACCGCATGATCGCCCGCAACCGCAAAGAGCTCCGACAGCTGCAGGACGAGCGCAAAGCCGCCGAAGCCGAGGCCCTCGCCGAGGCCGAACTCCTTACCCGCCTCGCTCTCCTGAAGGGCGAAAAGCTCAGCCCCGAGGGCGTAGTTGAGGTGAACCACGCAAAGGGCAACGCTGGTCTTGTCCCCAGGGCTGGCCTGCTTCCCAATGAGATTGAGGCCAATGGGTTCGTTTTTTCCAACGCCAGAATTCTCCAGATCATCAACCGGAAGGAGCTGCTTCTCGAAGCTCAACACCACGGGAAGTCGGGCTGGAGCCCAAATCGCCCTTACTCGACCGACCGTTTTCGCTTCCCGCTGGCCGCCTGAGCCCCCATCAGCGCCGCGAATCGCGCCCATAAAAAGTAGTGATTGCCCTTTCACCTGGCGATCATTGATACTTAATTTTTACTGGCGGGCCCGGAGTCCAGCCCGCTAACCCCAACCCCCTCAACGGAGCATAAATGTCATTACAGGATTTCCTCAGCCTTTCTTACGGCGAACTCGAAGACCTCAACCTCGCGGCGAAGCAGCAGCGTAAAGACCGCGTTCCCGTAGACGTTCTGCAGGAAGAACGGCTGAAGTACCTCACCGATAGCAAAGGCCTCAAAGCCGTCACCGTCATGTTCAGCGATCTCGAAGGTCGCCTGCACATGCTCGATTACGACAAAAAGTTCCTGGTCAAGAGCTACGACAACCTGACCTTCGACGGTTCTTCCATCCGCGGCTTTACCGCCCAGAAGGAAAGCGATCTCCGCCTCCACATGGACTGGAACGCCTTCTATTGGGTCCCCGCCGACTACTTCGGTGCCGGCAAAGTACTCGTCTTCGGCGAAGTGATCGACAAGGACGGCTCCCCCTACGGCGCCGACATGCGCGGCATCCTGAAGCAGTATGCGAACCAGCAGTTCGCCACCAATGGCTATACCCTGAACGCCGCCAACGAAATTGAAGGCTTCCTGTTCCAGGGCGTCGATGCCGAGCGCAACTACAACACCACCGGCAAGTTCGAATACGTCAACACGGGCGGCTACTACCACTCGCTCCCCGGCGACACCCTCCGGACCTTCATCGATCGTGCCGCTGAAGTCCAGCGCGCCATGGGCTTCGAGAACGAAAAGGATCACCCCGAGGTCGCCCCCTCGCAGTTCGAGATCAACTACAGCTACGGCGACGTCGTCACCGCGTCCGACCAGATCCAGCTCTACAAGTTCCTCTGCCGTCAGGTAGCACGCAATATGGGCCTCACCGCCAGCTTCCTCCCGAAGCCGGTCGTCGGCGTCAATGGCAGCGGCATGCACACCAACATCTCGGTGTCCAAGGGCAGCAAGA
>JAOAPO010000438.1 GCA_025462945.1 Bryobacterales bacterium
GCCCGACCAGGCTTCCATCGACCGCGGACGCGCCCTTTATGTACCGACCTGCGGGTTCTGTCATGGCGCAAACGCCACCGGTGCTGAGGGGCCCGACCTGGTTCGCTCCTTCGTGGCCCTGCGTGACGACGGCGGCAACGAAATCGGCCCTGTCATCCGCAACGGGCGGCCCGGCATGCCCGCCTTCCCACAGATGACCGACCCGCAGATCCGCGATATCGCGGCCTTCATTCGCAATCGCCAGCAGGACGCCATTGACCGCAACGCTTACCAGCTCAAGAACGTGAACACCGGGGACATCGCGAAGGGCGAGATTTACTTCGCCTCCCACTGCGCTACCTGCCACTCTCCTGAAAAGGACCTAAAAGGCGTCGCCAGCAAGTACGAAGACGCCGTCCTGATGGGCAAGATCGTCTACCCGGGCGGCCGGGGACTTTCTCCCGCAGGCCGCACCACCGTTACCGTGACCAGCGAAGGAAAGACCGTCTCCGGACGCCTCGAATACCTCGACGACTTCGAGGTAGCGCTTCGCGACCAGAGCGGCGAATACCACGCCTTCCACCGGAGCCCGACCGTCAAAGTGGCTGTCAAAGATCCCCTCGAAGGTCATGTCAAGCTAATGAAAGCCTTCAATGACGCCGACCTCCACGACGTTCTTGCCTACCTGGTGACACTGAAATGACGATGACCCGCCTCCTTGCCGCTACGGCCCTGTTCGCCACCCTCTCCGCCGCGCAGGGTCTCGATCCGAAGAAGCTGCTTGAGCCCCCCACAGACACCTGGCCTACTTACAATGGCGACTACTCCGGGCGGCGCTTCAGCACCCTGAAGCAGGTCAATTCCACCAATGTCGGCAACATGACGCTGGCGTGGACGTACCGCATGAACCTCGGCCCGAACGCCACCGGCGGCGTTACCATGAAGGCCACGCCGCTCGAAGTGAACGGCGTTCTCTACTTTTCCGCGCCGGACCATGCCTGGGCCGTCGACGCGCGTACCGGACGTCAGCTCTGGCACTACGAATTCAAGTCCAAGGGCGGCATCCATATCGGCAGCCGAGGCCTCGCGATGTACCGCGACTGGCTCTATCTCGAAACCCCCGACAACTACCTTGTCTGCCTGAATGCGAAAGACGGCACAGAGCGCTGGCGTGCCGAGATCGCCGACGTCCGGCTGGAATACTTTTCCACCCCCGCCCCTGTTGTAATCGGCAACCACGTGATCGTCGGCACTGGCGGCGACTCGCTCGACGTTCCCGGCTATCTGGAAGCCCGCGACCCCGAAACCGGCAAGGTGCAGTGGCACTGGAACACCACGCCCCGGCCCGGCGAACCCGGCGCGAACACCTGGCCGAACAAAGACGCCATGGAGCACGGCGGTGGCATGACCTGGCTGCCCGGCACCTACGACCCCGAACTGAATCTCTATTTCCTCGGCACCGGCAACCCCAATCCTGTCTTCGGCGGCCAGGGCCGTAAGGGTGACAACCTGTACACCTGCTCCATCGTTGCCCTCAACCCGGACACCGGCAAAATGGCCTGGTACTTTCAGGTCTCCCCCCACGACACTCACGATTGGGACGCGATCCAGTCGCCGGTTCTGATCGACGGAACCATCGACGGCAAGCCCCGGAAACTACTCGCACAAGCCAGCCGCAATGGTTATTACTTCCTGCTCGACCGGGTCACAGGCAAACAACTCGTCTCTCAGCCCTACATCAATCTCAACTGGTCGAAGGGTCTCGATAAGAGAGGACAGCCCATTCCGGATCCAGAGAAGGACCCGAAACCGGAGGGCATCCTCAGCATGCCGGCCGCTTCGGGCGGGACAAACTGGGCGGCCCCGTCGTTCAGCCCCCTCACCAATCTCTTTTATGTGAGCGCCACCGAGAACTACAGCCTGCTGTTCCTCGTAGATACCGATGAGAAACCGGAAGGTTTCGCCGGCAAGGAAAATAACCTCTGGTCGAAGGCATCACTCAAGGCACTCGACTACAGGACGGGCAAGACGAAGTGGATTCACGAATACCCCGGTACTGGGGGAGGAAACTTCGGCGTCCTGACCACGGCAGGCAACGTATTATTTACCGGCGACCCCTTCAATAACTTCATCGCCTTCGACCCGACGGATGGCAAGATTCTCTGGCACTCGCGCCTCGGTGGCACCGTTGCAAACGGACCGATGACGTACGAACTGGACGGTCGTCAATACGTGGTGGTCGGCGGTGGCGATACGCTCTACGCCTTCGCTCTGAACAAATAGCTCAAAGCCCGATGAAGTCGCCGACGGTCTTCATCGCCTCGAACAGCCAGGCTTTGCGGCCTTCCCTTTCGATCCACCACTTGCCGTCATTCCAGTGCGGCTGAAACGCTGCGACCGTGTGGATCTCAAGATCGGGTGCGGTGCCCCGAAATACCCGCGTAGCGCGTGCCGTGTGGCTGGAGCTTGTGACCAGGATATAACTGTGCGCACCACGTTCCCGCAGCGCCCGAATGTCCGCAATGGCTTCGTCTTTCGTGCTGGCAGCAGCGTACCGTACCGGCAGCAGGGTCTCGCGCGCGAAGCCGTGCTTGACGGCTAACTCGATCGCAAGCTCGCTCTCGTGAAAGCCGTATTGCGCGCCAGCCCCGCTGACGATTGCTATCGGCGCGTAGCCGTCCTTCACCAGTTGAGCTGCTTTGAGAACGCGGTTGCCGGACGCGTCGCCGCCAATCACCACAATGGCATCAACGTGAACCGGTACTTCGGTGTGGACCAGAACCTTGCCCAGGCCGAACAGAAGAGGCTCACGGGCGAAGTAGAGAACGACCAGCACCAATGTAACGCTGGAAAGAATCGACGCCAGCGGCCGCCAACGCGATCTCAAGACTGCAGAGCCTGCAAGCGTCCGCTACCGTTCATCGCCCGATTGTTGCTTGCTGGGATTACGCGGTTCCGAACTCGACGGACCAATATGCCCCACGGTCTTCAGCAGAAAATACAGCCGCTCTACTTCTTCCTCATCTTCAGGACGAAGCACGCGATACCTCGGCGAAGCCATCCGGCGGGCTTCCTGCGCGCCCAGCATCTCGCCCCAGTATTGCCGGTACGGAATGCCGTCGATCTTCGCGCAGCTTGCCATTTGGCGGAGTGTCCGCAGCAGGTGTTTGCAGCAGTCCACCTCGCCTGGATAGACCAGCAGAACGGTTTCATCGTCGAACAGAGTCAGCTTCACAACTAGTGGAGAAATCCAGCCGGTCCGGTCCACCTTGCGGATGTCCTGCCAGGGGATGACCTGCTTGCCGATCTCAATATGAGCATCGTGAACAGTGATGGCGGGTCGGGTCGCCAGACCCAATAACAGTGCCGCCGTGAGAAAAAACATTGCTGCCGGGAAATACGCAGGACTCCACGAAATCCCCAGCCAGCCTGAGAATCCGGCAAGCGCGAGCGCAACTATGCCGAAGGATACGTAATGGCGTGCTGGAACGTAACGGCTCATTTCGCAATACGGCTACCTTGGAAGCCTTGCCTCCCAACTCCTGTGGGCGAATCCATGCAGGTCAACGAGGACCTAGAAACCATCTTACTCCTCTGGCCGTATAATCGCCTGCGCTGGTGATAGCCAACGCGGTAATGAACCAGAAAAGACCGCCGCAGATGCCTAAGAGGACGTCGTCCCGGTATCCTCTGCCTGCTAGGACGCCCACCGCCGTCATCACCTGCACAAACGTACTCGCCTTGCCCCAGTTGCTCGGTTCCAGTTCCCGATAGTTCGTGAACCGGAGTGCAATCCCCGAAAGCAAAAGAATCCAAAGATCCCGGCCGAAGATCACCGCCAGAAGCCACATCGGCACCGCTCCGCCGAGTCCCAGCCCAATGTAGACACCGCTCAGCAGGATCTTGTCCGCAATCGGGTCCAGATACTGCCCAAACTTCGTCTCGCCCCCAAAGCGTCTGGCCACCGCGCCGTCCAGCAGATCCGTGAACGCCGCAATCCCTGTCAGCCAGCCGCCCGGTATAAATTGCCGATGAGCCAGCGCCCACAGAATGAACGGGGTCGCCAGGATCCGCAGCGCGGTGAAGAGATTCGGGATTGTGAACAATGTTGCTGGTTTCCATCATACGGTTTCGATCCGCCCGCTATTCCCTCAGCTTTACCCCGCCCTGCTATATGCTCAAATACGAGACGCCTCTCGCTGCACGGAAGGTTTCCAGGCCCGAAAAGAAATGCCGGATCGCTCCGAAGCCCAGTCCCTCGCCGACCGCATTCGCACTTTACGGGCCGAACTGTCAGACCCCGAAGTCTCCCGAATCCTGCAGTTGACCGACGAGCAACAACGCAGGTTCCACGCCTGGGCGGAGCAGTCTCTGACCGGACTTGAACGTGATTTTGACGTGGATACGACCGTCACCCAGGCCAGCCTCTCCTGGGGGATGCGCCTCGCAGCAACGCTGGGCGGCGTTGCCCTCTCGGCGGCGCTGATCCTGTTGTTCGAGCGCTACTGGGGCAACTTCGAAACCTGGATGCAGGTGGTCTGCGTGATGGCCCTGCCGCTGCTCTGTCTGGCCGGTGCAGAGTACGCCTCAAAACGTGAACGGACCCTCTACTTCGCCGGTCTTCTTTCCCTGATGTCTCTGGCGGCCTTCGTTCTGAACCTCTATATCGTTGGGCAGGTGTTCAACGTGACTCCCAGCGAAGGGGCGCTTCTGGCATGGGGCAGCTACGCTTTGGCCCTCGCCTGGCGTTACGGTCAGCGATTCATCCTCGTTCTCGGCCTGCTGCTGCTGATCAGCTACGGGTGCGCCGCACTGACTGCCTCGTTTGGCTACTACTGGCTCGACTTTTACGCCCGCCCGGAACACGCCGCACTGATAGCCGCCCTCGTCTGGGGGGCTCCCCGCTACCTCCGCCGACCCTCGTTCGCACCCGTTTACCGAGCTACCGGCGCCATTGTCTTTTTCCTGGCGATTACCGCTCTGGCGGAGGGCCGCCCGGTGACGTACCTGCCCTTCGACTTGAAAACCGTGCAGACTGTCTACGAAACACTGGGCTTACTGCTGGCTGGCGGGCTCGTTTGGCTAGGGATCCGGCGGCGGTGGGACATTCAGGTCTCGATCGGCGCCATTGCGTTCAGCACCTTCCTGCTCTTTCGGTTCCACTCCTGGTGGTGGGATCTCATGCCCGCATGGCTCTTCTTCGCTATCGTGGGCAGCATCGGCGTCGGCCTGCTGGCGGCCTTGAAAATCATTCGGAGGCGAACGTGAAAGTGAATCCGCTCCTTGTCACCGCCGCAGTCGTCGTGGTTGCTAACGCGTTTGCGCTGACCCATGCCTGGCTGAACCGGACTGGCGCCGACGCGGTCGTCACCCTCACGCAGGATGAACTGATGGAATGGTCGCCCGGCAATTCGAACTCTGGCCTGGCTTTTCGGCTGCAATGGAACGGGTGGGAGCTGGGCCCCGAAGCCAACGCCTGGGCGACGCCCCGCAATCTGGAACTCCTTGGCTTCGACCACTCTTTGCCCGCTGATTCCGTGGACGCGCCCGAGTTCTACCGCCGTCAGGCACCGCGCCGGGCCTTCGCCGCCCTGGAAGTCACGCACCTCGAGGCTGCACCCCTCCGCGTCATCGATGTAGCGCGCGACCCAGTCGCCTTGCGCGGACGTCACCCGAACGCCGGCACCGTCATCATTCTGCCGGCTGTGGTTGCCATCGAAGCGCGGACTGCCCGCCGCGGGCAAGTGGACGTCCCCGGCACCCCGGCCCGAATCTCCGGACGCATCACCGAACTGCCCACGCGAATCCATATCCCCAAGCCGTTCAGCGCCGAGCTTCGTCGCGAAAAACTTCGCGATTCGAAGGTAAAATTCGGGTTGCATCTCCGCTATGGAAATTTGTTGGAGCCCTGGGTAACCGGCATTGATTTTCCCGCGCCACACTAACATAATCGCGTCTGTTTTCACCAGTTTCCTTGCGAAGATTTCACCAAACTGATACAGTTCCAGACATTAGCGCCCGTTCAATCTGATTGATCAGTCTCCGGGAGTGGGTCTTTTGCGTTCGTCTATTGTTGCGGCTTTTGATGGGTTTCTTTGCGGAAATACCATGTTTTTCGCCTCTGTTTAGCGTTGCCCTCTGGTGCTGACCCGAAGACTGTTCCACGACTTCATGCCTCCCGGAGAATGTAGCCCTTGCAGAAAATATCCAGACTAATCCTTCTTACCTTTTGCGCCGTCCCACTTATATTCGGCCAGCTTGACACCGCCACCATCAACGGAACCGTCGCCGATCCCTCCGGCGCTGTGATTCCCGCGGCTAAGATCACCGTCGTCAATCGCGACACGAACTTCGTCAGCCTCGGTGAAACCAACGAGCAGGGTCTCTATCGAGTCCAGTCTCTTCGCCCTGGCTTCTATAGGGTGACCGTTGCGTCACAGGGCTTCCGGACAGCAGTACGCGAAGGCGTTGAAGTTCGCTCCGGCGACGTAGTCGCCATCAACGTGTCGCTCGAAGTCGGCAACGTGACCGACACCGTCGAAATCACCGCCACTACGCCCCTGCTCGAAACCGAGACATCCTCCACCGGCACGGTGATCGCCGGCGGCTATTTCGCGAAGCTGCCGCTCTACCAGCGTGACGCCAAGAACACGCTCTACCTCACCCCCGGCGTACAGTACAGCGGCAACGGCTACGGTGGCAGTATCGCCAACTTCCACATCGCCGGTCTGAAAGATACTTCGATCGGTCTGTTCGAAGACGGCATGATTGGGACCTCCTCGGAAGGTGACGGTTCGCGCGGTATCGACCCCATCATGAACTCCATTCAGGAGATCAAGGTGCTTACCACCGGCCTCCCCGCCGAATACGGTCATTCCGCCGGTGGCGCGCTCACCATCATCAAGAAGTCCGGCACAAACGAAATCCACGGCAACGCGTCTCTCCTCGGACGCGGCCGCCGCATGCAGCACCGCAAGTACTTCGACAAGTACCAGCTTTCGCAGATTCAGCCGGGCCAGCTTACGGCCAGCAGCCTGTTCGTTCTCGAGCCCGACTTCATCATCAGCGGCCCGGTCGTCCTGCCAAAACTCTATGACGGCCGGAACAAGACCTTCTTCATGTTCGGCTACCAGAAGTACATCGAAAAGCAGGGCAAACAGACCTTCTACGACGCTCCAACGGAAGCCATGCTCAATGGCGATTTCAGCTTCGGCGGCGCCGGTCAGCAGATCTACGACCCCCGCTCAACCCGCCTCAACCCGGACGGCACCTACAGCCGTGACATCTTCCCCAATCGGCAGGTCCCTCTCTCGGCAATGGATCCGGTTGCCCGCAAGGTCCTTTCGCTGAATCCCTACGTCGCCCCCAATCTGCCCGGCACAATCGGTACCAGCGGGTCCTCGACCGTCATCACCGGCAATCTCCTGCTGACGCCGGTCAAAGTCGTTCCATGGGAGTACTACACACTCCGGTTTGACCAGCAGGTGTCGCAGAATCTGAAGCTGTACGGAACCTGGACGCTCAACAAGAAGTTCGAACGCACGCCGAACCCGCAGATCGCCAACAAGCTTCTTGACGGCAGCTATGCCTATGGAGTGACCCGTCAGGATGTCGCGTCCGTCGGCGCCACCTGGGTCGTCAGCCCGACTCTTGTCAGCGACACCCGCATCGGCTACAACCGGCAGGCCGTCGAGACACAGTCGCCCGCCTACAACACCAACGTAGCCGGCGCGTTCGGCATCCCGAACACCTCTCCGGACGTTTTCCCGCAGCAGGGAGGCAACCCGTTCGTGCCGAACCTGTCCCCCTACTCGAATCTCACCCTGGCAAACTACAACAGCCCCAGCATCGCCAATAACGAGAACATCACCATCAAGAGCGATCTGACCAACGTTCGCGGACGCCACACGATCAAAGGCGGCTACGAAATGATGTATCTCCGCAACAACGAGTACGGGGTCGGTAATCCCACGGGCCAGTTCACGTTCGCAGGCACTAACGGCCTGACCGGCAGCGGTACCACGGGCACTCCCAACACGGGAAACACGTTCGCTTCGTTCCTCGTCGGCGCTGTTTCTTCAGCCACCGCGAACAAGCCACTCATCAGTTGGCTGCCGAGATCCACCATGCATAGCGCTTTCCTGCAGGATGACTGGAAAGTAACGTCCACCCTCACTATGAACATCGGCGTTCGCTACCAGGTGGAAAGTGCTTTTAACACCAAGTACCAGCAGATCAGCAACTTCGATCCGACCGCGCCGGACAACGCCGTCGCCGGCGGGCTGGGTCTCATCACCCACCCCACCAATGGCCTGAATCATCGGGATTGGAACAACTTCCAGCCGCGCTTCGGCTTCGCATGGAACGGCCTCCCCAAGGTAGTCGTCCGCGGCGCTTTCGCCGTCAGCACGCAGGACCTTCGGCTGTCCGTCGACCAGCGGTCGGAGTACTCGAACACTGCGAACATCACCCAACTCGCCGGCGACCCACGTCCCCTCTTCCAGATCAGCGCCTTTCCGGGCTTCAACTCGTACTACCCCGCCGCGCGCGCCGACGGCACTGTACCCTTTCAGGGCAACAACTACTCCGGCCGCAACGTCACCTGGATCGACCCCAACACGCGCAACCCGTACACCATGACGTTCAACCTCGGTGCCCAGTACGAACTCAGCCATAACTACCTCATCGACGTTTCATACCAGGGCAGCAGCGCGGTTGGCTTCATTCAAAATCAGGAATACAACGGGCGTTCGTACGATTGGGCAAAGAACCTCCAGGCAACCAACCCCTCCGAGTTCACGAAGATGATCGGCAGCAGCCAAAACTACCGGCCCTTACCCAACTACGGCAACATCACGCTTCGCACCAACAACGGTCACTCCAGCTTCCACTCGGGAACCGTCAAGGTCGAAAAGCGCTACTCGCGCGGCCTCACCTTCATCGGCTTTTACACTCTCTCAAAATCGCTCGATAACGCGGTCGACACCCCGTACTATCTCGATGGCGGACTCATGAAGGGTCGCTCCAGCTTCGACCAGAAGCACCGCTTCTCCGGCAACTTCGCTTACGAACTTCCCTTCGGCCAGGGACGCGCCTGGATGAAGGGCGGCGGCTTCAAAGACAAGGTCTTCGGCGGCTGGAATCTGACCTGGGTCTACCAGGTTCAGAGCGGCAACCCCCTCTCGTTCGGCTACTCCGACAGCCCGTTCCAGTACCTGCCCGGCATGGTCGCTCAGGTCGGAAACCGCGCTAACATGACGCAGCGTCCAACCCTGCGCGACAACTGGCAGGACCTCGGCGGTGACCGTTTCAACACCGCCAACCAGAACAGCATGTGGACCGCGGATAGCCTCGGCGTCATGAGCTACCCGGCGGCTTTCACATTTGGGAACGGCGGGCGTAATGTCGTCAACAGCCAGCGCATCATCGCCGCCAGCGGTTCGCTCCAGAAAGAAATCCAACTGAAGGAGCGCCTCAAGTTCCAGATTCGGGGCGACTACCAGAACCCGTTCAAGTGGTACAACTGGGGAACCACCCCAAATGCTACCTTCACCACCAACGCCAACAATGCGAAGAACAACTTCGGCAAGCCTGGCCAGGGCGGGGAATCGACAACCAACAACGGCGGCACCGTCATGATGAACCTCACGCTCACGCTGCTCTGGTAAATCAACTCGGCACAACGCAAGTAAGACAAAAGGGGCTCCTGTTCGCAGGAGCCCCTTTCGCTTGTCCTCTAAAATGAACTCAATGGGTTTCGCTGTGTGGATCGACGAACCGGAGGGCCTCGCCTGGGCAAAGTGAACACACGAATACCGTGTCATGG
>JAOAPO010000483.1 GCA_025462945.1 Bryobacterales bacterium
CATCGCCATGGAATCCTCCAGCCGGGTTGAGTCCATCCTCCCCCAGATGAAGAAGCTCGGCTCGCTCGCGCAAACCGTCATCGGCGTCCAGGGCGAAGCCGCCGTTATCAAGTTCGACGGCCGCATCATGGTCACCCAGGACTTCACCAACGACGTCGACAAAATCAAACTCGCCATTGATCGTATCCAGCCCGGCAGCAGCGGCAGCCGCATGATCGACGCCGTGGATCGGGGCGTTTACATGCTCCGCAACCGTCCCAAGAGCAATCGCCGGATCATCCTGCTCGTCAGCGAAACCCGCGACGAAGGCAGCGAGACGCGCCTGAAGACAGCCCTGATGGATGCCAACCTGGCCAACGTGATCGTCTATACCGTCGACATCACGCAACTCGCCGTCCGTCTGACCGAAAAGCGCCCCGACCCGGGTCCGGTCCGCGCCATGAACCCCGCCACGATGAACGCGCCGATGGGAGTACCCAATACCCCCACCACCATGGAAACCATGTACGGCATGCAGAACCGGGCTCAGTTCGTCCCGCTGCTCAAAGAAATCTACATCGACGCCAAGGGTATTTTCGTCCGGGATCCTGCCACCCAGTTCGCACGCGCCACCGGCGGCCACGAGTTCTTCTTCGTTCGCCAGAAGGGCCTCGAAGAAGCCGTCCAGCGTATCAGCACCGAACTACACAGCCACTACATGGTCACCTACAACCCGTCTAACAAGGATGAGAGCGGCTTCCATACCATCGAGGTCGTTCTGGACCATGCCAACCTCACCGCGAAGACCCGCCCCGGCTATTGGATCGCCGGAGGAAAGAGTTAACGCGGCTTGCGGCTTTCACCTGGCCTGAGTCGCGGAGAAGGCAGAGCGCATCACAATAGAGGAATGCACCCTGCGCCGCCGGCTTCATCCGGTAAGAAGAAGCCACCCACCGAACGCCTGCGCAAAGTCTGGCCGGAAATCCGGTCTTTCGTCTATCCTCGCCGCAAACTCCTGGCGATCGGCTTCGTTCTGATCATCATCGGCCGCCTCTGCGGTCTGGTCCTGCCCCTCTCGTCGCGCTACCTGATCGACGAGATCATCACGAAGAAACAGTTCCAGAACCTGGTACCTCTCGTCCTGGCCGTGCTCGGGGCCACCGCGATCCAGGCCGCCGCCGCGTTCGTCGTATCCCAGTTGCTTTCCATCGAAGGCCAAAAGGTGATTGCCGAGCTTCGCCGCAAAGTGCAGGAGCACATCGGCCGTCTGCCCATCACCTACTACGACGCGAACAAGACCGGCCAGCTCGTGTCCCGCATCATGACCGACGTGGAGGGCGCCCGCAACCTCATCGGCACCGGGATCATCGAGTTTTTCGGCGGCATCCTGACCGCCATCGCTTCTCTGTACTTCCTGCTCCGTATCAGCCCCCTGATGACCGGCATCGCCTTCGCCATCGTCGTCACCTTCGCCATCGTGATGAGCCGGGCTTTCAAAACCATCCGCCCCATCTTCCGCGAACGCAGCAAGATCAACGCGGAAGTCTCCGGCCGCCTCACCGAATCTTTGGGCGGCGTACGCGTCATCAAGGGCTATCACGCGGAAGCGCGCGAAGCTGAGACCTTTGGCCGCGGTGTCCAAAAGCTCTTCGAAAACGTTCGCCGCAGCCTGACCGCCATGTCGCTGATGTCGCTCTCGGCCACTCTCCTGATGGGCCTCGTCGGAGCACTCGTCATGTACCTCGGCAGCCGCCAGATCGCGGCCGGCAACATGACCCTCGGCGGCTACTTCGCCTTCGTCTCGTTCCTCGCCTTCCTCGTAGCCCCGATCGTCGGCATCGTTAACATCGGCACCCAACTCACGGAAGCCCTTGCAGGCCTCGAACGGACCCACGAAGTCCTCTCCGAACGCCCTGAAGACGACGACCCGGAGCGCACCCGCACCGCAGGACCAGTCATCGGCGATGTCGTCTTCGACAACGTTCGCTTCTCCTACGCGGAAGGCAAAGAAGTTCTCCATGGCATCTCGTTCCACGCCCGCCCCGGCACCTCCACTGCATTCGTAGGCCCTTCCGGCTCCGGCAAATCGACCACCATCGGCCTGATCGCCGCCTTCCACAAACCCAGCGCGGGCACCATCACCGTCGATGGCGTCAACCTGAACGAACTCAAGCTCGCCAGCTACCGCTCCAACCTGGGCGTCGTCCTGCAGGAAACCTTCCTGTTCGACGGCAGCGTTCGCGACAACATCATGTTCTCCCGTCCCGGTGCCACCGAAGCTGAATTCGTCGAAGCCTGCCGCATCGCACGCGTCGACGAATTCGCTGAGAAAATGGAAGACAGCTACGACACCGTCGTGGGCGAACGCGGCGTCAAGCTCTCCGGCGGCCAACGCCAGCGCCTCTCCATCGCCCGCGCCATCCTCGCTGATCCGCGCATCCTGATCCTCGACGAAGCCACCTCCAGCCTCGACTCCGAATCCGAGGCCATGATCCAGGAAGGCCTGAATCACCTGATGAAGGGCCGCACGACGTTTGTCATCGCTCACCGCCTGTCCACGATTCGCAAAGCCAACCAGATCCTCGTCATTGAGGACGGCAGCATTACCGAACAGGGCACCCACGCCCAGCTCTTCGCCCGCCAGGGACGCTACTGGGATATGTACACCCGCCAGCACAAGCTCGACGAAAACCTCTTCCTCGCGCCCGGTGAAGGCGACGTTGTGGCCGAACTGGTTTAACGGTCACACAGCACCCGCCCACACCTGGTATCCTAATAACGCGAATGGACCTCAGTATCTCCACCCGGAACGTTGCACCCGATATCCGGGTGATCGAGCTGTCCGGTCGAGTCACCATGGGTCGCGACTCCAGCCAGATCCAGCCCATGGTGGCTGGCTTTCTAACCGAAGGCGCG
>JAOAPO010000505.1 GCA_025462945.1 Bryobacterales bacterium
AGGTCGGCGAGGCGCTCGACGTCTCGCACGTCCACATGAACCAGTACCTGGCCGCCGCGGACTACGCCCTTCGTGAGATCCTGCCGAAAACCACGTCGAAGCCTGTCGCCGTCACCACCCGTTACTATTCGCGTGACCAAAACTCTTTCTTCGGCCAGATCCGTTTTCCGAAATCGAACGAACGAGATGCCTTCCCGGTCGTCGGCAACAAGGCCGACCTCGAAGTGCTGCATAAGACGGGTCGCCGCACCCCAGGCAATCCTCAGTCGCCCACCCGCGAGATCGAGGGTGTTGCGGTTGTTTGCAGCAGCTATGAGCCGATCGAACTGCGCTTCAACAAATTCACGGCGCCTGCCTCCGGTCGCTACAAGCTTCGGCTCAACGCCCACTCCGTTTGGGTTGGCCCCCAGCAAGGCGACAAGTGGTGGAAGCCGGACCCCGAAAACATCTCCGAAGGCCGCACCCACGAGCCCGTCACGCTGTACTCCGAGGCCCCGCCGCGGCAGCAACGCTGGCTGGGCACCTTCGACGTCAATCCGGAAGCGGCCGTGAACGAACTCGACGTCTATCTGCTCCGTGGTGAAACCATCCGTGTCGACGCGGCGCGCTTCTTCCGGTCCAGACCGCCTGGCAACACCTGGAGGAATCCTCTGGCGACCCAACAAGGGCAGCCAGCCGTCTCTTTTCGCTGGCTTGAAGCAGAAGGCCCCATCGTTGACCAGTTCCCCGGCTCGGGCCAGACACTTCTGTTTGCTGCTCTCCCGTTCAAGGTCGCGGCCAAAGGTGCACCGGAATTTCAGTCCACCGCACCCGCCGCGGATAGCCGGCGCCTTCTCGCAGCCTTCCTGAAACGCGCTTACCGGAAGCCAGTACCCGAAGGCGATGTCGACCGGTTTGCGAAGCTCGCCGACAAAGCCATGGCATCCGGCTACTCCTTCACCGAGGCGATGATCTCGGCATACTCGGCAGCCCTCGTCTCTTCATCTTTCATCTCCATGGACGCAAAACCCGGGCGTCTCGACAGCTACGCGCTCGCATCGAGGCTCTCCTACTTCCTCTGGAACACCGAACCAGACGAAACTCTCCGCAAGGTCGCGGAACGGAATCAACTGCAAGACCCGGCCGTGCTGCGAGCGCAAACCAAACGGCTCCTGTCCGACCCCAAAGCCGACCGTTTCGTGAAAGCCTTCCTCGATTACTGGCTTGACCTGCGCAAGCTGAACAACACCTCGCCCGACGAGAACCTTTACCCCGACTACTACCTCGACGATTATCTCGTCGAATCGGCCGGCCTCGAAACTCGCGCCTTCTTCCGGGAAATGCTGCGAAACAACCTGCCAGCCCGCAATATCGTTGCCTCCGACTTCGCCATGCTGAACGAGCGGCTCGCGGACCTTTACGGCATCCCGGGCGTCAAAGGCTCCGCGATTCGCTCAGTTACCTTGCCCGAAAACTCAACGCGTGGCGGACTCATGACGCAGGCCAGCGTCCTCAAAGTGACCGCGAACGGCACCACGACTTCGCCGGTCCTGCGCGGTGTCTGGATCTCCGAGCGCATTCTCGGACGGCCCGTCGCCCCACCCCCGAGTGGCGTGCCGCCCATAGAACCCGACACCCGCGGGGCGAAGACGATCCGCGAGCAGTTGGCGCAACACCGCAGCCAGACCTTCTGCAGTTCCTGCCATGCCCGCATCGATCCCGCCGGCTTTGCGCTCGAAAGCTTCGATGTGACGGGCGCGCAGCGTGAAAAATACCGCGCCCTCGGCGAAGGCGGCAAGCCACCCGAAGGCGTCGGCAAAGCCGGCCACTTCTTCGAATTTCACTACGCGCTGCCTGTGGACCCCTCAGCCACCCTTCCCGATGGTCGATCGTTCTCCGACATCCGCGACCTGAAGAAGCTGCTGCTGGCCGATGAGCGCCAAATCGCTCGCAATCTCGCAACTCAGCTGGTTACCTACGGCACCGGCGCCCCCGTCAGGTTTGGCGACCGACCGCGCCTCGAGGCAATCCTCGACGCCGCGAAGGCCACCAGTTACGGTACAGAATCTTTGATCGAAGCAGTCGTGCAGAGCGATCTTTTCCGATCAAAATGATATACAACAGGAGTAGGAGCTAAGCTATGGCGTCACTTATCACGAAACAGAAACTGGACCGGCGCCATTTCCTGCGCGGAACGGGCGTCGCTCTGGCGCTGCCTTTCCTCGATGCCATGACTCCCGCGCTCGCTCGCGCCGAGATCAGCCCGGTGCCCCGCCGCTTCTTCGGTATCTGCAACAACCTCGGTCTTTTGCCCGAACTCTTCTTCCCGGCTGCTGACTCCGCAGGCACCGGATACACGCCTTCTACATATCTGGAGCACCTCGCCGAGCACCGCAACGACGTCACCGTGTTCTCCGGCGTCTCGCACCCCGATGTCGACGCCGGCCACCCTGCCGACAACTGCTTCCTGACCGCGGCCCCCCACCCCAGCAGCGGCGGCTTCCGCAACACTATCTCGCTCGACCAGTACGCGGCCGAGCGCCTCGGCAACCAGACGCGCTTTCCCTCGCTCACCCTGGGTGTCAACGTCCAGCAAGGTCAGCGCAGCCTCTCATGGACGCGCGGCGGCGTCCTCATCCCGTCCGAAGAAAAGGCCGCCGTCGTCTTCAAGCATCTGTTCATCACCGGCACGCCGGATGAAATTCAGTCCCAGATGCGGCGGCTGTCGCTCGGCCAGAGCATTATGGACACCGTGGCCGACCAGACCCGCAGCCTCGAACGCAAAGTCGGTGCAGCGGACAAGGCGCGCCTTGATCAATACCTGACCGGTGTACGCGACCTCGAAGGGCGTCTGGCCAGCGCCTCTGAATGGGAACAGCGGCCCAAGCCCGTCGTCAAAGAAACCGCGCCAGTTGACCCCACAGATCCCCGCGCCTACATGGAAAAGGTGCGTCTCATGTACGATATGTCGCGGCTCGCCTTCGAGACGGACTCCACGCGCTTCGTCGCCCTGCTGCTCGACAGCGTGAACTCCCCGGCCATAACCGTTGACGACCAACCGACCGACGACGGTTATCACAACTTGTCGCACCACGGTAAGAACGCCTCCAAGCTCAGCCAGTTGGAGCGGATCGACCGCGCGCACATGAAGCTGCTGGCGCAACTCTTTACGGATCTCAAAGCCCGCACCGAGGGCGGCCAGACGCTGCTCGACCGCACCATGATCCTCTATGGCAGCAACATGGGCAACGCCAATACGCACACAACAACGAACCTGCCAGTGCTCTTCGCCGGCGGCGGCTTCCGTCACGGCCAGCACCTCTCATTCGACCGCGACCGCAACTACCCGCTGCCGAACCTGTTCGTATCCGTCCTGCAACGCCTCGGCATAGACGAAGACAAATTCGCCTCCGGCACTGCAACGTTCCGCGGCCTCGAAATGCGAAGCTGACACGCCGCAGAAGCTGAGACCGCTCCAAACCGCCCTCTCGTAACCCGTGGTCGCAAGCGACCGCGGGGATTGGAACACCATTCGAACCTCCATCTTCGCGACCTTGATAACCTGCAAAACGAGGTTCCGCGATGATCGAGTTCTTCAAAAAGCTGCTGTCGACCGACTTCATGCCGCACGGCTATTGCATCGGCCGCCCTGAAGTCATCTGGCTGCACGAGATCTCCGACATTATCATTGCGCTTGCTTACTTCGTCATCCCCATAGCGCTGCTCTACATCGTGAAAGTCAGACGCGACCTCGTCTATCCGGGGCTGTTCCTGTTGTTCGGGATCTTCATTCTCTCCTGCGGCGCCACCCACGTCCTTGCCGTGTATGTTCTCTGGCATCCTGTATACCGTCTTGACGGTGTGGTGAAAGCAGCCACTGCCCTCGCATCCTTTCCCACCGCACTGCTCCTGGTGCGCCTGGTACCCAAGGTGAAGCTCATCCCCAGCGCCCTCCAGCTGCGCGAACAAAACGCCTCTTTAGAATCTGAGATCGCCGTTCGCAAAAGCGCTGAAGACGAAGTTCGTCGCCTGAACGAAGAACTTGAGCGCCGGGTCGCCGACCGAACGCAGCTACTCCAGGAACGCAATCAGGAACTTATCCGCGCGAACGCTGACCTTGAGCGAACCATAGCCGAGCGCAGGCAGGCGCAGGAAGCGCTCGAAGCCAACCGCAGACTTGTCGATGGAATCACCGGTGTGGCCCCCGTTCTCCTTTACGTTTACGACCTGGAGCATCAGCAGAACCTTTGGATCAACGACGCTGTTCATTCGATCCTCGGCTACAACCCGTCTGAGATACAGGCGATGGGCGATCAGCTCTTGCCGCTTCTCATGCATGAGGAGGACAAAGCGCGCTACGCCGATCACTCTGGCCGGCTGCGGAACCTGTCCGTCGGCGACACTGCGGAATTCGAATACCGAATGCGGCATAAAGACGGAACCTGGCGATGGCTGATTAGTCGCGAGCGCGGCCTCGACTCCGGGGAAAACGGCGGGGTGACAAAAATCGTCGGTGCCGCGCAGGACATCACCGACCGCAAGCATTTCGAAACCGCCCTTAAGGAAAGCGAAGAACGTTTCCGCGAACTGGCCGACAACATCTCTCAGTTTGCCTGGATGGCTGACAAAAATGGATCTATCTACTGGTTCAACCAGCGCTGGTACGACTATTCCGGGCAGACCGCGGACCAGATAAGCGGGACATCCGGCGGCCAGATCGTTCACCCGGACCACGCCTCTCGGGTCGCCGCGAACTACCGAGCTTCGTTTGCCGCCGGGTTGCCCTGGGAAGATACCTTCCCGCTGCGTGGCAAAGATGGCCAGTACCGTTGGTTCCTTTCCCGCGCTCGTCCCATTCGGGACGCCAGTGGTGAGGTTGTCCGCTGGTTCGGCACCAACACCGACATCACGCAGCAGCGCCAGGTTGAGACCGAACTGCGCCACGCCAATTCGGACCTTGAGCAGTTCGCCTACTCAGCCAGTCACGACCTCAAAGAGCCGCTCCGGAACGTGAGTATCTACAGTCAGATACTCAAGAGCCGCTATGCCGATCGCCTCGATTCCGACGGCATCGAGTATCTCGGTTTCATCAACGAGGGTGCCGCCCGCATGGACGCACTAATCCGCGAACTGCTCGCATATACCGAGATCAGGTCCACCGGCGATCAGCCGCTGGAGAGCGTCGACGCGCAGGAAGTCTTTGCTTCTGTTCTGCAGACCTTCGCAGACCAGATACGCGACCGTCAGGCCGATGTCCGTGCCGCCGCCTTGCCAACGGTGCGGATGCGGCACTCGCACCTCCTGCTGCTTCTGCAGAACCTGATAGGAAACGCTCTAAAGTACTGCGAGGGGCGGCCCCCGTCCATCCTCATCACGGTGGAAGCGAACCGGGGCATGTGGCGCTTTGCCGTGCAGGACAACGGCATCGGAATCAAAGCGGAGTACCATCAGACGATCTTCGGGATCTTCAAGCGGCTCCACAGCCGAGAGGCCTACCCGGGCACCGGAATGGGACTCGCGATCTGCCAGCGCATCGTGCATCGCTACGGAGGCAAGATCTGGGTCGAGTCAGAAGTCGGAAAAGGCTCGACCTTCTACTTCACAATTCCCTTCTGAATTCCAGAGAAAACGGCCGGCTTTCCCGCACAGATCACATGTCAACCACACCGTCAGCCAAGACCCTTGACGCGGGCCTCAGAAACGTCATATAGTCGCCCCACGTGACCTGATGAACAGGTCTCTTCAGGAGGCAGTACAACGTGAGCAAGGTTCCTCGTCTGAGCATTCCCGTCTTCATTATCTTTCTTGCGGCATGTCTGAGCAGCTTGCTCCATGCCCAGCAGATCACCGGTTCCATCACAGGCTCTGTTCTCGACCCCTCGGGGGCCGGCATTCCCGGCATCCCCGTGCGCCTGACGAATACCGGCACAGGCTCCACCGCGGTAGCCACCGTCGACACCTCATCGAACTTTCAGTTCCTGCTTCTTCCCCCGGGCACCTATCTCATCGAAGTCTCGAACCCCGGCTTTAAGACTTTCCGGCGTGACGGCATCGTTGTAACCGCCGACCGCTCGATCGCCATCCCCGTCACCCTCACCGTCGGGGCGACCAGTGAGACCGTAGAAGTCGTAGCCAGCACACCTCTGCTTGACCCCAACAGTTCCGAAGTGGGCACCACCATCGACAGCCAAAAGATGGTTGACCTGCCTCTCAACTCCCGCAATCCTATGGGGCTGGCGAATCTCATCCCAACCGTCAAAGGAATTGGTTACTTCGGTGGCCAGGTCCTGACTTCCTGGCGTGTAGGTGCCGTGACCATCGGCGGTGGTCAGCCCATGACCAGCGCCTTCCTTATGGACGGCGTGGCGAACGACAAGATGGGCGATGCCGCTGGCCCCAGTACCTTCCTCACCACCGACTCCACCCAGGAGTTCAAAGTGATCACCAACTCGGCCTCGGCCGAGTATGGTCGAACGACCGGGGGAGTCATCAGCGTCGTGAGCAAGTCCGGTTCGAACAACCTGCACGGCAGCGCCTTCGAGTACCTGCAGAACACCATGTTCAACGCGAACGACTTTTTCAGCAACGCCTCTGGTACGCCGCTGCCGCCTGTTCATCAAAACCAGTTCGGCGGATCCCTCGGCGGTCGCATCAAAAAGGACCGCACCTTCTTCTTCGGTAACTTCGAAGGCCTGATCCAGCACCTCAGCAGCGCCCGCATCATCAACGCCCCCACCGCCCTGCAGCGAACCGGAGACTTCTCCAAAACATTTGCAGCCAACGGCCAGCTCATCACCATCTACGACCCTTACACCACCGTGCCAAATCCGAACTCCGCCGGTGCCTTCATTCGCAGCGCCTTCCCCGGCAACGTCATCCCCGGCTCGCGTATCAGCCAGTTCGCGAAGGCCTTCTTTGCGCTGCACCCTCTGCCCAACCTGCCCGGCGCACCAGTCACCGGTGCCAACAACCTGTTCCAGTCCGGTCCCGTGCCCACAGACCGTCAAACCGGCGGCGTGAAAGTGGATCACACCCTCACCTCCAATCAGCGAGTCTCAATTCGCTACACCCGCGACGTCCTCAACGAAACCGTGCCAAACGGCGCCTACTTCCAAAATGTCCTTGAGAACGACAAGAAAACGATCTACGTGCCGCGCCACAGCGCTTCGGCATCGTATACCGCCACCCTCAGTCCCACTCTGATCGTCGACGCGCGCTCCGGCTTCAATCGCGACTACGACCAGGCAACCCCATACAGCTACGACGGGAAATACGCCAAAACCGGCTACCCTCTTACGGAACTCGGCTTCCCCAAATCCCTTGTGGACCAAATGCAGACCGGCACCGCTCAATTCCCTGGCCTGACCGTCACCGATCTCAGTTCCTACGGTTCAGCGATCCAGAACCGCGCCGCTTACACTTGGGGTAGTGGTGCATCGGTGACCAAAGTGCTGACTTCGCACACGGTCAAGGCTGGCTACCAGTTCACTCTCTATCGCGGTTTCCCCTTTGATCGCTCGCCGCTGAACTTCGCCTTCACGCGGGCATTCACGCAAGGTCCGAATCCGACCACCGCGAGCACAACGTCAGGCTTCGGCACCGCATCGTTAATCCTCGGCACACCTGCCACCGGCAATGCGGTCTACCAGCCCGTTCACGAACAGCAGGAACTCGACCATGCCCTCTATGTCCAGGACGACTGGAAGTTCAATCGCAAACTGACCTTTAACCTGGGGCTTCGTTGGGAGCGCCAGGGCGCCTTCACCGATCGCTTCAACCAGATGACCAACTTCGACCCCGACGCACGTTACGCCATCAACGGCATGAACTTCAAAGGCGGCACAGTGTTCCCCGGAGTAGGTGGTGTTCCTCGCGGCGTTGTGGCCGAACCGAACAAGCACTTCGCGCCCCGGATTGGCTTTGCGTATCAATGGAACAGCAAGGTCGTCGTCCGCGGTGGCTATGGGATCTTCTGGGTTCGCGAAAAGGGAGTGTTGAACCCCGCCTCCACCGGATACGGTTCCACCACGCCGATGGTGACGTCTCTCGATAACGGTCTCCATCCCGCCAACACCATCGACAACCCGTGGCCCTCCGGTATCGTTCTTCCCACCGGCAGCGCCGGCGGACTCGCGACGGGCATCGGTACCAGCATCGGCGGCCAGCTTCGTAACGTGTACCAGGGCTACGCGCAGCAATGGAACATGACCGTCCAGTACCAACC
>JAOAPO010000539.1 GCA_025462945.1 Bryobacterales bacterium
CTGTTCAATCCACAGCAACGCCTCCTCGGCGTCTCTTGCCACCGGCACCAGCCCCAGGTTGGCCGGCGTCACGAATTCCTCCTTCACCGCGTGGTCGAGGAATCGCAACAGGAAGTCACAGTAGCCGTCCGATTGATCAGGACGCAGGGCTTGGAATGGATCTTTAGTTGCGCCCATGTAATGATCTCGAAGAACTCGTCAAGCGTCCCGTAGCCGCCGGGCAGCGCGATGAAAGCGTCCGATAAAGACGCCATCAGCGCCTTGCGTTCGTGCATGCTTGCTGCAAGGTGCAGATTCGTCAGGCCGCGATGAGCAATTTCGATCCTGCAATGCCCGGGGAAGTACTCCGATCACTTCCCCGCCCGCCATGAGGGCAGCGTCGGCCATCGCGCCCATCAAACCAATGGAGGTTCCCCCATAAACCAGGTCCCAGCCGCGGCCAGCCATCTGCTTCCCCAGCAATTTCGCTTCGGCAAGATGCTTTGAGTTTGCCCCCACGCCCGACCCGCAAAATACGCAGACCCGTCCTGTTTGCGCGGGCTTCCCAACTGGTACATCGCTCATGAAAACAGGATATCCCTCGTGCCTGTTGTTGGGGAAAGTGGACCACTCCATTCGGGCATTATGGATCTTTCATCTAATCCACAGAGAGCCTAGATTGGTTGCAGGAGGCAAAGGACACAATGATTGCAGTCACCGGAGCAAATGGGCGTCTGGGGCAACTCGTGATCGACGGATTGGTCGACCGAATGCCCGCCAACCGGATAATTGCAGCCGTACGTAGTCCCGAGAAGGCATCCGGTTTTGGCCCGCCTGGCTTGCAGGTGCGTGAAGCTGACTACACCCGCCCGAAAACGCTAAACACCGCGCTTGATGGTGTTCGCAGGGTGCTGCTCATCTCAGCTGCCGACGTTGGCGAAAGATTCACAAAGCACAAAGCAGTAATTGACGCGGCAAGGGAAGCCAAAGTCGAACTGTTTGTGTATACGAGCCTGCTTCGCGCCAATTCTTCCGAATTATTTCTAGCCAGGGAGCATGAACAAACGGAAGAGTACATTCGGGCGTCCGGCTTGTCCTTCGTCATTCTGCGAAACGGCTGGTATCTGGAAAACCACACATCGGCGCTCGGCAACGCTGTAGCGCGCGGTGAACTAACTGGAAGCTCCGGCGATGGGAGGTTTGCATCCGCGTCGCGCGCCGACTATGCAGCGGCGGCGGCTGTCGTCCTCACGCAACCCGTTTCGGGAAGCAAGACATACGAGTTGGCTGGAGACAAATCCTTTTCGATGGTCGAGCTCGCTTCCGAGGTGTCCAGGCAGGTTGGCCGGGACATTCCCTGCCGGAACCTTTCCGGTAAGGACTATGCGGTCATCCTGCTCGGTCTCGGACTGCCACAGACGACCGTCGATGTGGTTATCGATGCCGATGCAATGGCGATTCGGGGGGACCTGGACAGCTCGTCCCAGGATCTCAGCAGGCTGATAAGAAGGCCAACGGCAACGCTTTCCGAGGCGGTAAAAGCGCTTTGTTCACGCAACAAACAGGAGAAAGATGACGAGACAGCACGCCTGGGCGATCCTTGTGGTTGCCGGTGTATTTGAGACAGCGTTTTCGATCGGGCTGAAGTACTCGGAAGGGTTTACGCGGCTCTGGCCGTCGGTAGCGACGGTGGTCATGATTGTGCTGAGCCTGGGTCTGGTGGGGGTGGCGACGCGAACTCTGTCGCTTGGCACGGCGTACGCAGTCTGGACCGGTATTGGCTCGGTTGGGACAGTGGCGCTGGGAATCGTGCTGTTTGGGGACTCTGCGGCCTTGAGCAGGCTGGGCTGCCTGGGGCTGATCGTTGCGGGAATTTTCGGGCTGAAAATTCTTGGCGAGTAGCGCGGCATTCCCGGCCGCATGATCACATCATGAAACAAGCCCTCCTAATCGTAGATGTTCAGCCTGCCTTCCCGATTCCGATTGAGACGCTGCACGAGATAAGAGAACTAAGCGCCATTCTCCCAAGCGTTGCTACGGTCGAGAGGCATGATGAATCTGTGACGCCCTTTGAAGCACAACTGGGGTGGAAACCGGGAAAGGCGGAGGGAAGTCTCATACCCGGGAGCCGCGTTTTCATAAAACACGGCTATCTGCCGCCCTCGGCTGCCATCGAGTACCTGCGCGGTCTCCGAATGGACCGTATATTGGTTTGCGGTACGCAGGCGGATACTTGTGTTCTTGCTGCAGGTTTCGCCCTGTTCGATGCGGGTTTACATCCGACGCTCTTGAAATGGCTCACCGTCGGATCGTCGTTAGACCGCTCTGGTGACCTTGGGGCGCGCTTGTGGGCCCACCACTTTGGATGCGTTTTAGGGCGTTCCGATGAGCTCGGACTTCCGGAATTCGGGAAGTTTCACGACCGAGAAATTATGAGATGTGAAGCTCCGAGTGAGAGGCACGCAAACTTTGCTGCTGCCACGGGTAAACCACGCAACTCGTGAGCGACTGTGTCGCCTTCCGGGGCCGGGCCTTTACACGCGGCCCCAATTTAGCCCGCCATTATCGCGCAGCGTTTACCCTGATGCGGCGCGATCGACTTGGCCAGGAAAGCGCGGCTCTTTGAAGCGAAGCGCACGGACGCCCGCGAAGTCCCGTTGGGGGAAGCGTGGGATCGTGCTCTGGCTGAGTCACGCCACTCTGAAACTGAAACTCCGGCGGCGCCATTTCTCATTCGACCTGTGATGTCCGCTTACCGTCGATTGAGAACCGGCCCGCCTCACTGGCGACCGGAAGCAGCGGGCCATCACCGCACTCGCCCCTAGCCGGGAGCTGGTCGATACAGCGGATTGCGGTTCACTGGCCACGTAACACGATCATGGTTCACAATCAACTCCCGCTTGAGTTTCCGTCGAGTCTTAATGTGAATACCGAAGACAATGACCCACCGAGCACTGGCTTTGCAGGTAGATCCCTCCTTGGTCTAAGCATCCGTGGACTAAGGCTGACACATGGCTTACCCGCGTGGATAGAAGCTGGGGCCGACGTTGCGTCCTGCACATTGCATGGACAGGCACGGCCTCTCGGGACAGGTCGAAGTCACTACTGCCAACGCATCATCACGCGCCAGCCCCTAAACTCCTGATTTCTGCCAAGGACGGGCCAACGCGGGACACGGCACCGGCCTTCGGCACCGTTGCGGATCTTTCGGCCGACGGCGAGGAGATGTCGCGCTACATCCACGGTGTCGATGCGGGTGAACTGCCGTGCCGCGATATTGTGCTGCTGCACCTGAACCCGCCCAAAAAGGCGGCGAAGCAGTGCTCTCGCGGATACGCCGCAGCGCTCACATCCGGCCGTCCCGCTCGTTATCGTTACTTCATCTGATTCCCCGAAAGACCGGCAACGCATGAACGATCTTGGATTGAGCACATATTTCCGGAAACCGAATGACTACGACGAGTTCACGCGTCTCGGCGGTATCGTCCGCTCATCACTGCTTCACCGCAGCCGATCACGCATTATCCAAATATTGCCGCGAAGGTCACCGAGCGGAAAGATAAGGGCCTCCTTGCGAACAACGATGCTCACTCGTGCGGCCCCGACGTTCACAATGGAGCGGCGTGCAGAGTGAAAGTGGTAAACCGGCCACGGAGCGCCGAGGGCGTTTTTCGTTGAGGGATCGAGACGCTGAGCCCAGACGCAGCGCGCGCCATCTCGCCCAGTGGTGAAGTAGAGGAGATTCCCATCCGGAGACCATTGCGTGTGTTCGTCCCAATAATCACTACCAAGGACGCGAGTCCAGTCCGCCTTTGGAATTGGCAGGCCACGAAAAGACGCCACGAACACACCCCCGGAACTTCCGAATAGCAACCATCGACCATCCGAAGAAACACTGGGATTGTAGACCGGGCTATCGTCGAAATCGCTCATGAGTTCGGTCACGGAGCGAGTCGCAAGATCGATCAAGTGGCCGTGTACCCGAGGGCCGGACAAACAAACCAAGCGGCCATCGCTCAACCAGTCCCATGGGAAATCGCACTCGTCGTGAATCCTCTGCGGAACCAGGCGATCCAGTCGCATCAAGTATCCTGTCGCGGTGCCCTGGCTCTGCACAATTGAGTACGCGATCTGGGTGCCATCTGGCGAGATCCTCGTCAGCTGTGGTTCACCGCTCAATTCCGGGAGCAAAGACTCCTGACCGGTCCGTAGGTCTCTGACCGCGAGCCTGCCCTTTCCCGCGCGAACAGCTGTAAACGCCAGCGCTTCAGTAGATGCCAATGACGGCGAATACTCTGACCCCCCGCTTTCTGTCAACTGCCGCAGTGGACCCGTGACTTGAGCGCGATTCGCCTTGATAGGCAAAGTCCACAGGTGATCTTCATGTAAGATGTTGGCGAAGACAACGCGACCGTCGTCGGATTCGGAAGCTGACGCGGCGAAACCCGCACCGCGCGTGACGGCCTCAGCCGGGCCGCTGATCATCCCGGTCCCCGCCGCTACAGGGACCCGCCAGACATCTACGCTATCTCCAAGCTTGGCGGAGAAAAGAATGTGGTTTCCCTTCCAGCCTCTCGGGTAGGGCAGAACGCTAAATTTCGACAACGAAATGCCTTGGCGCGAGAACTTCCGCACTGCGCCGGCGCGGACAGGCGACCCACCGTCGAGAGGAACTACCCACCAGTCTCCGGAATATTGAGGGGTTGGCTTATCGTTACCGCAAATCAGGAGACGAGTGCCATCGGGCGACCACAACGGGAGGCCTGCGTAGGCGAAGTCGGCCGCCATGCGCCTCGGCTCTCCACCAGCCGACGGAACGACAAAGACCTTGCCGAACGCCACTCCCAGCATCGAACCCCATTCCGAGCCCACCCAGTAAGCGAGCCATCTGCCATCGGGAGAGAACTTCGGATCTCTCCCGAACTTCGCGATTAAACGAGGCTCACCGGCAAGTGTCGGGACGACATAAACCCCGCCTCCATCGCGCTCGGACCTAAAAGCGATTCTGCTGCCATCGGGAGAAAAATCAAGCTGATGGTCGTCTGCAGGCCCGTGCGTCCGCTGAATCGCTAACCCAATGCCATCCGCTTGTTGCACCCATAGATGAAGAGGGCCCCCGTCACGGTCTGAGGCATAAGCAAGGAGCTTCCCGTCGGGTGATATCGTCGGATCTGTTGTTAGCCCCGGATCTGAAGTGAGCTGACTGAATACCCGTTCCACACTTCGATCCCAAGCCGGCATAATCGTGAGCGCGGCCACGGCTGCACTCGCGACGACCACGACTCCAATGACGAGTCGTGTCCGGGGATTGACGCTTTCCCGCGTGGATTCGGCGCCAGTTATAT
>JAOAPO010000568.1 GCA_025462945.1 Bryobacterales bacterium
AGAGCAGATCTCCGGCTTACCGGGACGAGCGATTCGAGTTCTCTCTCGGGGAACGTGACCGTGGAGCAGTTGTCGTACGCGCCGCAGAGCGATTTGGGCGCAATGATGACTCGTTCGGCGACGCCCGTGCAGTCTGATGCGGCACCCTCTCCGCTGCTGGACAACATGAAGCTGGACGTCAGGGTGCAAACAGCGCCTTCACTGGGAGTGCAGGCTTCGCTCGCACAGAATCTGCAGGCCAATGCGGATCTGCGGGTGCGGGGAACAGCGGCCCATCCGGGCGTTCTGGGGAGGATCAACATCAGCGAGGGTGAACTGGTGTTCTTCGGGTCTACATATCGGGTGAATTCGGGGGACATCACGTTTTACGATCCGATGCGGATCGCTCCGGTCCTGAACGTCAGTCTGCAAACCCAGGCTAAGGGCGTGGAGGTCAGCTTAAACGTGACCGGCCCTGTAGACAATATGAAGCTCAGCTACACGTCAGACCCTCCGCTGCAGTTTCAGGAGATCGTGAGCCTGCTGGCGTCCGGGAAGACTCCCACTTCGGATCCGACGCTGCTGGCGAACCAGCCTTCGCAGCCCTCGCAGAGCTTCGAGCAGATGGGGGAATCGGCCATCATCAGCAAGGCTCTGGCGGACCCGATCGCGAGCCGGCTGCAGCGAGTTTTCGGGATCACCCAGCTGAAAATCGACCCTGCATTCACCAGCGGTTCGCAGCTGCCCACGGCAAGGATGACCTTCCAGCAGCAGATCACGAACCAGGTCACGTTCACATACACGTCAGCGCTGAACGACCCGAACAGCACGATCGTGCGCGCCGAGTGGTCGTTCAGTCCGCAGTATTCTGCGGTGGCGACCAGGGACCAGAACGGACTCGTGAGCGTGCTGCTGTTCTACAAAAAGCAGTTCCGCTAGCGGCTGGTGATAGAAATGGAAGCCATGGAAATACGTCAACTTGGGAAGAGTGGTCTGCAGGTTCCAGTGCTCTGTTTCGGAACAGGCACGTTCGGCGGCGGTGGTGAGTTCTTCCGCGCCTGGGGGAACACGGACGTGGAAGAGGCACGGAGCCTGATCGACATCTGCATGGAGGCAGGCGTCAATTTCTTCGACACTGCCGATATCTACTCGCAGGGGCTCGCGGAAGAGATTCTGGGAGCGGCGATCAAGCATCTGCCACGTGAGAAGGTCCTGATTTCGAGCAAGGGCACGTTCCAGTTTGGTGACGGGGTCAATCAGGTAGGTTCGTCGAGGCTACACCTGACACGGCAGATCGAAGGCAGTCTGAAGCGGCTGCAGACGGATTACATCGACGTCTATCACATGCATGGATTCGATGCGCTGACACCGGTCGAGGAGACGCTGAGTACGCTGGATCGGATGGTGCGAGAGGGCAAGGTCCGGTACATCGCGGCCTCGAACTTCTCGGGCTGGCATATGCAGAAGTCCCTGGGAGTGAGCGAGCGGTATGGGTGGCCAAGGTATTCTGCGCATCAGGTTTATTACTCGCTGGTGGGTCGCGAGTATGAGTGGGAACTGATGCCGCAGGCGCTGGCGGAGGGTTTGGGGGCGCTGATCTGGAGCCCGTTGGGTTGGGGTCGGTTGACGGGCAAGATCAGGCGGGGGCAGCCGCTGCCGGAGACAAGCCGTCTGCATAAAGCGGCTGACCTGGGCCCGACGGTACCGGATGAATTACTGTACCGGGTGGTGGAGTGTCTGGAGGCTTTGGGTGCGGAGATTGGGAAGTCCGTGCCGCAGGTGGCTTTGAACTGGCTGCTGCGGAAGCCCACGGTGGCGAGCGTGATAATCGGGGCGCGGAATGAGCAGCAGTTGCGAGATAACCTTGCCGCCGCGAGTTTCGTGCTGACGCCGGAGCAGGTGGCGAAGCTGGACGAAGCCAGTCAGGTGCCGGTCGGGTATCCGTACTGGCACCAGCGGCAGTTTCAGAACAGAAATCCGTTGCCACCTTCTTATCGGGTGTAAGCGGGGGCTGGAAGGACAGCGCTATTCTCCTCCCGGAAGGGTGAAGCAGAAAGTAGACCCTTGTCCGGCCCCGCTGGACTCGACCCAGATCCGACCGCCGTAACGGTGAATGATCTCTTGGCAGATGGCAAGGCCCATTCCGGTTCCCGCATAGGCGGCTGAGGTGTGCAGGCGCTTGAAGATGCCAAACACATGCTGTTGGTACGCAGGCTCGATCCCAATGCCGTTGTCCTGAACGCAAAGCCTCCACATGTTTTGCTCGCGTTGTGCGCTTACCCGGATAACAGGAGTTCTCTCGCTGCGATACTTGATCGCGTTGCCGATGAGGTTCTGGAATACCAGCACTAAATGCGTTTCTTCGACGAAGAGCTTTGGCAGGGGGGCACGTTCGATGAGTGCCCCGCTTTCCCGGATGGTCCTCGGACCAGTGACGGAGCTCTCGCTGGTTGACGTAGATTGACGCGCGGAGACGACCTTCACGGACAAGCGGAACCGATACAAAGGATCGGGTTTGAATGGACTCCCAAACGGTGGCATCGTAAGAGGGGTCATCTGTAACGTCGTCTTGTACAACGGTGATCCCTTGCCTCTGGCGAGCGATGTTTTCCTTACCGAAAGAGTCCAGCGGAAACGTACCTGCAATGGGCTCAACGCGATCGGTGTAGCTCGATTCAAGGATGATCATCCCGTCCTCGGGTTGCACCTGGCCGTAACCGACGCGGTTTGCCTTCAGATGCTTGCCGAGGATTTGAACCGCCTTGTCAGCGATCTCGCGTGCCGTAGGTAACGCGAGCAGCGCATCGCTGATCTCGACCAGGAACGCCTGACGTCGTTCGGCAAGCACCTGCGCGGTCTGTTCAGAAACCACGCAGATCAGGCCGGCAACGTGCCCGCTGTGGTCGAATACAGGGCTGTGCGAGTAGGTGAAGTAAGCGCTTTCCGCGTATCCGTTGCGGTGCGTCACAAGAAGCAGGCGATCGTTCCAGGACGGTTCTCCGAGGTTTAACACGGCGTCGATTTGCGGTACGATGGCCGGCCAAACGTCTGCCCACAGTTCTCTTGCGCTGCGGCCAAGAGCTCCCGGATGGCGTTTCCCGAGGATCGGTATGTATGCGTCGTTGTAGACATTGACGAGGTCGGGACCCCACCAGACCAACATCGGGAACCGGCTGTTCAGGCAAATGCCAACTGCGATACGAAGCGGCTCCGGCCACGACGTTAAGGGGCCAAGCTGCGTCTGCGACCAGTCAAACTCGCGGACTGCGGTACACATTTCGCCGCAGCCGCCGAGCCACCGCAGGGAAGGTCCGCCAGCTTCTGCCGTCCATCTAGCCTGGGGGGCAGGCGGACTGTTCACGCCGAACCTCCAACACCTCGGTGCAGCGCACTGGACCCTGTGGTTTCAGCTTCGAGTTGGTTCAGCTGATCAAGGAACTGCTGGTGACTGCCTGCCTGTTCCATTTGTGGAGTTCGATGTATGTTCAGATCTCTCGACGGCGCTGCCGCCGTGCAGTTAAACGGTCTTCTGCTCGCGATCTTACAATTTCCAGGTTCAATGTAACATGGGCAGGTTTTGGTACTCCGGCACTGGTCAGCGCGAAAGAGTGCGCCAGTGACTTTGAACCCCCTGATGGCTGACACCCCAGGACGTGCCGTTCGAGCAGGCAAGTAGGATGAAGGTGTGCAGCTACCCGTCAACCCACCAGTTCTGCCCATGCTGGCGAAGCGCGTCAGTGAACTGCCAGTCGGGGAGGACTGGCTGTTCGAGCCAAAATGGGACGGCTTCCGTGCCCTGATTTTTCGCGACCGCGACGAGCTTTTGATTCAGAGCCGTGACGAGAAGCCGCTCAACAGATACTTCCCCGACGTGGTGGAGACATTGCTCGCGCAGCTGCCGCAGCGATGCGTGCTGGACGGCGAGATTGTCATCGCAACTGGGAGCGGGCTCGATTTCGACGCGCTGCAGCTGCGGGTGCATCCGGCAGCGTCGCGGATTAAGATGCTGGCCCAGACCACTCCGGCCTCTGTCGTGTTCTTCGATCTTCTTGCGGTTGGAAACCGCGACCTTCGAGCGGACCCTTTCGAAGTCCGCCGGCGCGAACTGGAGGCGGTGCTCGCCAGCACCACAGCGCCTGTACACCTGACGCCTGCGACGAAAGATGCTTCGGTTGCGAAGGACTGGTTCCGCCGTTTCGAAGGCGCCGGTCTGGATGGCGTGATGGCGAAGCTTCGTCACGGCACCTACGAGCCCGATAAGCGCGTGATGCTGAAGGTGAAGCACGAGAGGGATTGCGATTGTGTTGTGGCAGGATTCCGCTGGCACAAGAAGGCGGACGGCTCCATTGGGTCGCTGCTGTTGGGCCTCTACAACGATGCCGGCGCCCTGCAACATGTTGGCGTGTGCGCCAGCTTCACCGCCCAGAAGCGTCTGGAGCTTGCTGAGTTCCTCGCACCCTATCGCGAGAATGCCCTGGCGGAACATCCCTGGCGTGGCTGGGCGGAGGCTGGCGCCGGTGAGGATGGGCAGCGCATGCCGGGCGGCAAGAGCCGCTGGAGCAGCGGCAAAGACCTGTCCTGGGAACCGGTGCGCCCGGAGCTTGTGGTCGAAGTGGCTTACGAACACATGCAGGGCGATCGCTTCCGGCATATGTCGCAGTTCCGGCGGTGGCGCTTCGACAAGAAGCCTACCGACTGCACCTACGCCCAACTCGAAGTGGTGCCGCCGCAGGAACTGATGGACATCTTTTCAACTGCGCTCTGAGTCAGCCGGTACTGGAGCGCTTGCGGGCGGTTCGAAACGCGCGGGTGGGATCGTCATCCGGGTCCGGTGTTTCCTGCGGCGGCCGGAGGTCTTCCGGCACATGACGCAGGTTGACGCGAACGCGGGTCCACGTGGACGACCGGCCTCGCATGGAGTCGACGAGCACATCGTCCACCGCAAGCAGTTCAGCGGCGGCGGAGTGCGAACCTTTCCACCTCTCCAAACCGGCGAGAGCGGCTTCTTTATCGGGAGAGTTCGCTACCGTGATCAGCGGCATCTTCACTCGTGCCGCAGCCGGTGCTTTCGCCTTGGCTTTCGAAGGGGCAACTCTGGGGCCTTCGCCTTCCATCTTGCGGAAATGCGGCGGCCACGGCGCGTCTCCCAGACCCGCGGCTTCGTCCTGATCCGCCTTCTCCAGCAAACGCTCCAGCGACCCGGGTGCAAGGTCGATGTGTTCGTGGGGATCACCGAGTTCCGCAAACCGGCGGGGCATGGTCTGGACCGTGAAGTCGGCGGGGTCGCACACGCTGACTTCATCCCAGGTCAGGGGCGCGGAGACGCGGGCATCCGGCAAAGGCCGAACCGAGTATGCGGAGCAAGTCGTCCGATCTTTGGCGTTCTGGTTGTAATCGAGAAAGACACCGTGGCGCTCTTCTTTCCACCATTTGGAACTGGCGATCTGGGGCAGGCGGCGCTCGATTTCTCTCGAGAGAGCGATGGCTGCGCGCCGGACTTCGGCAAACGTCCAGCGCGGCTCAATCCGCACGTTGATGTGCATGCCCCGCGAGCCGCTGGTCTTGGGCCAGCCTGTCAGTCCCATGTCAGCAAGGAAGGCGTTGACTTCGAGCGCCACCGTCCGCACGTCCGACCATTCAACGCCGGGGCCGGGATCAAGATCGACTCTCAGCTCATCGGGATGGTCCAGATCGCGGGATCGCACTGGGTGCGGGTGCAGCTCGAGACAGCCGAGATTGACGATCCACGCGAGCCCTGCGGTGTCGTCCACGACAATCTCTTCGGCCGTTCGACCCGACGGGAACGACAGGGTCACGGTCCGCAGCCACGAAGGCCGCTCATTCGGTGCCCGTTTCTGGTAGAAGACTTCGCCTTCAGCACCATTGACGAAGCGCTTCAGGACGATCGGCCTGCCGGTTATTCCGCGCAAAGCACCGGGCGCGACGGAGAGATAGTAGCGAACGATATCGAGCTTCGAGAGCTGCACCCCTTTCGAGAAGTATGGCTTCTCGGGGTGTGTGATGCGAACTTCGCGGCCATCGACCGACACAACTTCGGCTGCTTCCTGCTTCGCCACACCACCACGATACAACGCACTCAGCCCGGTTGCTCAGGTTGACACTGGGGGCACCAAAACGTAGTCCGGGCGTCTTCGCCCTGCTTGCGCGAGAGGATCGCAGTTCCGCATCGGCGGCATGCTTCCCGTGCGCGTTGATAGACCCACAGGCGATCAGCCGGATCGGTGCGGCCCGTTGTTCTGCGAAAGCCGGTGTAAGTCACGATGCCATCGCCCGCGTCGTCGGTGACGTTCGCGAGCATGAACTTGCGGGAATGGTTCATCAAGCTTCCGAGTTCGTTCGCAGTCAGGGTTCCGACCGGTCGGAAGGGATTCACGCGGCTGGCGAAACACACTTCCGACTTGAAGACGTTCCCGATCCCCGCGACAAGAGACTGCCTTAAAAGCGCCACGCCGATTTCGAGCTCAGGCCTCGACTGCAGCTGCCGAATAGCCGCCGCCGGGTCGAACTCCGCAGCCAGGACGTCGGGGCCAAGAGACTGGACGCTGCGATGCCGTGCGAGGGTGGCGGCAGTGTGAAACTCGGCCAGCGGAACCTGGAATGCGACCGCAACGAAATCTTTGGTGTGGATCGCGACCCGCATCTGGATTCGGGGCCGCTGCCATCTTTCGCCAGCACGATAGATATGCCAGCTGCCGCTCATCAGCATATGCGTAATGAGTATCAAGTCACCGGAGAAGACAATGCGCATCCACTTGCCGGTGGCTTCAACCTTCTCGATGGTGCGCCCGGTCAGCGGCGAGTCGTGGTCGACGCGCGAGAGCTGCGGGAGCTGTGTTTCGAAGTGCGTGACGATGCTGCCGGCCAGAGCGCGGTTCAGGGTCCGCGCGGCCCGAAATATGGTATCTCCCTCAGGCATCGTCGTCGGTGTCGTTGTCGGGCGCGTTCTGAGCGGGAATGATCCGGCGCATCTGGAATCCGGCCGTGGTGGAGACAAAGCCACTGTCTTCCAGCAGCCGGCCCATAAAGTGGTCGGCAGCCGGTTCATCGTTGATGGTGTCGATGAGCAGGCCGCTGCGCTTCGTCTGCTGCCGGTTGGCCACGAGGGCCAGCTTCTGCGCAAGCTCGCGGGCAACGCGGCCGCGGTCAGGCTCGTCCTCCGGCAGGAAAACTTTGATCGCGGGGTTGCGACGACGAAAGAATGCGGCGAGCCTCCCGTTAATCAGAATGACGTTGGCACCCGCGGCGCGCGACATGCCGTGGTCGGTCGTGTTGTCCAGCCAGGGCAGAAGCCCGCCATAGGGGTTGGCGGGGTCCGATGCGGCGAGGTGGACGGCGTCGAGGCGGTCGGCCGGGTGGCGCAGGCTGCGCAGAAGGTCGACGGCCGCCGGAGTGGCGAACTGCGCCGCACCCATGCCGGCCACGAACATGCCGCGCCGAATCCAGCCGCTCTCTTCCATGGTCTTGAGCGCAGGGTAGACGGACGGGTAACCGCCGGTGATGTCTTCCGCCGCAGCGGTTTCGCGCATGACGATGCCGTTGCGTACGAGCAACTGCTGGGCGACGGCGGCGCTCCACTCGGCAGGCGTTGCTGTGCCCGTGAGTCTCTGACGAATCAGCGACCAGCGACCCTGACTGGTGGCTCCTCTTCGCGCGCGCTGCCTCTGCAGAAAGCCTGGAGACCCCGGCGGCATGTGATTGGCGACGCCGCGCTGCTTTTCTTCATCGCGTGCTGTAAGCAGAGTTCGAACCGGGTGGTAAGTGTCATTCGTGAGCAGGCCAGCCCAGACCAGTTCCCACAGCGCCGCCGTCGTCTCGTTGGGAAAGCCGCCTCCGCTGGCCTGATGGATGGTCGCCTGAAACTCCGCGCCCTGGTGCTGAAGGAATTCGAGAACCTTCAGAGCGCGTTCGGAGAGGGCCTCGGGTAGTGTGTCGAAGAACCCGGGCGGGATGAGTCGCGCCATGGAGTCGAGGAGGTAGAGCGAAACGCGGCCGTCGCGGATGCCGAGCGGCTGGCGTCCCACCCAGACAACTTCACCCGACGCGAGCACGGCATCCAGGTCGCCGGGCTGATAGTTCGCAACGCGTGCGGGAAGTATCTCGCGCTCGAGGTCGGAAGCAATCAGCTCGGCACCTTGCAGGATCTCGATCGCATCGAGCAGCGCCTCGACTCCTTTTCGCGGCGCCGTCACGCCCTGCCAGCGCGTCACGAGGCGGGCGAAGACATACTGGTCGGCCGGCACTACTTCGCGACGGAGACGCGCCAGTGTCTTGCGGCGAACCTGCTGCAGAACTTCGGGGTCGCACCATTCCTGATGAATGCCGCCGGGCCGGAACTCGCCTTCCAGCAGCTTGCCGTCCGCGTGCATCTGGCGAAGCACGGGCTCGATCTCGGAAGAGACGATGCTGTAGCGCTTCGCGAGTTCATCGGTAGTGAACGGGCCGTGCGTGCGGCTGTAACGCCGAACAATGGCGGCTAAGGGGTCCGCGCTCGGCGTCAGGAAGGTCTCAGACAGACCTGGAGGCAACGGAGTGCCCACGGCATCACGGTATCGCGCGGCGTATTCCACCGGAATGAAGCGGGATTCAGCTGCGAGGCGAACGCGCACGGCTCTCCTCGCCCGCGTGAGCTGTTCGATGGTTGACGCGATGGCCGGAGATACGGAGCGCGCGCGGATTTCGTCTTCCGTCAGATCGCCAAGCTTCAACAGCAGGTCGTGGACACCATCCGCATGCTTCGCCTGATAGTCGGGCTCAAGGGACTGAAGTTGGGCCTCCACTTCGTCCATGGCCGCTTTGTCGAGCAGTTCGCGGAAGTCGGTATTGCCGAGGATTTCTTCCAGCTGAGACTGATCGATCGACAGCGCCTGCGCGCGCCGCTCGGCGAGGGGCGCATCGCCTTCGTAGATGTAGTTGGCGATGTAGGAGAAGAGCAGCGCTGAGGCGAAGGGAGAAGGCTTCACCGATTCGATGGCGGTGACCCGTATTGTGCCGCGCTCGATCTTTTTGAGAACGTCGGCGGCGGCGCGCAGGTCGAGAACTTCGCGGACACACTCACGGTAAGTCTCCAGCAGAATGGGAAACGACGGGTAGCGTGAGGCGACGGCCATCAGGTCCGCGGCTCTCTTACGCTGTTGCCAGAGCGGCGCGCGAACGCCGGGCCGCCGCTTCGGCAGCAGCAGCGCGCGTCCGGCGGCCTCGCGGAACTTCGCAGCGAACATGGAGGTGCTTCCCAACTGCCGGAGCACGAGATCCTTCAACTCAGCGGCAGAAGGCAGCAGCGCTTCCGTTTCGAGCGCACCCTCTCCATCGGGCAGGCGAATCACGAAGCCGTCGTCAGACCACATGGTTTCGACGTCCATGCCACGGTCAGCGCGCAGGCGGGCGGTCACGGCCATGCACCAGGGCGCGTGAACACGGCTTCCGAACGGCGTCAGGACGCAGACACGCCAATCGCCCAGTTCATCGCGGCAGCGTTCAATGAGAATGGCTTCGTCACTGGGGACACAGCCCGCCGCCGCGACCTGATCTTCGAGATAGCGCAGCAGGTTCTCGGCGGCACTGGCATCGAGGCTGTGATCGTCGATGAGACGCGCATAAGCCACAGGTCGCGGCAGTGCCAGAAGCTCGCGCGTCATTTCTCCGATCTTCTGACCGAACTCGGACGGGCGGCCAGCGGTGTCGCCGTGCCAGAACGGCATCTTGCCAGGCTCTCCTGGTGCCGGTGAGACCGTCACGCGATCATGCGTGATCTCTTCCACACGCCACGTGCTCGCACCAAGAATGATCGTGTCGCCGGTGCGGCTCTCAAAGACCATTTCTTCATCGAGTTCGCCGACCCGTGCGCCACTGGTAGCTCCGGCGAGAAAGACACCAAAGAGGCCACGATCGGGAATGGTGCCGCCGTTGATAATCGCGATCTTCTTCGCGCCTTCGCGCGGTGTGATCAGATTGGCTACTCGGTCCCAGGTGATGCGGGGGCGAAGCTCGACGAATTCGTCCGAGGGGTACCGTCCGGAAAGCATATCGAGAACGCTCTCGAAAGTGGAACGCGCGAGGTCAGCGTAAGGAGCAGCCTGGGTGACCACACGGTAGAGTCCATCGGTATCCCAGTTGTCCATCGCGACCATGGCCACGAGCTGCTGCGCGAGTACGTCGAGGGCATTGCGGGGGTACCGAACGCTTTCCACGTGCCCTTCATGCATGGCGCGAGTGATCGCTGCACAGGCAACGAGATCGCCACGATACTTGGGGAAGATGACGGCCTCGCTGACGCCGCCGACATGGTGGCTGGCCCGCCCGATCCGCTGCAGTCCGCTGGCTACCGAGGGCGGGGCCTCGATCTGGACCACCAGATCGATAGATCCCATATCGATGCCGAGTTCAAGTGAAGAGGTGGCGACGATGCCGCGCAGGGTACCGGTTTTGAGGCGCTCTTCGATGTCTTTCCGCTGTGCCGCGGCCACGCTGCCGTGGTGCGCCCGTACGAGCACCTCCCCTGCGATCTCGTTGACCGCGCCAGAGATGCGCTCAGCCAGGCGGCGGCTATTCACGAAGATGAGCGTGGATGTATGAGCGTTCACCAGTTCGACCAGCTTGGGGTGGATCGCGCTCCAGATGGAGGCGCGAACCGGGCCTTGCGATGCGGGTCCGCTGGGGATCGGCTCGATCTCATCCAGCTTCTTCATGTCGTCAAGCGGAACCTCAATACGGAGGTCGAGCTTCTTGGGCGCAGATGCGTCGATGATGGTGACCGGCCGGTACCGCGGTGCGCTCGCGTTACGCGGCAGGTCGTCCGAATCAGGGTCGAGCGAAAGCTCGGGATCGCCCGCAGCATTCACGGTCGCATGCGGCAGAGGTGCGGCGACGCCTCCCAGGAAGCGCGCGACCTCTTCCAGAGGACGCTGTGTGGCCGACAGACCGATGCGCTGCAGCTTGCGTCCGCAGAGGTATTCGAGGCGCTCCAGCGACAACGCCAGATGAGTGCCGCGCTTGCCTGGAACGAGCGCATGAATCTCGTCGATGATGACGGTCTCGATGGAGCGCAGCGTCTCGCGCACGTTCGAGGTGAGCATCAGGTAAACAGATTCGGGCGTCGTGATGAGGATCTCGGCAGGCTTGCGAGCGAACCGTGATCGTTCCGCAGTTGGCGTGTCTCCCGTCCGAATCGCAATCTGCGGCTCATGGAATTCGACGCCTTGTTTTCGCGCCATCTGCGCCACGCCAACGAGAGGCGAGCGGAGATTCCGTTCCACGTCGACAGCCAGAGCTTTGATGGGTGAGATGTACAGTACACGGCAGCGCTCAGCCGCAGCCGGCGCGGGCGTGAACATCAGCCGGTCGATACACCAGAGGAATGCGGTGAGGGTTTTGCCGGTGCCGGTCGGCGCCAGAATCAGTGTGGAGTCGCCGCGAGAGATCGCGGGCCAGCCCAGGACCTGCGGGCGCGTGGGTTCAGGGAAAACGGCCTCGAACCACTCGCGGACGGGTGGATGAAAGCCGGCCAGTGGATCCAAAACAACAGGTGCGGCGGACTTGCGGCCTGGCTTCTTCATCCCCTATAACGAGTATCAGCTATAGGGGATGAAGGCCGGGAACGTTTAGAAGCGGATCTTGGCGCCGATCTGGATCTTGCGCGAACCGCTGGTGATGGTGTTCCGGATGCGGCCGAAAGTACCGCTTGTGATGTCCGTAGTAGGTGCGCCAAACATCACAGAGTTGCTGATGTTCGTGGCGTCCGCGCGGAGTTCCAGCCTGATGCGCTCGTTGACAGGGATGCGCTTCAACAGCGAGGCATCGAAGACCAGGTAGTGGGGTCCGACGAAGAAGTTACGGCCCGTGTTGCCGAACTCACCAGCGCCCGGGGCGGTAAGCTGCGCGCGCTGCGCTGCGTCGAAGTACCAGATCAGGCCGGAGCCGGAGTCGAGGAACGGAGTTCCCTGCGTCCGGCTGCAGCCCGAGCAATTCGCCGTCGACTGGTTCACGTTGCTGACCGTGTTTGTGCCCGAGAAGACAGTGAACGGGCGGCCACTGGTGATGCGTCCGAGGCCAGAAAGCTCCCAGCCGCCAAGCACCCGATCCGTCAGGCCATTGGCATTGCCAAGGAAGCGCTTGCCCTTACCGAACGGAAGTTCGATAACCCAGTTGGTCTGCAGAACGTGAGCCCGGTTGAAATCGGAGATCGCATAGTTCAGACGGCGGTTGTTGATGTCGAAAGGAGTGTTGGCCGCAGTGGAAGTGTTACCCGTGCCCACCACCGTCAGGGTGGGGTCGAACGACCGCGTGTCCATAGACTTGGACCACGTGTAGCCCACATGGAAAGACATGCCGCTGGTGAGACGCCGCTCCAGCTGGATCTCAAGAGCGTGGTACGTGGAGAAGTCGTTGGAGTCGAGTACGTTCAGGCCGGCGGTGTACTGCGGGTACGGGATGAACGCGAAGGGCTTGCCGGCGGAAAGCTGGGTCACCGACTGACCGTTCTGCAGACGGCTCGCCAAAGACTGCGCGAGTTGCCCAACAGAGTTCAGCGTCAGGTTCGAGGCAAACAGGCGACGGACCATGGCAGAGCCTGATTCCCCGGCATTCAGGCGGGTGTCAGCGCTCAGCAGGCTGTTCATCAGAGGTGACTCGCCGCCGGCCTTCACCACCTTGAAAGCATCCAGGAATCCATTGTTGAAGATCTGGTCCTGATTCACGTTATAGGCGCCAAGCAGGTGATAGGCGCGGCGACCCACGTACGCGATATCGAGGATGGTGTTGTGGGCGACCTCGCTTTGGATGTTGAGGTCCCACTGGTGCGTGGTCGGGGTTTTGAGATTCGGATCAATTACCGTATTGCTGGCAGATCCAAAGGCGGCAGGCTGCGTCAGGCTGCTGGGCTTGGCAGTCGGCGCGGTGAGTTCCGGCTTATTGCGGAGACGTCCACCACCCTGTCCGAAGTCTGTGTTGACGGCTGCGAACGCGGCACCGGGCAGGCTGGGCAGAATGGTGGAAGCGATCACGAAGGTGTTGATCCGGTCATAGGCAATGCGATAGTTGCCGCGGATGGAGGTCTTGCCGTTCGAGGATGGATCCCACGCAAACCCGAGTGACGGGCCGAAGTTATTGAGCTGGTTCTTGAAGAGGTCGCCCTTCACCCACTGCAGAGTGCTGGAAGGCGCCGCGCCGGCAACCACGGCCTGATTCGGTACGAGGATGTTGTTCGCGGGAGTGCTCGGCGCGAGCCGGCCTTCCCAGCGAAGTCCGATATCGATGGTCAGGTTCGGACGAACTTTCCAGTTGTCCTGGCCGTAGAACTCGAGTTCCGGATAGCGGGTATCGAACTGGAATGTGCTCTTCGCCCACTGGTCGCCGTTGGCGACGAAACCACGCTGAAACTGACCGACGCGTCCCAGAAGAAAGTTAATGTGACTCTGGAAATTCGGGCGATCAAAAGCCGTGTTGATGTCCGCCGGGAGGCCGAATACCGTGGGGTCCACACTGTTGATCGTGGTGGAGAAGTTCAACTCCTCCGTGGCATTCAAGCCGGCGACGGAACCGCGCTGGTCCTCTTCACGAACCATGCGGACGTTCGTGCCGAACTTGAGATTATGGGCGCCGCGCGACCAGGAGAGGTTGTCCACGAACTGCCAGGTGCTGACCACTCGCTGGTTGCCGAAGTCATACTGTGCCGTGGTGTCCACGGGCGTGTTGATCAGGGTGAGCTTGTCGAGGGAAGCGGGCTGCCCAAAGATCGGGTCGTACCGATTCTGCCCCACCACCAGTTCGTTCGTCATGCGCGGGTTCAGGACCGTACGCCAGTTGACAGCGAAGTTGCGGGGTCCACGCAGCGTATTGACCAGGCAGACACCGCCCGCAAATACCGGCTGCCCGCTGTTGGTGATGTCGCACTTGCTGTCATCACGACCCCAGGCGATACGACCGTAGATCGTATTGCGATCGTTGATGACGTGATCGATCTTGACTGTCTGGTCATGCTGGCGCTCGCTCGCGTTCGCGCCGAAGCTGTAACCGGCAGTGTTAAGACCGTCGCCGACAGAGAAGTTATTCGGTAACGGCGAAGCACCCATAAGACCCTGGATCGTGGGGTCGAGCCCGAGGCGGCCGGGATCTGAGGTGGCGATGTTGTAGGTACCCACGTTGACGCCCGGCAGGACATTACCGTTCAAATCCACGCTGGCGCCAGCTACACCCGCAGCCAGGTTACGGCCGCCTTTGACGTAGCGCAGCTCGCCCTGGCGTGCCGACGCCGTGTACACGGTGCGCGTTACCGCCGCGCTGGACCGTGCGTTGAGGAGTTGAATTTCGCCAAAGAAGAAGGTTTTGTTGCGTTTGATCGGCCCGCCGATGCCGCCGCCATAAATGTTCTGCTGCAGCTGCGCCTTGCCCAGGTTGTCCAGGTTGTTCTGCCACTCGTTCGCATTCAGGCGCGGCGTGCGATAGAACCAGAAGCCGGTGCCGTGGAATTCATTGCCGCCGGAGCGCGTCACCATCGCGACCTGCCCGCCGCTGTTGCGCCCATTCTCCGCCGTGTTGTTGCCGGTCAGAACGCGGAACTCAGCGAGCATGTCAGGGTTCACGCGGAAAGACGTGGTCTCGGAGCCGCCCTGGCTGGAGTCATTCACATCGATGCCGTCCAGCGTGTAGTTCCAGGCGCGATCGCGCGCTCCATGAACATGGCTGCCCCCCCCCGTGTTGCCGCCGCTGACGACGCCGGGCTGCATGAACACCAGATTGAGAGGGTTGCGCCCGCGTGTTCCTACGATGGGGAGATCTTCCACGGCCTGTTGCGGGACGAGGTTACCAAGGTTGCCGGAGTTCGAGGTTTGCACCAATTCGGCCGCACCGCTCACCGTAACCTGCTCCGTCACTGCGCCGACTTCCAGCTTTACGTTCACGGTCGAGGGCTGCCCGATGGTGACCAAGTTGTGGCTCGCGATGAACCGGCGGAAGCCAGGAGCTTCCACCTGCACTTCGTAGCTGCCGGACTGCACGGAGTCGAAGATGTAGACACCCGCCGCTGATGTGGTGGTGGTGAATGAGACGCCCGTCGCCTCGTTCGTAAGCTTTACCTCTGCACTCGGGACGGCCGCGCTTGCCGCGTCGACGACACTCCCCGTCAGCCTTGAAGTCGTGCCCTGTGCAAAGCCCGAAGTGGCCAGCAAGAGAGCGATGAACACTCTGTTTAGATTGATCCCCATTATGATGCGAAGTGTAGCAGGATGCGCCAAATTGTCCTTTAGAAGAGAATGTCTGTACCAGCCATGAAGAGACTCGCCTTTCTGCTCTTGTTTTGCGCCGCCACTTTGAGCGCGGCACGTAATCTCGAGATTTACGTGATCGATGTGGAAGGCGGCAAAGCTGTGCTTTTTGTCGCACCTTCGGGCGAGT
>JAOAPO010000588.1 GCA_025462945.1 Bryobacterales bacterium
CAGGTTCTATCGAGCCGCATTCAACAGGAGTGGAATGGTCTCGATATCCTTGTCAACAATGTCGGAGGGGCAAAAGCTCCGAACGGCGGCTATCGGGCCCTCTCTGATGACGACTGGGAGAGAGCGCTCAACGTGAACCTTCTGGCATCTGTTCGTCTTGATCGAGCATTCCTGCCCGGCATGATCGAGCGCAAGTCCGGCGTCGTTCTTCATATCTCGTCCATTCAGCACCGCCTGCCACTTTATGAATCGACACTTGCTTATGCTGCTGCAAAAGGTGCTCTCAATACGTACAGCAAAGGCCTCGCAAACGAAGTTGGCCCAAAGGGCGTCCGGGTGAATATGATCTCGCCTGGGTTCATCGAGACCTCAGGCGCACACGGCATGATCGAGCAACTCGCACGTAGCAGCGGGGTCAGCGAGGACGCCGCTCGACAGCAGATTATGAATATGATTGGAGGCATTCCCATCGGCAGACCTGGTCTACCAGAAGAAGTTGCCGAACTGGTGGCATTCCTGGCGTCCGATCGTGCAGCGTCGATCCACGGGGCAGACTACGTAATCGATGGCGGCACGATGCCCACTGTCTGATCGCCCGCCCTGGCGGGTTCCGGAACTTCGCTAGTGAGCCCTCTCACTCGGGCGCGGGTTCATCGGTGCCATGCCTGCTCTCGAGGCGGCGTCTTCTGCCTTGTCGAGAGGAACACAGGCTTTACGCTGCTCTACCGGTGGGCAACGAGACCAGGGATCACCGGCTGCCATCCCGGGGTGCCTTCTTCCCACTGGTTGTCGGTAAGTTGTTCGACATGAGTGCCGTCATAGCGCATCACAAAGATCTCCCCATACGGTTGCGGCGCGTCCGTGTATGCGGCCTCGTCCTTAAAACCCATTCGGGAACTGCAAAACGCGATCGATTCGCCGTCGAATGACCACGACATGTGCGCGTCATTCCCTTTTCCATTGGTAAGGCGCTTGAGTGCTGTCCCGTCGGGCTTGATCGTGAAGATATCGTAGGCCCCCACGATCTGCCGGGCGAACATGATCAGATCCCCCCGTGGCGACCACAAGGGAAAGTTGTCGTAATCGGAGGTGAGCGTGGTGACTGCCTTCGTTTCGAGGTTCATGATGCGCAACCCCTGGCCATTCTTGCCGAACGTCCGGAATACGAGGCGATTCCCATCCGGAGACCAGGACGGGAAAGCGTTGTTATCGTCCCCTGACGTCAGCTCCTGGAACGCGCTCCCGTCTGTGTTCAGAAGGGCGATCTGAGCGCCGCCCTCGACGCGATCGCCGGGCTTGCGGAATTCGGAACGGAAGCCGTCGAAGAACGCGGCGAAGCCTCCCAGCGCAAAAGCGACTTTGTCTCCGCGCGGCGACCATCCGCCGACAAACGCGTTCCGCGTCTTGTCCTGATACAGAACGTCAGATTTGCCGGTCTCGGGCGTGTTCACCTTCAGAGCTACCACTTTCGTGCCGGGGACGGCGCCCATGGTCAGGTACTGCTTCCCCGAAGGGCTGAACGCGGGCAGCGCGCCCGACAGATTCAACTCGTAGTTCGGGTTCCGGCTGAACATTTTGACGAGCGGCGGCAGGGGCGGGGTTTTGCGTCTGCTGAACGCGACACGCTTCCCGTCGGGTGACCACGAAGCGGCACGGATGGTTCCGCTCGGACCACGCCTGCCGCTGGCATAGACAATGCCGGCCTCGGCGGTGTCTTTCCGGATATAGCCCACGTCGTTGCCGCTCAGGGGAGACGGATTCATCTTCACACCAGGCCCGGCGTGGATGTCGGTGAGTTGCCCAGTGGTCATGTCGATGGAAACGAGGCGCGATTCGCTGCCCGGCTCGGGAGCGGAGCGCCGGAGTTGCATCGTTTGTTGAGCCGTCGAGCAATACGCCAGAACATGCTGACTGTCGTTCAGCCACCTGGGGCTTCCGCAGAAACCGCCTGCGGTTGTCACCTTCCTCATGCCGGAGCCGTCGGGGTGAATCAGGTAGATCTCGGCCAATTGCTGGCGCTCCCAACGACCTTCCGCGAACGGCGCGGTTATGCCGCGCCCGGAAGAGAAGGCGATCCATTTCCCGTCGGGTGACCACGCAGGACGGTAGTCGCCGCCAGGCCCGGAGGTCAGCGCTTTCGCGCGCTTCGTGGCGACGTCGAGCGTCCAAAGGTCCGAATAGCCGCTGCCCCGCGTGCTGACGAAGACGAGCTTCTTGCCGTCCGGCGAGAACGCCGCCTGATCCTCGTATGAGGCATCGGAAGTAAGCGCCGTCAGGCCACTGCCATCCGCGTTGACGCTGAAGAGATCCGCCGACCCGTTGCGATCGGAGGTGAAAACGATCGACTGGCCATCCGGCGCCCAGACCGGATCGTAATCGTCCTGGGCCGCAGCAAAGAGTGGATGCTCGTCGCTGCCGTCGGAGGCTGAAACGAAAAGCTGCAACGCACCCGGAACTACGCCGCCCGCTCGGGCAAACGAAATCTTGCGGGGTGGCCGCGCCGCCCACAAAAAGCTCAGAGTGGTAACGGCAATAATCAGAAATCGCATGGCCGCGATTATAGTACGGTCTCGATTGCCTCGCTGGTCCTCTGTGGCGACAACCCGGCTTCATCTTGCACGGACGTGAACAAGACCTGGTATTCGGTTCCGCACTTTGCAATCTACGTGGAACTCATGATGAGAAGGTGTCTCGAGCCGCAGCCGGCGAGAGTTTTCAGCGGAGGCGCACCGACCTGAAGCGGTAGCACCTGTCCAGCTTGCAGACTCGGCGATTACTCGGCACGGTGAAGCGCGCTTTCCGTTCGGACCATGCCCGATTGATTCAACCGCACCGCGCAACCCTATTGCCTGGTCAGGGTAAACGGCCCCGTAGTTTGCGAAGAAGTTCCTCCCGTGCCCGTGATTTTAGTGCTGGTGAAGGCCCCGGTAAACCCACGATTCCCAAAAGTATCGAAAGTGAGCGTGCTCCCGTTGATGATCCCGTTCCCTAAATTACCCGATTGCCTGTCGCCCACTGCATTTGGACAGAAACCTTCCGGATCCACCGCCGTCACTACATATGAATAGGTGCCATTCACCGTGCTGCCGTTCTGCGTCAAATTCCAGGTCATCGCATTCGTCATATAGGCGCAAAAGCTGCCAAACGGGTATGTCCAGGTGCCCGTCCAGACGCCGGAAAGACTGCCGGTGGTGCCACCGCCCGATGTGAGTGTGAACGTAGCCGTCAAGGTCGCATTTGCATTCATCGTGACGTTACAGGCGCCCGTCCCCGAGCATGCGCCCGACCATCCGGCGAACGTCGATCCGATGCCCGCCGTGGCGGTCGCGGCAACCACCGTTCCAGGCGCATAAGGCCCCGTCCTGTTCAGCGCTACTGTTCCCGCACCGGTGCCCGCGGTGTTAACCGCAAGAGTGAACTGCTTCAGATTGAAAGTGGCGGTGATAATGTCGTCTGCCGTTACAGTCAAAGGGCAGGTTAAAGCCGTTCCCACGCACGCGCCCGAAGCGCTGCCCCACCCGGCGAACGTTGATTGCGCGTTTGGCTGCGCAGTCAGCGTCACCTTCTGGCCCGCGGCATACGAGAAGCCGCCGGGCAACGCGGCGACGGTACCGCCGCCCGATCCGGCGATTACCACCGAAAGAGCAAACTGCGCCTTGAAGTTCGCGTTAACCACCACATCTGAGTTCATGGTCACCGTGCAGGTTGTCCCGGTTCCTGTACACGCGCCCGACCAGCCAGTGAACGCAGCGCCTGGATTCGGTGTCTCGGTCAGCTTCACCTGTGTGCCGGCCGTGTAAGTGGGGCCTGCTTTGTCGAGTGTCACAACTCCCGGACCCGTGACGTTGACCGTCAGGATCACGGAGGGGGGTGGGGGATTTGCAAGCTTCGCCCCTATGAAATCGACCGTTCTTTGGTCGCAGGCGAGGCCGAGATGATTGACCGGAATAGTGGTCGACGAAAGTCTTGAGAATGGACACCCGGCGCACAACGCGCTCACCGTGTTGACAATACCGTCCGTTGACGCCGTTCCAAAAATCCATTTATCCGTCAGGACTCCAAGCTGAGTGCCCACGCCACCCAGCGCGACTACGTTGGCATTGGGATGAGCCTTCGCGAATGCCTGCATATTCGTCGAGAGAACCGTGCTTCCCGGGGCCACATCCGTGGTGAAGCCGGTCAGCGTCGTGTCAAGAGCATTGGCGGAGGCGTACAGGGACCCCAGGCTGAGCGCCGCATACGGGTTGGTGACCATCGCCAGCAGCGAGAGCACGTTGGCCGGCACGGCGGCCGACGTTCCCAGGTGTGGGCTCCCCAGTGTCACAAGATTCGTAACTTTGATTTGGCTCTCCGGGATGCCGCCCAGCGCCGCCACCGAAACTACACCTCCCAGACTATGGGCCACCACGGTCACCTCCTTCAGGCCCGTCGAGGCAAGAAAACGGCCAAGGTCCGCACCGCTGACATCGACTTTCTGCCCCCAGCGGTAATTGAACCCCAGCACCTGCTGACACCCGCTGGCGGCCGCGATTCTGCTGACCGCTCCCGGCTTGTCCTTCTGATCGCAACCGGGGGCGGTTTTTTGCACGGACCCGTCAGGGAACGCGCCTTCCACGTTGCTGTTTATTCCGTGGACCAGGACGCAGGTCTTTTTCGAGGGGTCATAGCCGGGCAAGGGGTAAGTCGTCCAGCGGTTCGAAGTCGGATCCCACTGCCGGGGACCAAATCCGTCCGTTGCTGGCGTGGTTAGATCACGGCTCCAGTTAGCGACACTAAACGTTGCCGTCGCGTTCCCGTTGAACACACTGTAGGAATCGAGCATCGCTCCCGGCACTGTCCCGGTTGTCTTCCTGTTCTCCCGATCAATCAGAGCCAACACGCCGAGACTTACCGGCTGCAGATCCAGAGAGGTCAGTTGAGAGACCGCCAGCTGGACCATCCCCACTGCTCCGTTCAGGCCGGCCGCGGTGGTCTGTGAGACGTTCAGGTTGAATTGCAGATCGGGCGAAGGTGCCGCGGTGGCGTGCGGACCATCCAGGCGCGTCGACGGGAACGCGGCGGGAACCGCGGGAGCTGCGATAGACAACCGCAACACCCTGCCAACCCCGACCACGAGGCCGCCTGGAGGCTGCGCCGGCAAAGTCTCGAGCAACGAAAGAGTGGCGGCCTGGGGAGCTTGCACCGCGCCCGACGGTATCGTCACACTACTGCCATCCGGCAGGGTGAAGGTGGTGCTTTGCCCCGGAGAAATTGTCTGCGTTAACGAATAGATCGCCGTCGCCGGAGTGACCGTTAAACTGACCTGTCGGGAGGCTCCGCCGGAAGACGCGCCGATCGTCACCGTCTGGCTCGCAATTACCGTTGAAGTGGTGACGGAAAATGCCGCCGAAGTCGCGCCCGCGGGAATCGTCACCGAAGCCGGCACCGTGGCCACACCCGAACTGGACGTCAGCGCTATGAGGCCGCCCCCCGCCGGAGCCGCGCCGGACAGGGCTACCGTGCCAGTCACCGCGCTCCCGCCCACCACCGAACCCGACGTGAGCGTCAGGCTTTGAAGATGCGGCCCGATCGGAGCATTTTGCAGCGAGATCACGACACCTGGCTGGGTCTGATTGCCATTGCTGGCTATCAGTGGAACGTCTCCTGTGCCGAGCCCCGTCGGCAGCGTCAGGTTGATCTGATATAGACCGGCGCTCGACAGCCCAATGAATGCCGGCTTTACGACAGTCCCCTGAATCAGCAGATTAAGGTCGCCGCTGAGGGGCGCGGTGCCCGCAAACGCCCGTCCGGCCGGCACTGCGGGCGTGGTCGGCCCGAACCCGATCCCAAACAACACCACGTTGTCACCCGGAGCAGCGGCGACCGTGGGATATCCAAGGGAACTGCCCGTGGGGCCCAAAATGTCGTAGCTACCGCCCCCGCTCGCGCCCGATCCGTTCGGCCTCAGGATGATCCCGGTTACGTGCGTACTATCCAGCAGACTGAACGCCGGAGCAAATGGTCGAAGGTTTACCGTGGCCAGCGCCACGCCTGCGCCGGTGGTTACTTCCACATAAACGGTAGCGGCCGCCGTGTCGTCCGGGGCCTGCAGGTTGATTTGCCCAGGGCTGACAAACCAGAGATAGGCAGGCTTGCCATTCACCTTCACACTGGTGCCGCCCAGCGACGTCGGAAAATCACCCTTCCAAACCGATATCCCGCCAGCTAAATTTTTACCGTAAATCGAAACCCATGACCCGGGCTGAATACTGTTGTCGGGGTTTGCCTTACTGAAGAGGGGAACGACGCCGTCCGGGGAAATGGAGGGTGACTGCGCGCGACATACGCCTGGGGACAACACAGCAATGAGCAGCGAAAAGTACATCATACCGATTGTTTTTGTCATGTAATGCTCTTTTAGCCGCCAGCCACCCGGGGCAATCCAGTATCCCACTTCAGGGCGCCCTCACCCGCCAGATCAGCCAGGCTTTCGATACAGAGGACACTTGCCAGGTTGGCAGCGAAACCGAATCGTCAATGTCCAGGAACTCTCGGGCGTGGGGCGAATCGCAATCTTGCATCGTCATCCACGGTCAGCCCCGACATGCTGGTCGACTATGCAACCGGAGAATCAGCTCTACTTCCCCGATGCAAGCGGCTGCCTGTATCTTTGACGTTTGCTGTCACGGTCCAGCTATCGTCCGGCGACCCCGCTTGAACGCGCCCTGGCGTGGGAAGGCAACAACGCCGAGAGAGCAAGAAGACGTTCCCTCACCCCGGGAGTGTAGCTGGCTGGCACCGTTCAACACCAACAACTCGAGGATTAGTGTTCTCAGTTCTTGAACCAGAATGTCAGGTGACTCGGCCTCGGTAACAAGGTCGGGCACGTGGCGCTCTCGGCCGCCCACCTCCTGTCTCGCCGTCCCGCTGCTCCCGGATCTCATGGCGTGCAACGTGCAATAGAGTTCATTATCATCAAAGGACTCAAACGTGTCGAATAAGTCTTCACAAAAGCAAAGAGCGACCGAGCTACACACCACCCCGGCCCACGCCCATTTGGTCGCGGAGCACCACGGAAAACAGGACTGCCTCAGCGGTGCCGAGCAATCGCGCAACGCACAGGAACACGATCGAAAGGCCCACGATCAAACGGTAATGGCCGGAAACGGCTCCTTCGCATTAAGTCATGAAGAGATTTCGGCTCTCGCTCACGAACTCTGGCGGGCCAGAGGATGCCCGGAAGGATCGTCAGATGAGGACTGGTTCCGCGCCACGCAGGAACTACAGGCCCGAAACGCCCGACGATGATTCCCGCCATAACGGACGCGAGGGCAAGGCGATGAAGCTCTCGCAACAGCCATGGATGCCCCGGTCCATTGAGTGCTTACGCGCATACTCGCTCAGTCATTTCACGCACGACTTGACTGCGGGGCTAACCGTCGGGTTGGTCGCGCTCCCTTTAGCAATGGCGTTCGGAATCGCGTCGGGCGTCACACCGCAGGCTGGAATTTACACTGCCGTAGTGGCCGGATTTCTGATTTCGGCGCTTGGCGGATCACGGACGCAGATCGGGGGACCCACCGGCGCCTTCGTCGTGATCGTCGCCGGTATTGTAGCCAAATTTGGCCTCGGCGGACTGGCTCTGGTGGGCATAATGGCGGGCGTCCTGCTGCTCATCATGGGCCTCACTGGCCTGGGAACAGCAGTGAAATACATCCCGAGGCCAGTCACCATCGGCTTCACCAATGGAATTGCCCTGCTCATCGCTTCGACCCAGATCAAAGACTTCCTGGGCCTCAACACTCCGCCGGTCGCGAGCGAGTTTCTGCCTCGCATTGCGATGCTCCTCCGTTTTGCAGGTACCGCCCGTTGGGAAACAGTGGCAGTGTCCGCCACCTCGCTCGCGATCATCTTGTTCTGGCCGCGGCTGACAAAGCGCATTCCTGGATCGATCATCGCCCTGCTTTTGGCAACGGCTGTCGTATCCATCTTCCATTTACCAATTGAAACCATCGGCAGCAGGTTCGGCGGCATCCCGCAGGGCTTTCCACACTTCAGTGTGCCCGCGTTCCATGCAGCCGACATCCTCCCCCTTCTGCCTTCAGCCTTCACCGTAGCCCTTCTGGCCGCAGTCGAGAGTCTGCTCTCCGCGGTGGTTGCCGATGGGATGAGCGGAGATCGCCACAACTCGAATACAGAACTGATGGCGCAGGGAGTAGCAAACATCGTGTCTCCGCTCTTTGGAGGCATCCCTGCGACCGGTGCCATCGCCCGCACCGCCACCAACATCCGGTCCGGCGCGCGTACCCCGATGTCGGGAATCATTCACGCCCTTACGCTGCTCGCGATACTCCTGGTGGCGGCTCCGCTTGCCCGATTTATCCCTCTCGCGGCGCTGGCCGCCGTGCTGTTCGTGGTCGCG
>JAOAPO010000610.1 GCA_025462945.1 Bryobacterales bacterium
GGCAGGATCGCTCGTGACCCCCAGATCGCGCGGCGGTGGGACGACAACCCCAAGCTCGGTGAGGGCGTCAACAACGTCTTGCGCTATAAGGGTTTTGAAGCGCGGGTCACGGCTCATAATGAGCCGCGATTGCTCGGTCGCCTCTCCGGTGAACCGAGGCAGCGCCACAAAGAAGCCCTGCGTGTCCGGTTCATTGAACCGGACAACCGAGAGTTTTCCGTAAAATGCCGCCACCTGATCAGCTGCCACGGCATTGCTGTAGGCCTTGCACTCCGCAATCGCTGGATGCCCGGTAAGTTTGTGGCGGACCTGAAGGTCGAGTTCGATACCTCGTGCGGTTACCCGTAAGTTATCCGTTCGGGGCTCGGAATACCCATAACGTTCGAGCAATCGGCCGATGAAATCCTCGAAGAGATGGCCCGCAGCATACGACAATGCGCCAGGAGAATCGCCCTCGGCCAGAACCAATACTCGCGGGTCAGATACCTGAATTGTATTCATTGGAGATCCGATTCGTGGCTCCGGCCGCCCGTTTGTTGGGATGCGCCGACGCCACTTCGCGCGCGAGCCAGAGGCCCGATCCACGCCCTGAGACTGCGGTGCGCTTTGATTGTATCTAATCCCTCCTTTTAGCGAAGCCGCCGAGTACTCTCAGCACGGGCTTTCGGTCTTTTCGGGTGGGGTGGCACGTCGCCGGATTTCAACTGGTCGGTCCTGATAAACGCGCCAGTCTCCTTCGATCGGTTCTCGCGATTGCAGGCTCCAATACGGCGAAGTCCCAAAAGACGAGGTTCGGGGATGGTCGCCGCCGGCTCCCGTCCCCCCGCCGCCCGCGAGTCACAAAACCAAAAAATAATCCCAACCCCACCCAAATCAGCAACTTACCCCCATCCCGCCCCCGTCAGCCAACCCCATCCTGCAACCCTCCCCTGCAAAACTGCAGCCGAGGGAACAACCATGCACACCGACACCGCAACCAAACACCACGAAAACACCCCGGCCCCCCCACCCATCCCCTTCGACGTCGACCTGAGCGTCCTCGTCGTCGGCGCCGAACGCGTCTCCTGGCTGAGCGCTCTCATCGACACCGCCCGCGCCGAACTCCGCCCCCGCGACTTCGCCGAGCGCCACTACGTCGACGAAATGGCCATCAATAAATGGCGGCTCCTCCGCATCTACGCCATGGAAAAAGCCGTCTACGAGCACCACTCAGCAACATTTCGGCCCAGAACCATCATGAAAGCCGACGGTGAGCCGGCCCAGCCCAACCAGGACCTCTACCACCTCGCCAAATCCAACCAGCGCGATCAGGACGCCGTCGTTCTCGCCGCCCTCAGCCGCCTCGAAGCCCGCTTCCATCGCCAGCTCGCGGCCGCGCACCGCATGTTCCTCCACCTCCGCAAAACCAATCCGTTCGCCCCGTACCCCACGCAGCCCGAAGCAGGCCTGCAGCCCGAAACAGCCCTGCAGCCCGAAACAAACGCAACCGAGACACTCCCGTCCGAAGCACCCAACACCGAAGCAGGTCAGGACTAATCGCCATGACCATCACCCTCAAAACCGCCCTCGGCCCCGCTTACGACGAAGCCGCCGAACAACTCGAAGCCAAACTCCAGCCCGGAGATATCCTGGAAGTCACCCTCGCCGCGCAAATCATCCGCGCCGTCCGGCGACTCCAGCGCTGCGAAACCGCCATCGAACCCGACACTCAGGACATCGACCGCCTCCGCCAGCGCGCCGAACTCTCCATCCGCCGCAACCTGGCCGAACTGCGCCAGCTCCAGGCCGACCGTCAACTCAAACTCGACCTGCATCTGGACCTCCCCGGAATCATCCGGGTCAAAGACGTAGTGAATTTGAAAAAACAAACCCAATCCGCGGGTGGAAGTCACTCCTTGTCCCCGGAAGCGGCCCAAACCGGCCAACCGAGTACCCCCAACACGCCGGACCTCGACGTCGAAACCCTGATCGTCAACCTCTTACAGAAGGAACAGGACGCTCACGCCCCCGTTTCCCGCCCCGCTGGGGTCCCCACCTTGCGTAAACCACCCACGCCGGGACGCAACGAACCCTGCCCCTGCGGCTCCGGGGTCAAATTCAAGCGCTGCCACGGCCTCACCGCATCCGCACCCCCGCTTTGGCACCCGCAAGACGAACCCGCCGCCGCCTGACCACCTAAATCCTCGCCATGCGGACGCCACAACTGTGTCTGAACTTCGGCCTGCTCGCCACACCGGGCGCGCGGCTCGCAACCACCCAGGCCATAAAGGCCGACGCCGTACAATTTGTACTGATGCGTCAACTGCCCGGGCTCCTGATACTCATCGCCGCCCTGGCCGCACAGGCCCTCGCGCGCCAACCCCTCCACGCCAAACACGCGATGGTCGTCTCCCGTGAAACGCACGCCACAGACGCCGGTATTGCCATCCTTCACAGCGGCGGCAACGCAGTCGACGCCGCCATCGCGGTAGCTTTCTCTCTCTCCGTCACCCTCCCGTCCGCGGGCAACCTCGGCGGCGGTGGCTTCATGCTCATCCGCCTCGCCAACGGCACCTCCACCTTCCTCGACTTCCGCGAACGCGCCCCCCTCTCCGCCTCGCGCAACATGTACCTCGACCCCAAAACCGGCCGCATAACCGGCGACTCCCTCGTCGGCTACCGAGCCTCCGGCGTCCCCGGCACCGTTCGCGGCCTCGATCTCGCATACACGAAGTTCGGCACCAAACCCTGGAAGGATCTCGTCCAGCCCGCCGTCACCCTCGCCACCGACGGCTTTCCCATCGGCTGGGGACTCGCACAGGCTCTCCGCTCCCAGGCCAACACCGACAAGCTATCCCGCTTCCCCGAATCCAAACGCATCTTCCTCAAAGACGGCGCTTACTATGACTTTGAGGAGAACTTCCGGCAGCCCGAACTCGCCCGCACCCTCACTCGCCTCCGGGACCTCGGAGCCAAAGACTTCTACGAAGGCGAAACCGCCCGCCTCCTCGCCGCCGACATGGCAGCCCACGGCGGCGAAATCACCCTCGAAGACCTGAAGCAGTACAAAGCCATCGAACGCCAGCCTCTCGAAGGCACCTATAAGGGATACGGCATCATCACCGCGCCCCCACCCAGCTCCGGCGGCGTCGGCATCATCCAGATGCTCGGCATGCTCGCCCTCACTGACTACGCGAAAGACGGCGCCGGATCCGCCAGTTCCCTCCACTATGAGGCTGAAGTCATGCGCCGCTACTTCGCCGATCGTGCCGAACTCCTCGGCGATCCCGACTTCACCAAACTCTCCGTCAAAGGCCTCACCAGCCCCGACTATCTCCGCAAACGACGCGACTCCATCGAGCCCGCCAAAGTCACTCCCAGCATCCAGCTCAAAGCCGGAGACCCCGGGCCGTACGAGAGCCCCGAGACCACCCACTTCTCCATCGTCGACGCCGCCGGCAACGCCGTCTCCATGACCTACACCCTCAACGCGGGCTACGGCTCCGGCGTCACCGCCACCGGCCTCGGCTTCCTCCTCAACAACGAGATGGACGACTTTGCAGCCGACCCCGGCCAGCCCAATCTCTTCGGCCTCATTCAGGGCGAAGCCAACGCCATCGCGCCCCGCAAAACGCCCCTGTCGTCCATGACCCCAACCATCGTCACCAAAGACGACAAGCTCTACATGGTGGTCGGCTCGCCAGGCGGACCCACTATAATCAATGCCGTCCTCGAAGTGATCCTCAACGTTCTCGATTTCGGCATGAACATGCAGCAAGCCGTCGACCAGCCTCGCATCCACCACCAGTGGATGCCCGACACCCTGTCTCTCGAAAACACCGTTTCGCCCGACACCATCGCCCTTCTCCGGCAGTTCGGCCACACCGTCCGGCCCACCGCATCCATCGCTGAAGTCGAGGCGATTCGCAGCTTTGGAGACTGGCTCGAAGGCGCCCCCGACGGCCGCGTTGAAAGCGCGGCGAAAGGCTACTAGCCGGAAATGCCTCAACCCATGCAAAAGGTCATCTCATCCCACCTCGCCGTCGGCCACCGCCTAACCACCTCGTGGCTGCAAAAGGCCGAGCGCGCGGGCTTCTCCGCCGTCGAGGTCTTCTGCGCCCCGCAGCACTTCGATTACCGCAACAAGACCGTCATCTCCGACCTCGGCTCCTGGTTCCGCGACTCCGAACTCAAGCTCCACTCGCTTCACGCGCCTATGTATGTCGACGACATCTGGGGCCGCTCCGGACCCCACACCCACGTCAACATAACAGAGCGCAAAAAGCCTGAGCGCATCCAGTGGGTCGATGAAATCAAGCGCGCCCTCGACGTCGCCGAAACCATACCTTTCCGCTACCTCATCCAGCACCTTGGCGTGGGCGAGCAGGAGTTCTCCGAACACTCTCTCGATGCCGCCTTCAACTCTCTCGAAGAACTCCAGATCTTCGCCGGCCAGCTGGGCGTCGAGATCCTCCTCGAAAACACGCCCAATGAGCTGGCTACCGGTGCGCGCCTCGAGCTCTTCAACAACATGACCCACCTCGGCCTGAACTACTGCTTCGATACCGGCCACGCCCATCTCGGTGCCGGTGTCGCCCACGAGTTCGGCATCATGGGCAAGCGCATCCGCTCCCTCCACGTTCATGACAACGACGGCAAAGAAGACGCCCACCTCCTCCCCCTGGCCTCGGGAGACAACGTCGCCGGCACCATCGACTGGCATGAAACGATGGATCTCTTCCGCTCCCGTCCCGGCCAGTTCCCGCTGCTCCTCGAATTGAGAGACTACGAAACCAGCGCCAACCCTTTGGCCGAAGCCCAAAGCACGTGCGACAGACTGGAAGAACTCCGGACGCCTTACAAAGAGCCCCAACATGACTGAAACGAACACGACGGCCAAACGCATCACCATCAGCCAGGCATCCGCGTTTACCGGCCAGCGGGTCGAGATCCCCGGCTGGCTTTACAACATCCGGAAATCCGGCAAGATCGTGTTCCCCATCCTCCGCGATGGCACCGGCCTCATGCAGTGCGTGGCCGTAAAAAGCAACCTGCCCGAAGAAGTCTTCGAGTCCCTCAAGCACCTCACCCAGGAATCCTCACTGATCGTTACCGGCACCATCCGCGCTGAAGCCCGCGCCGCCGGCGGTTTCGAGATGGACGTCGAAGGCGCTCAGATCATCCAGAGGGTCTCCGAAGAAGACCCCTACCCGATCACGCCCAAGGAACACGGCACCGAGTTCCTGATGGACCGCCGGCACCTCTGGCTCCGCTCCCAGCGCCAGCACGCCATCATCCGCGTCCGTCACGAGATCATCAAGTCCTGCCGCGACTACTTCGACAACAACGGCTTCACCCTCGTCGACACGCCCATCTTCACGCCCTCCGCCTGCGAAGGCACCACCACACTCTTCGAGTGCAACTACTTCGACGATGAGAAGGCGTACCTGACCCAGTCCGGCCAGCTCTACAGCGAAGCCAATGCCATGGCCTTCGGTAAGGTCTACTGCTTCGGCCCCACCTTCCGCGCCGAGAAGTCGAAGACCCGCCGCCACCTGACGGAATTCTGGATGGTCGAGCCCGAAATGGCCTGGGCCGATCTCGAAGAGATCAAGCGCGTCGCCGAAGAGTTCGTCATCTATGTCGTCGGTCGCGTTCTCGACAAGCGCCGCGAAGAACTGAAGGTTCTCGAGCGCGATACCGCCAAGCTTGAGCTCGTCCAAAGCCCCTTCATCCGGATGAGCTACACCGACGCCGTGAAGAATCTGCAGGAGCACGGTTCCACAATCGAGTGGGGCAGCGACTTCGGCGGCGGTGACGAAACCATCCTCACCCAGCAGTTCGACCGGCCGATGCTGGTGGACCGCTTCCCGACGGCCATCAAAGCCTTCTACATGCAGCCCGACTACGACCACCCCGAAGTCGCGCTGGGCGTGGACGTCCTCGCACCCGAAGGCTACGGAGAAATCATCGGAGGAGGCCAGCGCATCCACGATCCCGAACTCCTGCTCCGCCGCATCGAAGAACACAAGCTCCCCAAAGAAGCCTTCGACTGGTACATAGACCTAAGGAAATACGGAACCGTCCCCCACGGAGGCTTCGGCATGGGCATCGAAAGAGCAGTAGCCTGGATCTGCGGCCTCGAGCACATCCGCGAAACCATCCCGTTCCCAAGAATGCTCTACCGCCTAAGACCCTAAACAAACACCAGAACCAACGCCGAAACCAAAAACGCCGAAACCAAAAACGCCGAACCCAATAACGCCGAAACCGCAACGCCAAAATCAACAAACGCCGAAAATCAGCACCTAACGCCGAAATCTTTCTG
>JAOAPO010000049.1 GCA_025462945.1 Bryobacterales bacterium
TGCAAGGTGAGAGCGTTGCGGTCACTATTGAGGCGAAGTACTTCTTCGGTGAGCCTGTGGCCGGAGCCAGGGTGAAGTACTCGATCCACAGGAGTCCTTACTGGTTTCCACTTTGGTATGACCCGGAGGATGACGAGGACAGTCAGAGATATCAGGATTTCGGCGACGATGGCGACCAGCTAAGCGATCAGGACGGGCGACTCGATACGGACGGCAAGCTGACGGTTACTGTGCCGACGTCTGAGTCCGACAAGAAGCAGGATTTTCGCTACCGCATTGAAGTCAAAGTGGCGGATGCAGCTCAGCGTGAGATCACCGGCACGGGCTGGTTGACCGCAACTTATGGCAGCTTCCTGCTGAACGTCACGCCGGATCGGTATGTGGTGGCGCCAGGGAGCCGGGCGAGCTTCGGCGTTGAGGCGCGAGACTACGACAACAAGCCGGTCAGAACCCGCAGTCATGTGGAACTGGTCAGCGTTCACTACCACCGCAACCAGGATCCGGACTTCGAAACGATCGCGTCAACGGATGTAGACCTTCAAGCGGCTGAGCCGAAGAAGGTTGAGTTCACGATCCCCAAACAGGGTGGTTCCTATCAGGTCCGCGCCTCGGCGAAGACAGCGGAGGGCCGCACCGTGACGACCTCGACCTATCTTTACGTTTATGGCGGCGGTGCGGACTTCGGAAGCACAGAAGGCGACAGTGTGAAGATCGTCGCCGATCGCAAGACTTACAAGACGGGAGATACGGCGAGGCTGATGATTGTTGCGGGCAAGCCGAATACGCCCGTGTTCATCACTGTTGAGGGCCGCGATCTCCGCGAGTACAAGGTGGTGCGATCGAAGGACTCTACGGTCGCCTTCGAACTGCCGGTCAGCGCGACGGAGGAGCCGGGCATCACGGTCAGTGCGGCTTTCATTCGGGACGGAGCCTTCCACAACGGCACGAAGTACCTTCGCGTGCCGCCAGTGGAGCACGAACTAACCGTAAAGCTGGGCACGTCGAAACCCCAGTACAAGCCGGGTGAGACGGCCGACTACAACTTCGAGGTGACGGATGCCGCGGGTAAAGCGGTACCGCGCGCGGAGTTTAGTCTGGGGGTTGTGGATGAGGCGATCTACAGCGTCAGGAAGGATGCCGCGCCATCGATCCTGTCATTCTTTTTCGGCCGCGAGTACAGCCGTGTCTCAACGGAAAATTCGCTTCAGTACTACTTCAGCGGCCAGGCAGGAACGAAGCGAATGCAACTTGCAGCGGTACGGCCGCGATCGAGGCTCGCGCAACTGAAGCCGGAGTCGCTGGTTCAACCTAAGGTGCGGACGCTGTTCCCCGATACGGCTCTGTGGGTTGCCGATCTGACAACGGACGAGCGGGGCCGGGCTCACGCGCAGGTTGTATTCCCTGACTCGCTGACGACATGGCGAGCGACGGCGCGCGGCATCACCCCCGACACTCGCGTCGGCGGTGCGACGGTGCGCACGATCGTTCGGAAGAATCTGATCCTGCGGCTGGCCACGCCGCGTTTCCTGGTTCAGGGCGACGAGGTGGTGCTGTCTGCGATCGTTCACAACTACCTCGCTGAGACGAAGACCGCGCGCGTTTCGCTGGATATGGAGGGCCTCGACATTCTGGAAGGCGCGACCAGAGATGTCTCGATTCCCAGCCGCGGCGAGGTAAAAGTCGACTGGCGTGTTCGTGCGCAGCAGGTGCGTCACGTCAGGCTCACCGGTAAGGCGCTCACCAACGAAGAGTCGGACGCGCTTGAGTTGGAGATACCGGTCAATATTCCGGGTGTCAAGTTGTCACAGTCCAAAGGCGGCTCACTGGCAGCAGGGTCCGCGGCATTCGAACTGACGTATCCGGAGCGGGTGGAGCCGGGTTCGCGTTCGCTGACGATCCGCGTGTCGCCGTCGATTGTAGGGTCGCTTTTGGGATCCGTCGAATACCTGACGGCATTCCCCTACGGTTGCGTGGAACAGACTATGTCGAGCTTCCTGCCGAACATCATCGTGAGAGATGCGGTTTCGACGCTGGGACTGAAGGTGGATCTCGATTCCGCAGCGCTGCAGGAGAAGATCCGGGCCGGCCTCGATCGGCTCTACAGCTTCCAGCACAGCGACGGAGGCTGGGGCTGGTGGGAGACCGACGATACGCATGCCTTCATGACGGCGTATGTGGTGGCGGGGCTGGTGCAGGCAAAGGGCAAGACCACTGAAGTTCACCAGGACGCAATCGACAAAGGGGCGAACTGGCTCAAGAAGAACCTCGCCGGGAACAGCAAGCTCGACCCGAACCTGCGTGCTTATATGATTTACGCACTTGCCCTGGCGGGACAGCCCGATGCCGTCGGCGTGGGCGAGCTTTACCAGCAGCGGTCGAAGCTGTCGGCGTACGGCCAAGCGCTGCTGGGACTCACGCTGGAGCAGGAGAAGGACGGACGGGCGGCGGAAATCGCTGCGATCCTGGAAAGTCGTGTGGAGCAGGATGCGGAGCAGGCGTGGTGGACCGCCACTCGCGATTCCATGCTCGATTTCGACGGCGACGTTACGCCGGAAGCGACTGCCTACGTGGTGAAGCTCCTGTCTCACCAGCGGAAGGACAGTCCGTTGCTGCCGAAGGCGGCGCTCTGGCTGATGAACCATCGCAACGAGGGTTATTGGTGGTCGTCTACGAAGCAGACCGCAATGGTCATGTACGGTCTAACGGATTACCTAAAGGTTACGAATGAGCTTTCGCCGAGGCTGAATGTGACGGTGTATGTCAACGACACCGCGGTGCTGACGCGACGCATCGAGCAAGTTGATGCGGCGGTGCCGGATCTGATATTGGACGAGAGCAAGCTGAAGCCGGGCGCGAACCGCATTCGCGTGACCACATCAGGTGATGGTCGCCTGTACTATTCTGCGAGGGCTGAGTACTATTCGCGCGATCCACAGCTACAGCGCAACGGTTCTGCGTCCCTGAACATCCTTCGCAACTATTTCCGGCTTGTGCCTGTGAAGAAGGGCGACCGCATTACGTGGGATACGACGCCGCTGCAAGGTCCGGTGGCCCCGGGCGATGTCATCGCTGTCCAGCTTACGGTTACGGGCTCTGACTGGAAGTACCTGTTGCTGGAAGATCCTATTCCTGCCGGAACAGAGTTCATCGAGCGCGACAACCTCTACGAGCTGAATCAGAAGCCTGCGTGGTGGACCTATTCCTACTCGCGCCGTGAGCTGCACGATGACCGGATGGCGATCTTTCAGACTTACTTCGGGCGGGGTCAGCAGCAGTATTTCTATCTGCTGAAAGTGGTGAACGGGGGCTCTTTCGATGTGAGTCCGGCTCGGGTTGCGCCGATGTATCAACAGGGCGTTATGGCTACTACCGAGACTCGCCGCCTGGAGGTCAGATGATACGTACTCATGGTCGTATGCTTTTGCTGCACGGGCTTGTGAATATCGGACTGCTGGCGGGCTTCTACTATTGGCTGGGTATGGGCGAGTCTACGATAGCCCGGCTGCTTTTGAGCTTCGCCCTGATCCTAATCCTGCTCGCGACGGCAGCGACCGCTTACGGCTCGGCGCTTTCGTACTTTCAGCTTGAGGACTCTCGACCGGCGGTGGCGTGGCGAACGAGTCTCAGGAATTTGCTTCCGCTGCTGGTGTGTGTCGTTGTTGTGGGTGGTCTGTACTGGGCACTGGCCGCGTGGTCATACGTGGTCCTGAAGCCTGGCTTTCCGATTGCGTCGTGGCTGACGCTGAAGCTGCAGCGTCCAGTGAAGCCGTCCACCATCACCGGTCTGCTCGGTGGAGTCGTATGGCTGGTCCGCTGGGTGCTGCTTCCTGTGGTGCTTGTGCCACTGGCATCGGCAGTCGCTGTGGGCGGCTGGCGCGGCTTCGGGTTTGGCGCTTCAGTGCGGTGGAGCCGAAAGAACTGGCTGCAGATACCGTTACTCTCGCTCGTGGCCGTTTGGGTTCCGATGAAGCTCATCTACTGGGTTCCACCCGCGAAGGGGTTCGTGATGGAAGCTGTGAGCCTGGCGGGACGGGGGATGCTCGCTTACTTTTTGTTCGTGGCTGCGGGCCTGCTGCTTGCCGCCGCAGCTTCCGGTGGCAAGCCGCGCGTGACCCAGGCGACTACCCTGGTCTCTCCGTAGGCAGCGACTAATTTGGTCACGGTGCCGGTGGCATCGGAGTAAGCTCGACGCGCCTTCCGCTGGTCATCCGTCTGTCTCAGGTCGACATCGGAAGGGGCATGAAGGGGGGCCGGAGATCGCTCGCCAGTCAGATAGCCCACGAGTCCTTCGCGAAACCATAGCGGCAGATTCGGACTTGCCCGGCCCTCGAGCATGATGTGACTCAGTTCGTGCGCCAGTGTCGATTCGAGGACGCCTCGGGTTCGCAAGGCGCTGACAGGCTGCAGGTCAATGCGATTGCCTTCGGAGTGTGCGGCCACCCACCCGGGTTCACCTGTGGCGTTCCGAAATGTATCGAGGTCAGGATACACGCGGATTTCGAGGCCCGGGGGCACAGGCCAGTGCGTTCGCGATGCGACGGTTGCTGCCGCGCGCCGGGCAATCTCCAGTACACCGCTGTCCTGATCGGGAGAGACGCTGAGGAGAGAGAAGCTGCCACTGCTGCGCCGCTGCCAGGGAATCGCCCTGGCACTGGTACCGACCTCTGCGCCCGGATAGTAGAAGGCGAGAATCTCGCGATAGCTCTTTCCAGCCATAGCCATTGCTTCCGCGCCGTGCTGACAGAGCCCTGCCCCGTGGCCCGAACCTTTGCCGACGAAAACGAAGTTCCTGTCGAGCCGCTGCACTTCGTACAGATCACTGCGCACAGAGTTGAAGCCTTCAGTGCGTCCTATGGCGAACCGGAAGGCACTGGCACTGATGCGCAGCGATTCACCGCCGCCGTTGAGCAGCAGGGTTGCGGCGCGACCGGAGGGTGTACGGCTGGCGATCGTGATGGACTCGATGACGCGCGGGGATCTGAGCTGAGCCCGCAGAAGCGCATTCCGGAGCTGGTCGCCAGTGGCTGGCCACCGCCAGTCGGAAGTAGGTCTGCGGCGACACCATGGATCGGCATGCGCCGGCAGATAGCTGGCGGCCAGGTCGGGCCAGACGGCGTCTACGTCCTCCGTCTTGCCGCCGCATTCGAGACTGTATGGGGTAAAGGCCGGCTGGCCCTGGTACCAGAGGAGTTCTCCACGTGTCGCTCGAACAGCGGCTTCGATGCCGGAGGTGATGGCGGCTTGGTCCAGCCGCTGACAGTGGGTCGTGCTGCAAAGATCGAAGCCCTCCGCGCTGTGGCGGCCCCGCATGTACACCGCGTAAGTTCTCGCGGCTACGGCCATCGCCCGCTGAGCCTCGGGTGAGCGAAACACGGAGGTCTCGCCGCCGAGAACGGCCGCAGTGTAGCGCTCCAGCGGGATTGTACTCGTCTGACCGCCTATCCGTACCTTTACCGTTGGCGTTGCGGAGAAGAGCGGCCAAACGAGCGCCAGAACGATATAACTGCGCTTCACAACTGTCCTTTTGACCAGGCGTTGAGGATCTCCCCTGCGACTGGCGCAGCATCAGAACCGCCGGAACGGCCCGCCAGCATCACGGCAACGACGACTGCCGGTTTTCGAGCGGGCATGAAGCCCGCAAACCACGCGGTACGGTTCGCACCGGTCCCGCCGCTTCCTGTTTTGCCGGCCACTGCGTTCGATGCAACTTGTGCGGCCTGACCTGTGCCGTAGCTGACTGTGCCCTCGAGGCCTTCGAGGATCGGAGCCATGCCAGGCAGGGAGCTTTGCAACGCCAGCTGACGGTAGGCACGCGCGAGATCGAGGGGAGTCAGACGAATTCCTCGCTCGCCCAGCGCCAGCATGCTCCCGCCGTCTTCCGTTGCCTGCAGGCCAAAGCCGCGGAGAGCCAGCACCAGTTCACCGGGCTGAAAACGCGCGGACATCTGCGCGACGAAGCAGTTGCAGGAGTACGCCAGGGCTGAGTCAACATGCAGCGGCGCCGAGAGTACGGGGTGAGTGCAGTCGAAAGTCCGCCCGTTGATTCGCAACTGGCGGGGACAGAGGAAGGAAGTCTCGGGTCGAAGATGTTGCATCCGGAGGAGGGATGCCAGTACGAAAGGCTTCAGCGTGGAACCCGGGGAGGCAGCGGCTGTTTTGTAGAGCGATTCGTGATTGCTGCTGATGACCTTACCGGCGTGGACGTCGAGCAGGACAGCGAGTCCCTGTGCGGGGTTGATGAGTGAGGTTAGGGACGTTGCGGCCCGAGCTTGCCTTGCGAGCTGTGAGCCGGTCAGCACGGATATCGCCGCTCGTCGCGAGAGAATCATCGTTGGATGCCGTCGGGTGGGTTGCCGATTTCCCGGTGGTGGCCGAACGGGTCTTCGAGACGGCCGTGAACCGAGAGCCGCAAGATGAGAGCCCCTCCGGGAGCCAGGGAAGTCACGACTCTCAGGCTACAACGCGTTTGCAAACGGGGCAGCGTCGCGTGACAGGACTGTTCGTTGCGAAGCTGTGCGCCCGATGGTCCAACTCCGGCGCTCGCTGTCCACAGCATGGCATGACTCGCGGTTTGGTGATCCCGCTCGAGGGCTTTGCTCCTTCGGGTGTTCCAAGGTAGAGCGCCTCTTCGCCGGCGCGCAGAACGACCGCTCCAAATAGTTTTTCCACGGCATGGGTAGATGGAGAGAGCGATTCAGTACCCGATTCAGTACCCATGGGCTGCGGCACCTAAGGTACACGGGCTTACTACTGGACAGCATGCGAGGGATTGGTCAGTATCAGGTCTTCGAGAAGCTCGGACGCGGAGCTGGGGGAATCGTCTACCGAGCGCTGGACCCGGCTGTCGGTCGAAGCCTTGCCATCAAGGAACTTCGATTGCCTCAACTCGCGCCCAGTGAGATCCCCGAAGCGCGTCAGCGTTTCATCCGCGAAGCACAGGCTGTGGGCAATCTGCGGCATGACAACATCGTCACTCTTTATCAGTTCCTTGAAGAGCAGGGTTCCCTGTACCTCGTGATGGAATTCGTTCCAATTGATGAAGTCCGAACACTCGTGTACAACCGAAGAAGCTCTTCGAATCGTGCGGCGGGTCGCCACCGCTCTCGATCGGGCGCACGCGAGCGGCATCGTTCACAGGGACATAAAGCCGGGCAACATTCTCGTCAGCGACCATCGGATCGGAAACCTCCCGATGGTCAAAGTCACCGGTTTCGGTATTGCCCGGGTCTCATCGGAAACCTTGACCATGAAAGGCGTTTCGCTGGGCACACCGGCGTACATGGCCCCGGAACACATCCAGGGATCCAACGTGGATGCAAAAGTGACCAGTTCTCGCTCGCCGTAGTGACGTGTCAACTGCTCGCGCGGAGATTGCCTTTCGCCGAGCGATCAGTCTTTGATGTTCAGATCGTCAATAATGAGCCGCTGTCTCTGTTGGAGGCAAATCCGAATCTTCCACGGGAAGCCGATTAGGTCATTCGACGGCCACTGGCGAAGAATCCCAGTCGAAGATTTCCCGATTGCAGCGCGTTCGTCAATGCGCTGGACGCGGCTTTGTGTCCGCCCGCACCTGTGACCCGACGGACGGTAAGGCCGAAGGCAGTTCAGGGGAAGCGGTTTGTCGCGGCTGGCGCAGGCGCGGCGATTGCGGCTGCGCTATATATTGGCTGAGCAAGCCGAAGCGGCAGCTCCCTTGCACGGGTCGTGAGCAGCCGGCGAGCCGCGCTACCGTTCAGCAGACCAGCAGATCGAGTGCACCACTGCGCCAACGCGACAGCCCCCCGTTGGAGCAACCGAGCGAAAAGGAACCTGAGCCCAGCGAGGTCGAAAAAGCTCCCGACCGTTCCCCTGAAGCAAAAGTATCGCCTCTCCGGCGCGAGGAGCCGGTCGTCAGCCCAGTGCGCCCCCAGCAAGCGAAAGTCCCGGTGTCTGTGCCGCCCAGTTTAGACGCGCAATCGAAGGAGCAGATATGCGGGTTGTGGGCGACGATGAAGTGCACATGGACTATGACAAGGAATATCGTTTTTCCGGTACCGGCGGGCCTCCGAATCGGGGTAAGGTTCGAGCGAGTCTGCGCCTGAGGCAGAACAGGGCGGGATCATGGATGATAACCGCGGACTTCGACAGGAAGATCTGCTGGAGCAGCCAAATGCGCGATCCGTTGATGCAATCCCCGCCTGGTGGTTGCCAGTGAATATAGGATTCGACTTCGCCTCACTTCCGTAGTCAACCAGCGCGCACCGGGATCAAAGTTTGACTGGTGAGCGGGTGTCGAGTAGGCTGCTTTTCCCCGCGACTATCCTGCAAGGGATTGATTCTATTGGGCGGAGATTTAGCACTTTCTCGTCCCCGGGTCAGCGTTCGGCACGGGTGGTCTGAAGAGCAGTTGCCTTGGTTTAGAAAGTGTTTTAGAATCAAGGCTGTAGAAAGTCGGGGCGTAGCGCAGCCTGGTAGCGCACCTGCCTTGGGCGCAGGGGGTCGTGAGTTCGAATCTCGCCGCCCCGACCATGTATTTTCAATAACTTAGAAAGTAGCCTTTCGCGCTTCTCGTGCGCCCCTGCTTTTCGAGCAGCAGGGATCACCGTTTCACGTCAATCGAATCTTAAGTCTGCGAGAAGAACTTGTCAGAACTGTGTCAAAACTCTGGCGCGGTAATGCGTGCGAAGGCTCGCAGAAGTACCGCTGACAACCGCAACGACGATCAGCTCGTCATCATGTCTCTTGGCGAACATTTTGCCCGCGCTGGCTCTGGACACCACGCCGCCTTCTTCGTAACATCACAAGCAAGCGCCCGCCCCGATCGCGATTCCGCTTGCTTTGAATCCGCTTGACGAAAGGGAGAATGCCGCATGTGTCTTCTGTCGGCTCTCGTCCTCGGCTTTGCCGCCGGACTCCGTTCCATGAGCGCACCAGCGGCCGCTTCCTGGGCCGCGCGCTCTGGTGTGTTCGAGGTTGCCGGTACGCCCGTGGCTTTCATGGGCTACCGATACAGCCCTGCAATTTTCAGTTTGCTGGCGCTGGGCGAACTGGTCACCGATAAGCTGCCCACAACACCCAACCGTAAGACTCCCGCTCCGTTCATTGGCCGCATCCTCAGCGGGTCACTGGTGGGCGCCGCGGCAAGTTCGTCCACAATCGTCTATGGCGCGCTTGTGGGTGCGGGAGGCGCTGTCGCTGGAACCTTGGGCGGTGCTGCTTTCCGCGGCGAACTGGCGTCAAGATTCAGCGAGGATTTACCCGCGGCGCTGCTCGAGGACGCGATCGCCGTTGGCCTCTGCATCCTCGCCGTGAAAGAAGCAAGCGTGAAGAAGGTTTGATGGAGGAATTCGACGCCATTATCGTCGGTGCGGGGCAGGCGGGCCCGTCCCTGGCAGGGCGCCTGACTGAGGCGGGTTGGACCGTCGCGCTGGTGGAGAAAGATCTGGTCGGCGGAACCTGTGTGAACACGGGCTGCACTCCCACTAAAGCCATGGTGGCGAGCGCGAAGGCCGCTCACACCGCGCGTCAGGGTGCGGCATACGGCTTTGATCCCGTGAAGATCGAGGTGGATCTGAAGAAGGTCAAAGCCCGCAAAGATGCCATTGTGGAGAAGTCGCGTGACGGCGTGACCTCGTGGCTCGCGGGCATGCCCGGCGGTCGTCTGATCCGCGGCGCTGCGAGCTTTGCATCCGCTACCCAAATTCGCGTTGGCGATGAGACTTTGTCCGCGAAGCATATCTTCCTGAATGCCGGGGCCCGTCCCCGGATCCCAGACTTCCCGGGAATTGAGCTTGTCCCTTACCTCACCAGCACTACAATCCTCGACCTTGAAGAACTCCCCTCGCATCTGATCGTGGTGGGTGGAAGTTACGTCGGGCTGGAGTTCGCCCAGATGTTCCGGCGTTTCGGCGCGGAGGTTACTGTCGTGGAGCGAAGCGGTAAACTCCTCGGCCATGAAGACGACGACGTGGCACAGGGCGTCCGCGACGCTCTCGAGGCAGAAGGCATTGTGATCCGTACGGAGGCCGAGTGCATTCGCCTGGAGTCGCGCAATGAGCAAATCGCTGTGCACCTCAGCTGCGGAAACGGTGCCCCTGAGGCGATCGGATCCCACGTTCTGCTTGCCGTTGGCCGGCAACCCAATACCGACACGCTCGCCCTTGAGCGCGCGGGCCTTGCCGCCAATAGCTATGGTTTCATCGAAGTCGACGACCAACTGCGCACCCCGGTGGCAGGCATCTGGGCACTGGGCGATTGCAATGGCCGGGGCGCCTTCACCCACACCTCGTACAACGACTTCGAAATCGTTGCCGCGAATCTCCTGGACGACGCCAACCGACGGGTCACCGACCGCATACCTGTCAGCGCTCTCTATATTGATCCGCCTCTGGCGAGGGTCGGCATGAACGAGCGGCAGGTGCGCGAACGCGGCAGACCGGCCATGATCGGGTACCGCCCTATGACCAAGGTGTCACGCGCGATTGAGAAAGGCGAAACTCACGGCTTCATGAAAGTTCTGACCGACGCAGAAACCGGCCATATTCTCGGCGGCACTGTCTTCGGGGTCGGCGGCGACGAGGCGATCCACTGCCTTCTGCCCGCCATGTACGCCCGCCAGCCATTCTCGCTGATGACGCATTCCGTGCACATCCATCCCACCGTGGCCGAGCTGATTCCAACCGTTTTCGGGGAGTTGAAGCCACTGACCTGAGCGTGCGGCAGCACGGGAGCTGGGCGGCTCTTTCACGGGTGACTTGAGCGTGGATCCGACTCACCCCGGTGATCTGCGCCGGCGCAGAAGCGCCGGCGGTTGCAGCAACGTCGCCATCCGAAGTGAGCTTGGTTGATTTCGCCGGGGTCGGATCGGGGACGCCGGGTTCGTGACATGGTTGAAGCGGCATCATTCTGTTTGGCATCGAGGAACAGGTCCGACTGGCGGCGCGTGCGGCGCACGAGCTTGCCACCGGCAACGTTGTCCATACCCAGGAACTGGTGGTGATCGCTGCGGAGCGTTTTGTAGGCAGCGATCAGAGCACGTAATTGCTCGTTAATCTGCCGATTCATACGCTCTCGGCGCTGCTGAATTGTGACCATCGTGAGCAGACGGATGCCGGCGCCGATCAACGTAATTATGGTGGCCCATTGCGGCAAGTCTGTCGCAGGCAGTCATCTCCATAGTCTAGTGCTCACCGATATTGGTTCAGCGTGGACCGTGGCGGCGCCGATGCTCGTGCGAGAGCAGACGCTGGTCACGATGACCGTCGAAGATATCCGGAGCCAGTTACCCTTCCCGCTGCTGGGACTTGACGTTGACAACGATGCCGCATTCATCAACGCGACGCTGGTCGACTACTGCAGGGATCGAGGAATCGAACTGACTCGATCTCGTGCTTACAAGAAGAATGACCAGGCATGGATCGAGCAAAAGAACGGTTCCGTAGTCCGCCGAATGGTGGGCTACGGCCGGCTGGAAGGCCTGGAGGCTCTCGAAGCGCTGGCGGAACTGCACAGAGCCGCTCGGTTGTATGTCAACTTCTTCCTGCCGTCTTTCAAGCTGCAGAGCAAGATCCGCAATGGCGCCAAACTGAGCCGCAAATACGACACACCGACAACGACGTGTGAGCGCCTGCTGGCATCAGAGCGAGTCACGGCAGAGCACCGAGAACGGCTTCGCCAAACCTTCGCGACACTCGATCCCATCGAGTTGTTGCGCCGCATCCGCGAAGCACAAAACAGGCTCTCCTGCCTTGAGGTCTGTGGGGCTTCCGGTCCGCCGGCACCCACCGACACAGGAGTCGACCAGTTTGTCCGAAGCCTCGGGACTGTATGGAAGAAAGGCGAGATCCGCGCTACCCACCGCAAGCGGGCGGTCGCACCGCGGTCATGGCGAACGCGCGAAGATCCCTTCGAGAGCGTTTGGACGACAATCCAACAATGGCTGAATGAGAAGCCGGAGGCCACGGCCAAAGAACTGTTCCAGCGCCTGCAGCAACAACGCCCTGAGTCGTTCCCGGCCGGTCAGTTGCGCACGCTGCAGCGTCGGGTGAAGGAATGGCGCACCGCCATTGCACGGCGACTGGTGCTCGGTGCCGGGAGCGAAGCTGCACTTATGCCTTCGATCCGCGCCGAGGCTACCTCTCTGGCCGAGGAGACATCTCTGATCGAGATGGGGGCCAGCCCCCAAACCCCCAGGATTTAACGCTCTCCGGCGGGCATAAGGGATGCGGAACGGTCAAGAGCCGACCGTTCCGTCATGCCCGCACCTGATGCGCCGCTCAGGTTCCATCCCTCGAGAGCCTTATCCTGCGCTCAGGCTCTTTCAGTGTAGAAAGGATCGCGTCCGATAAACGGCACAACGCGCCTTCGCCTCCCACTGAGTGGCCCAGCCAGGCGCTACGACATTTACCGGTTCGGTAACGTTCCTTGTTGAGGCAGCCCGAGGGAATTCATAGTTGACGCCGAACACTTCAAGCATTTGCGCCACGTCTGACATGTAGGACGTTATGACGAAATATCGGTAGCCGGAGAGCGAACCGTGTACCGATTGGCGTCGCCCACCACGATGCCTCATTTTCTGGTAACGCCGTTCGAACTAACCCGCTCCGCGGGGGGCGCTCAGCGTAGGTCGTTGTCTGGGGCTGTTTCGGATAGTGTGTGGGTCACAAGGAGATCTTGTGACCCAACTTCGCAAAAAGATGCTGGAGGAACTCCGGGGTCGTAACTACTCTTCTGAGACGATACGGCTTTACATCAGCGCCGTCAAGGAGTTCGCCGGACAGTTCGGCCGCTCGCCCGAGCGGCTCGGTCCGGATGAAATCCGCCAACACCACCACTATCTGCTAACCGAGCGAAAGCTGTCGCCGAAAACGGTGAAGGCGCGGACCTCCGCACTGCGCTTTCTTTACGTGAAAACGCTCAAGCGACCC
>JAOAPO010000061.1 GCA_025462945.1 Bryobacterales bacterium
AATACCAAGTCGCAGAATAGCAGCGGGCTCAAGCCGTAAAAGGCGGAACGCAGTCGCATGCCGGACCCAGCGGAGCGCCCGCGCAGGGTGAAGCACCGGGAGGCAGCGCTCCGCTGCGCTTAGCGCGAACTTAGCGCCGTTGCGAGGACAGCGACGCCACGTCGCAACTCTGCCGGGTTGCAGCCTGCAAAGCCAAGAATGAGAACAGGGGGCTGTGGGTATTTCATTGTGAACATCGACAACGGCTCTACTTCGAGCCCGAGCTTCCGCGCCTGCTTCGCCGCGTCCTGATCGAGCTTCCCCGTTTCCAGCCAGCCGAGTGTACGGATACCCGCGCCCGCGTGGACGACGTCGAGCAGTCCACTGAGGTGTTTGTCCGCAACCGTTTTGAGAACCTCGATGCGTTCCGCGTAGGTCTGGCGCATGCGGCGGAGATGAAGGCCGAAGTGGCCTTCGGTGATGAACTCCGCCAGGATGGCCTGATCGAGCGTAGGCGGATGGCGGTCGACGAAGCTGCGGGCTGCTGTGAACGCTTCTACGAGGCGCTCGGGCAAAACCATGAAACCGAGACGCAGCGCGTTGAAGAGCATCTTCGTGAAGGTGCCGACATAGATTACGCAACCGGAACTGTCGAGTGTCTGCAGAGCGGCAACGGGGTGACCAAAGTAGCGGTACTCGGCATCGTACTCGTCTTCGATGACCCATGCATTCGCGCGGGCGGCCCAGCTCAGGAGCTCCAGTCGGCGTTCCGCGGACATGGTAACGCCCATCGGAAACTGATTCGCCGGCGTGACGTAGGCGAGCTTCGCTTTGGGTGCAACCCTGCAGCCCGCCTTGACGTTGATGCCGTCCGCGTCAACAGGGACGGGAACGATACGCGCACCTGTGGCGCGGAGCGTTTGAAGAGCGCCGAAATAGCCAGGATCTTCCATCCAGACCCGATCGCCGGGCGCGAGGAGGAAACGGCCAATCAGGTCGAGGGCCTGTTGTGCGCCAGAGGTGACGACGATCTGTTCGGGAGAGCAGTGCACTCCGCGCGACGCGCCTACGTACCCAGCGATGGCTCGACGGAGCGGCTGGTAGCCCGCAGCTCGGCGCAAGACGCGCGAAGCAACGCGAGCCCAAAGGTCTACCGGGATGAGATCGATGGCCGGTTCATAGGTGCGGAAAGCCTTGCCGATCGAGCGAGACGCAGGCGTTACTTCCACACCTTTGAGAAAGTTCTTCGCGCGCTTGGAGAGTGCGGCCTTCGACGCTGGGTGCGCGAGAGCAGCGGGCTTGTGCGTTGCGGACAGGAATCCATCAGGGACGACTGCGGCGACGTAGGTTCCCGACCCAACTTCAGTGCGTGTGTATCCCTCCGCCTGCAGTTGGTTGAAAGCTGCCACGACGGTTCCGCGCGAAAGCGAGTACTGCTTCCCCAGGCTGCGTGCGGACGGCATGCGGGCGCCGGGCTTCAAACGTCCATCGAGGATGGCGCCGCGCAACGCCGTGTAGAGCCACCGCCAGAGGTCCTCCCGGCCAGAGGAGGGATTGAGTGAGAGATCCTGAAATGTTTCCGCCTTCGGCATGGCTCGTCAGCGCAATGATCGTTTCGGCTGCCACGGCGCAACATCAGTACCCCTATACAGCCGTGAAAGCGGATGAATCACGTCTGATCCGTGAAGTGCGGCACGAGTTGGTGATGCTGCCTTACTACGGAGTGTTCGACGATCTGGGCTTCACGGCGCAGGGGGAGACACTGACGCTGGTGGGCGAGGTGGTCCGCCCGACACTTAAATCCGATGCAGAGAATGTGGTGAAGCGCATCGAAGGCGTTTCGCAGGTGGTCAACAAGATAGAGGTGCTGCCGGTTTCACCGAATGACGACCGTATCCGGTTGGCTGCTTACCGCGCGATCTACGGAGATTCCGTCCTTTCCACGCGCTACGGCTACCGGGCGGTTCCAGCTATTCACATCATCGTGAAGAACGGCAATATCCGGCTTGAAGGAGTGGTTGCGAACGAAGGGGACAAGAATATCGCGGGTATTCGCGCGAAGGGCGTCCACGGCGCGTTCGCGGTGGATAATCAGCTCCGGGTTGAAGGGACTGACAGCGCCCCAGGCAAGAAGTAGACAGTTGGCTGCCTTCTCGCATCAGGTTCAACGACGGAAGTGCCTTCGGGTACAGGTCTGAATGGGGATCTCGACGGAAGTTGTGCTCCCAAGACGGCTCTTAAGGAGACTGGCTCAGCGTCCGGGACTTATCGAGTCAACCCCTCAATGGGCGAGAAGCGGATCCAGCGGACAGTGCACAGAAGGCGCACGCTCGGCTCAACTCCCAAGTCGCGACCGCGCGTGGCGGCAATGGAACGGGCGCGGGCTATGTCTTTTCGTCCGCAGCCTGCTCCTGAAGCTGGAGCCGGATGTCGCCGGTCGTACTGCTCTGATCGAGTACTGTGTCGCCAGTCGGAGCCGAGGCTTTTCACTCAGGGTCGCAGCCAGCCTATTCATTGCGCCGACTACTCCTGCCGCGCCGATCAAAAGCAGTTGTGGGATGCGCTGAAGTGGCACTTCGGCCGGTTGATCGCGCGGGGCAGCAAGAGTACCAACACCGCAAATACCCCTTATAACTCCTGTTCCTCTCGCTCTACACTTCATTGGGCTCTTTGGTGTGCGGCACAGCTACCGGGCGGGATACCTCAGACTCTCAGCTGCCGGAATCTCCCGCGAGACCATTTGTCGGTCTTTAGCCCGGAATTCCGTAAGGCACTGCTGGCATATATATTTGCGCTTACCCGTGAGAGCCACCTGGAGTCTCTCCGAGGCGGTCAGCGGGCGAATCATGAGGAACTGCGAATTGCACTTGGGAAACATCTTTAGATAAAAATATCGTACAGTACTACCAGTATGTTGGTGCTGGATATTGAAGCTCAAAAGGGGAACAGCCCCACGCGCGCGGTACCCGAGGACTCGTCTCCAGCTCGGCGCAATTCGGCTCGGCTCGTAAGGTTTTCACTCCTTTGGCGGTTCTCGCCGATGGCTCTCTGGAATGCGGTGGCCTCAGATGCGCCGGGCACCATGCAATGGCGAGTTCAACGACTGCTGCACAACAGTCGCACAGACGCGCGGATTCGGGGCTTTCAAGAACGCAGGCGCACACACTACCGTGGCTTTCCGGCGAACCAGCCGGGCGGGAAGAGTGGAATCCTTGCCGATTGTCATTGCATTCCGACCGTGTTTCACTTGATTAATCCGCCAGAAGAGTCTGGATTCGACAGTCGCGTTTCTCTCCCCGGTCGCCAAAATTGGGGTAAACTAACAGGTTTGAGCCGGAAGCAACCGGACACCGCGCGCGGTCCCCAGGGAAAGCGAGTCCATCGCACCTTGAAGACCGGCCTGACGCGGTACGACTCTTGTCTGCTGAGGCAGTTAGGCGGTGCCTTAGGGCTGAGGGACGGGACAAAGTACCCGATCGGCGCTCTCCAGGCCTTGTCCATTGCTGTCGGGGTTTTATCCAATCTGAGATTCACGAAAGCAGCAGTAAATGCCCTTCACCCCTAACTCTCAGCAGGTCAGACACGCTTTGGATACCGGGCAATTCGTGCCATTTTTCCAGCCAATAGCAGCGGTACGCACGGGGGAATTAGCTGGTTTTGAAGTTCTGGCCCGCTGGGACCATCCGGACCTGGGGATCATCGGGCCCGGCGCATTCATACCGATTGCCGAGAGAGACGGCTGGATTG